>NZ_VIUJ01000003.1:0-333535 GCF_007993905.1 Pseudomonas sp. SJZ077
CTGGCCAGAGTGATGTTTGCCCTGATGAAAAACCAAACCGAATACAAGCCAAATTCTATGTTTGGGTGTTCCCCCCAAACATAGAATCTCCCACATTGGAACGCGTTCCCCTGTGGGAGCGAGCCTGCTCGCGATGAGGCCGACAACTGCAACCTTAAACCTCAGGCTTGACCCGATCCGCCGGCCGCCGTACACCCGCCACAATTTTATCCACAGCCTTGGTCGCCGCGACCATGCCGAACGTCGCCGTCACCATCATCACTGCGCCAAACCCGCCGGCGCAGTCGAGCTTCACGCCATCGCCGACAAAACTTTTCTGCAAACAGATGCTGCCATCCGGTTTCGGATAGCGCAGTTGCTCGGTCGAAAACACGCACGGCACGCTGTAATGACGCGTCACGGTACGCGAGAAGCCGTAGTCACGGCGCAGGGTCGAGCGCACTTTCGATGCCAACGGGTCATTGAAGGTGCGGTTCAAGTCGCAGACCTGGATCAGTGTCGGGTCGATCTGCCCGCCTGCCCCGCCGGTAGTAATGATCTGGATCTTGCGGCGCTTGCACCAGGCGATCAGCGCTGCCTTGGCATTCACGCTGTCGATGCAATCGATCACGCAGTCGATGTTTGGCGTGATGTACTCGGCCATGGTCTCGCGCGTCACAAAATCCGCCACCGCGTGCACCGTGCAGTCCGGGTTGATCCCGCGTAACCGCTCTGCCATCACTTCGACTTTGGGTTTGCCGACAGTGCTGTCCAGCGCGTGCAGTTGGCGGTTGGCGTTGCTGACGCAAACGTCATCCAGGTCAAACAGCGAAATCTCGCCGACGCCACAACGGGCAATGGCTTCCGCTGCCCAGGAACCGACGCCACCGACACCGACGATGGCCACATGGGCTGCGCGCAGACGCTCCAAGCCTTCGATGCCATACAAACGGGCGATGCCTGCAAACCGCGGATCTTCTGTACTCATGACCATTACCCTAAAAACCGGCGCGCATTATAGGGCCAGACAGCGACAAGATCTAAGTTCCCGCGACAAGTGTAAGAACTTATGCGAAACGGGATTGCCAAACGTAGGGCATTTCCCTGTCAGCTATACGCTCAGGGAATGCCCGGTGTAGGATGCGCGCCCCTTGGCACACGCCGACCGGTCCTTCGTTCCACAGCCTTTGGAACCTGAAATAGCTATGTCATCGCGTAAATTTGGACTCAACCTGGTCGTGGTGCTCGCCATCGCCGCCTTGTTTACCGGCTTCTGGGCGCTGATCAATCGCCCGGTCACCGCCCCCAACTGGCCCGAACAGATCTCCGGCTTCTCGTACTCGCCGTTCCAGCAAGGCCAGTATCCGCAGAAGGAGCAGTACCCGACCGACGATGAAATGCGTCGCGACCTGGAGATCATGAGCAAGCTGACGGACAACATCCGTACTTACTCGGTCGACGGCTCCCTGGGAGACATTCCCAAACTGGCGGAAGAATTCGGCTTGCGGGTCACCCTCGGTATCTGGATCAGCCCGGACGAGGAACGCAACGAGCGTGAGATCCTGCGCGCCATCGAACTCGCCAATACCTCCCGCAGCGTGGTTCGCGTGGTTGTAGGCAACGAAGCGATCTTTCGTAAGGAAATTACCGCCGCAGAACTCAGCATCATTCTGGATCGCGTCCGCGCGGCAGTGAAAGTGCCGGTCACCACGTCCGAGCAATGGCACGTCTGGGAAGAAAACCCGAGCCTGGCCAAGCACGTCGACCTGATCGCCGCCCACGTCTTGCCGTATTGGGAACATGTGCCGATGGAGCAATCCGGGCAGTTCGTACTCGACCGTGCCCGTGATCTGAAAAAGATGTTCCCGAAAAAACCGCTGTTGCTGTCGGAAGTCGGCTGGCCGAGCAACGGCCGTATGCGCGGTGGCGCCGATGCGTCGCCGGCAGACCAGGCGATTTACCTGCGCACGCTGGTCAACAAGCTCAACCGCCAGGGTTTCAACTACTTCGTGATCGAAGCGTTTGACCAACCGTGGAAGGCCAGCGACGAAGGTTCGGTGGGCGCTTACTGGGGTGTTTTCAACGCCGCGCGCCAGCAGAAATTCAACTTCGAAGGCCCGGTTGTCGCGATTCCGCAATGGCGCGTGCTGGCGGTCGGTTCGGTGGTCCTGGCGCTGCTGTCCCTGACCCTGCTGATGATCGACGGCTCGGCGCTGCGTCAACGCGGCCGTACCTTCCTGACCTTTATCGCCTTCCTCTGCGGATCGGTGCTGGTGTGGATCGGTTACGACTACAGCCTGCAATACAGCACCTGGTTCAGCCTGACGATAGGATTTCTCCTTGCCTTGGGCGCACTCGGGGTCTTTATCGTATTGCTGACCGAGGCGCATGAACTGGCCGAAGCGGTCTGGACCCACAAGCGGCGGCGCGAATTCCTGCCGGTGGTGGGCGAATCGGACTACCGACCGAAAGTGTCGATTCACGTCCCTTGCTACAACGAGCCGCCGGAGATGGTCAAACAGACCCTCAACGCCCTGGCCAACCTCGACTATCCGGACTTCGAAGTCCTGATCATCGACAACAACACCAAGGACCCGGCGGTCTGGGAACCGGTGCGCGATTACTGCGCAACCCTGGGCCCGCGTTTCAAGTTCTTCCACGTCGCGCCACTGGCCGGCTTCAAGGGCGGCGCGCTGAACTACCTGATTCCGCACACCGCCAAGGATGCCGAAGTGATTGCGGTGATCGACTCGGACTACTGCGTCGACCCGAACTGGCTCAAGCACATGGTGCCGCACTTCGCCGACCCGAAAATCGCCGTGGTGCAGTCGCCGCAGGATTACCGCGATCAGAACGAAAGCACGTTCAAGAAGCTCTGCTACGCGGAATACAAAGGCTTCTTCCACATCGGCATGGTCACCCGCAACGACCGTGACGCGATCATCCAGCACGGCACCATGACCATGACCCGACGTTCGGTGCTCGAGGAACTGGGCTGGGCCGACTGGTGCATCTGTGAAGACGCCGAGTTGGGTCTGAGGGTGTTCGAAAAAGGCCTGTCGGCGGCGTATTACCACACCAGCTACGGCAAAGGCCTGATGCCCGATACCTTTATCGACTTCAAGAAACAGCGTTTCCGCTGGGCTTACGGTGCGATTCAGATCATCAAGCGTCATACCACCAGCCTGCTGCGCGGCAAAGGCAGCGAGCTGACCCGTGGCCAGCGTTACCACTTCCTCGCGGGCTGGTTGCCGTGGGTAGCGGACGGCATGAACATCTTCTTCACCGTGGGCGCCCTTTTGTGGTCGGCGGCGATGATTATCGTGCCGCAGCGGGTCGATCCGCCGTTGCTGATTTTCGCCATCCCGCCGTTGGCGCTGTTCGTATTCAAGGTGGGCAAGATCATCTTCCTCTACCGCCGTGCGGTGGGGGTCAACCTCAAGGATGCGTTCTGCGCGGCGCTGGCCGGGCTGGCGTTGTCGCACACCATCGCCAAAGCAGTGCTGTACGGTTTCTTCACCAGCAGCATTCCGTTTTTCCGCACACCAAAGAACGCCGATAACCACGGCTTCTGGGTGGCGATTTCGGAGGCGCGCGAAGAGGTGTTCATCATGCTGCTGTTGTGGGGTGCGGCGCTGGGGATTTACCTGGTGAACGGCATGCCGAGCAACGACATGCGCTTCTGGGTGACCATGTTGCTGGTGCAGTCGCTGCCGTACCTGGCGGCGCTGATCATGGCGTTCCTGTCTTCGCTGCCGAAACCGGTGGCCGAAGCCGCGACCGCACCGGCTGTCTAAATCAGTACAGATGCACTAAACGGCGGCCAATGGCCGCCGTTTTGCTTTAAGATAACCGCCATTTTGCGCGCCTTGCCTCAATTCCTGTAGGAGCGAGGCTTGCCCGCGAATGAAGCGACTCGGTGTAACAGATACACCTCACTATCGTTCTTCGCGGGCAAGCCTCGCTCCTACAAATAAAGCTCCGGAGTCTTACATGACGGCCCACGCCGACCTTTCGCCGACCCTTCAACTCGCCATCGACCTGATCCGCCGTCCGTCCGTGACGCCGGTCGACGCCGATTGCCAGAAGCAGATGATGCAGCGCCTGGGCGATGCCGGTTTCACCCTGGAGCCGATGCGCATCGAAGATGTGGATAACTTCTGGGCGACCCACGGTAAACACGACGGCCCGGTGCTGTGCTTCGCCGGACACACCGACGTGGTGCCGACCGGCCCGGTGTCTGCCTGGCAGATCGACCCGTTCAACGCGCTGATTGACGAACACGGCATGCTCTGCGGTCGTGGCGCGGCCGACATGAAAGGCAGCCTGGCCTCCATGACCGTGGCCGCCGAGCGCTTCGTCGCCGACTACCCGGATCACAAGGGCAAGGTCGCGTTCCTGATCACCAGCGACGAAGAAGGCCCGGCGCACCATGGCACCAAGGCCGTGGTTGAACGCCTCGCCGCGCGCAAGGAACGTCTGGACTGGTGCATCGTCGGCGAACCATCGAGCACTACATTGGTGGGTGACGTGGTCAAGAACGGCCGTCGCGGTTCACTCGGTGCCAAGCTGACCGTTCGCGGTGTGCAAGGTCACGTGGCGTATCCACACCTGGCGAAGAACCCGATCCACCTCGCTGCCCCGGCTCTGGCCGAACTGGCCGCCGAGCATTGGGACCACGGCAACGATTTCTTCCCGCCGACCAGCTTCCAGATTTCCAACGTCAATTCCGGCACCGGCGCGACCAACGTGATTCCGGGCGACCTGGTGGCGGTGTTCAACTTCCGCTTCTCCACCGAGTCCACCGTTGAAGGCCTGCAAAAGCGCGTCGCCGACATCCTCGACAAACATGGCCTGGACTGGCACATCGACTGGGCATTGTCCGGCCTGCCGTTCCTGACCGAGCCGGGTGCATTGCTGGATGCCGTGGCGTCGAGCATCAAGGACATCACCGGGCGCGAAACCAAAGCCTCCACCAGCGGTGGCACCTCCGACGGGCGCTTCATCGCAACCATGGGCACCCAAGTGGTTGAACTGGGCCCGGTCAACGCGACGATTCACCAGGTCAACGAGCGTGTACTGGCCGCCGACCTCGATGTGCTGACCGAAATCTACTACCAGACCCTGATCAAGTTGCTCGCCTGATGCTCGCCTGCCCGATCTGCAGCGAACCGCTCAACGCGGTGGACAACGGCGTGGCCTGCCCCGCCGGGCATCGTTTCGACCGTGCGCGGCAGGGTTACCTGAATCTGCTGCCAGTGCAGCACAAGAACAGCCGCGACCCTGGGGATAACCTCGCCATGGTCGAGGCCCGTCGCGACTTCCTGAACGCCGGCCATTACGCGCCGGTGGCCAAGCGCCTGGCCGAACTGGCCGCGCAGTACGCGCCCCAGCGCTGGCTGGACATCGGTTGCGGCGAGGGTTACTACACCGCGCAAATTGCCGAAGCCCTGCCCAATGCCGATGGTTATGCGCTGGACATCTCCCGGGAAGCGGTCAAACGCGCCTGCAAACGCAACCCGCAGCTGACCTGGTTGATCGCCAGCATGGCCCGGGTGCCGTTGGCCTCGGGGAGCTGCCAGTTTCTCGCCAGCGTCTTCAGTCCGCTGGATTGGGAAGAAGCCAAACGCCTGCTCAGCCCCGGCGGCGGCTTGATGAAAGTCGGGCCGACCAGCGGCCACCTGATGGAATTGCGCGAGCGGCTGTATGACGAAGTCCGTGAATACACCGACGACAAGCATCTGGCCCTGGTGCCGGAAGGCATGGCGCTGCAACACAGCGAGACCCTGGAATTCAGACTGACACTTTCAAATGGCCAGGATCGCGCCAACCTGCTGGCCATGACGCCACACGGCTGGCGTGCCAGTGCCGAACGCCGGACGGCGGTCATCGAGCAGGCGGAGCCGTTCGAGGTCACCGTGTCGATGCGCTACGATTATTTCGTACTTCAATAATTTTTGGTCTTGAGCAACAGCTTGAGGCCGGCTAAATCCGCGAATGGATTTTTCAAGACCGCAGTGAGGACATCCATGCGCCAACCCGATATCGAGATTTACCTGAAAGACGCTGACGTCGACTACAAGGCCGTTGCAGACTGGCTTAGCGAAGCGTTGGGCCAGTGCAGTGAATGGGTCAAGAAGGGCCAGACCTACAAGTGCAAGGCCGGGAACGTGTCGGTCACCTGGCTGCCCAAAGCCGTGGGCAAATGGAACAGCCTGTTCCTGGACAGCGACCAGACCCCGTGGGAAGACGACATCGCCTGCGCCCGCGCCGCGTTTGCCGCACTGAATGTCGAAGTGCGTTGCGCACCGGGCAGCTGGGTTGAGGAAGAAGGTGAAGAAACGGCCGATCGCTGGATGCGCATCAGCGCTGACGGTGAAGAAGAAATCATCTGGAAAACCGCGTAATCCACGTTCCCACAAAACCTGTAGGAGCGAGGCTTGCCCGCGAAGCTTTTAGCGCCAGTGATGACGCCTTCGCGGGCAAGCCTCGCTCCCACAGGTTTTTTGTGTGATCTGAGGAGTGGGGTTACAAACCCACCACATCCTCTGCCTGCAAGCCTTTCTCGCCGGTCACCACGGCGTATTCCACCTGCTGACCTTCAGCCAGCGAGCGATGCCCTTCACCGCGGATCGCGCGGTAGTGCACGAACACGTCCACCCCGTCCTCGCGCTGAATGAAGCCGTAGCCCTTGGCGTCGTTGAACCACTTCACATTGCCGGTTTCGCGCGTAGCCATGAATCGATACCCCCTTCTTTTTATTGTTGAGGCGCCGAGTATATGACAGGCGCCAAAACTCTCAACTCAACTTTACTTACCCGCTTTTTTGCCGATTTTCGACGAATACGGCACACTATCGGCCGCCCGAGCAATTGCTTGGTTTTACTCACTCACGCAGAAGCCGTATGACCCGTTCCCCGTTCCGCCGTCTTGTTTTTGGCACCCTGCGCCGACTGCTCTATCTCTGGGTTCGCTCGGAGACGATCAACCAGTCGTCGTTCACCCTCAACCTCGACCGCAGTCGTCCGGTGTTCTACGTCCTGCAAAACCCTTCGCTGACCGACCTGGCCGTGGTCGACACCGAATGCAGCAAAGCCGGCCTGCCCCGTCCGGTGCTGCCTGTGTCGGTGGGTAATCTGGTGGAACCCGCCGCATTTTTCTACCTGACACCGGAGCCCGACTGGCTCGGCCGACAGGACAAACGTGGTGCGCCGCCCACCCTGACCCGCTTGGTCAGTGCCCTGAGCCAGAACGCCGCCGAAGACGCGCAGATCATTCCGGTCAGCGTGTTCTGGGGGCAGTCACCCGACAGCGAATCGAGCCCGTGGAAATTGCTCTTCGCCGACAGTTGGGCCGTTACCGGTCGCCTGCGTCGGTTGCTGAGCGTCATCGTGCTGGGGCGCAAGACCCGCGTGCAGTTCTCGGCACCGATTCACTTGCGAGAGCTGATCGACCACAACAAAGGCCACGAGCGCACGGTGCGCATGGCCCAGCGGATCCTGCGGGTGCACTTCCGCAACCTGAAAGCCGCGGTGATCGGCCCAGACATTTCCCACCGTCGCAACCTGGTCAAAGGCCTGCTCAATCAACCGCTGGTCAAGCAAGCGATCCTCGACGAAGCCGAGCGCGAGAACATCTCCCCGGAGAAAGCCAAGGCCCAGGCCCTGCGCTATGGCAACGAGATCGCTTCGGACTACACCTACACCGCGATCCGCTTCCTGGAAGTAGTGCTGAGCTGGTTCTGGAACAAGATCTACGACGGCATCAAGGTCAACCACATCGAAGGCGTGCAGAAAGTTGCCCAGGGCCACGAAGTGATTTACGTGCCGTGCCACCGCAGCCACATCGACTACCTGTTGCTGTCCTATTTACTGTTCCGCAATGGCCTGACCCCGCCGCACATCGCCGCCGGGATCAACCTCAACATGCCGGTGATCGGCAGCCTGCTGCGTCGTGGCGGCGCGTTCTTCATGCGCCGCACCTTCAAGGGCAATCCGCTGTACACCTCGGTATTCAACGAATACCTGCACACTCTGTTCACCAAAGGTTTCCCGGTCGAGTACTTCGTCGAGGGCGGCCGCTCGCGCACCGGGCGCATGCTGCAACCGAAAACCGGGATGCTGGCAATTACCCTGCGCAGCTTCCTGCGTTCATCGCGCATGCCCATCGTGTTCATTCCGGTCTACATCGGCTACGAGCGTGTGCTGGAAGGCCGAACCTACCTCGGCGAACTGCGTGGTGCGAGCAAGAAGAAAGAATCGATCTTCGACATCTTCAAAGTCATCGGTGCGCTCAAGCAGCGTTTCGGCCAGGTGGCGGTGAACTTCGGCGAACCGATCAAACTCGCGGAATTCCTCGACAGCGAACAGCCCGACTGGCGTAAACAGGAACTCGGCCCGCAGTTCAAACCGGCCTGGCTCAACGAAACCACCAACCGTCTCGGCGAAAAAGTCGCACAGCATCTGAACGAGGCGGCGGCGATCAACCCGGTCAACCTGGTGGCCCTGGCGTTGCTGTCCACCACGCGCCTGGCGCTGGATGATCGCGCCATGGCGCGGGTGCTCGATTTGTATCTGGCGCTGTTGCGCAAGGTCCCGTATTCGCCGCACACCACGCTGCCGGACGGCGACGGCCGGGCGTTGATCGAGCATGTGAAGGACATGGACCTGTTGTCCGAGCAAAGCGATGCCCTGGGCAAGATTCTGTATCTGGACGAGCAGAACGCCGTCCTCATGACCTACTACCGCAATAACGTGCTGCACATCTTCGCCCTGCCCGCTTTGCTCGCGAGTTTCTTCCAGAGCGCCTCGCGCATGAGCCGCGAACAGATCCTGCGCTACACCCGGGCGCTGTATCCGTACCTGCAATCGGAGCTGTTCATTCGCTGGTCGCTGGACGAGCTGGATGGCGTGATCGATCAATGGCTCGAAGCGTTCGTCGAGCAAGGTCTGCTGCGTTTCGAGAACGATGTCTACTTGCGCCCGGCGCCAAGCTCGCGACATTTTGTGTTGCTGACCTTGCTGTCGAAGAGCATCGCCCAGACACTGCAACGCTTCTACATGACCGTGTCCCTGCTGCTCAACAGCGGCCAGAACAGCATCAGCGCCGAAGAACTGGAAGACCTGTGCACCGTCATGGCCCAGCGCCTGTCGATCCTGCACGGGCTGAATGCCCCGGAGTTCTTCGACAAGAGCCTGTTCCGCCACTTCATTCAAACCATGCTGGATCTTGACGTGCTCAAACGCGACGAAGCCGGCAAGCTGAGTTATCACGAACTGCTGGGCGAACTGGCCGAAGGCGCGGCGAAAAGGGTGTTGCCGGCGGAGATTCGTTTGTCGATCCGTCAGGTGGCGTTGCATCGCAGCGAAGATGCGGCGGATCAGGTCGCCCCTCAGCCCGAGGCTTAATGTAATCCCTGTGGGAGCGAGCTTGCTCGCGCCCACATTGACCGGAGATCGGCGATGAAAAAACTCTCTTGTTGGCAATGACCACTTTATTGGGCGCCTGTCAAACGATGCAACCCGCCGCTAAAACCGCCCTCGATGGCGAAGTCTTCTACCTGCAACGCATTGCCCTGCCACCGAGCGCCACCTTAAGCGTCAGCTTGCAGGACGTGTCCCTGGCGGATGCGCCCGCCGTTATCCTCGACGAACAGAAAGGCCCGGTCAAAGGCCAGGTGCCGCTGCCGTTTCATCTGAGTTACGATCCGGCCCAGGTCAAACCCGGCCATCGCTACTCCGTCAGCGCGCGCATCGAAGTCGGCGGCAAACTGATGTTCATCACCACCGAACACCACGCCGTACAGCTGGATGGCAGCGATCCGCAGCCACTGAAAATCCGCGTCGACGCCATTCGCTAATGTCTCTTTTTTGAACAAGGAAGCCGCCATGCTCCGCCCTACCCTTCGCTTTGCCGGCCTGTGTGCAGGCTTGATGATCTCCGCCAGCGCACTGGCGCTGTCGCTCAATGACCTGTCGCAAAAAGACGCCACCGGTGGCCTCAAGGATGCCCTGACCCAAGGCGCGCAACTGGCCGTCAAACAACTCGGCACGCCAGGCGGCTTCAGCAACAACCCGGACGTGAAAATCGAACTGCCGGGCAAACTGGGCAAAGTCGCCAGCAAAATGAAACAGTTCGGCATGGGCGATCAGGTCACAGAGCTGGAAACCAGCATGAACAAAGCGGCCGAAACCGCCGTGACCCAGGCCCAGCCAATACTGGTGGATGCCGTGAAGAAGATGAGCGTCGATGACGCCAAAGGGATTCTCAGCGGCGGCAACGACTCGGCCACCCAGTACCTGAGCAAAACCAGCCGCGAACAGATTCGGGTCAAGTTCCTGCCGATCGTGAAACAAGCCACCGACCAGGTCGGCCTGGCCAAGCAATACAACACCTTCGCAGGCCAGGCAGCGACCATGGGCGTGCTGGATACCAAGAACGCCAACATCGAAAGCTACGTGACCGAGCAGGCACTGAACGGCTTGTTCGAGATGATCGGCAAACAGGAAGAAGCCATTCGCAAGAACCCTGCGGCGGCGGCGACGAGTCTGGCGAAGAAAGTCTTTGGTACGCTTTAATTCCAGGCAATTGAAACTCGCAAAAAAGCCCACTGGTCTTTACAGGTCAGTGGGCTTTTTCCGTTTGCGCTACTGGTGCGGATCAACCTGATCCAGAACGCGATTTACCGATAACTCCGCCAGCGAAATCATCTGTTGAACCGCCAACATAAGATTGCATGTCGGTCCGTTCAGACCGAAGGCTAACTCACTGGCCATCACATTTGCCGAAACGAGGGTTTCGCAGGCGTGAGCCAAAAGGGTTTCGGAATCAACGTTGGGGGCGATGACGAAAACCGAGCTGGGACGACGGTCAGCTTTAGCCTTTTTTTCGGGTGGTGGCGCCAAATAGTGATCAAGAGCGCGAATTGCCGCGTCGTGGAGTTTTTTGGAATCGAGAAAGGCGTAAGGGGAAACCGGGTCGGTTTCTTTTTCCAGTTCTGCTTCCGTGTCTGGAGGATTTGGGCTGTCTTTAATCATCGTGTAACTCCTGAAGTAGTGGAGCTGTCACCGTTCGCTGCGAAACGAACATAAGGTGGCAGCTGTACGCAGGTTCGCAGACCGGGACTTCAGGAACCCGGCAGACCCGAAGATCTCCCGCGCACAGCCGCCATAACACAGGCATAAAAAAACGCCCGCTTTCGGATGGTGGACGCTGTGCGTCTGAAGTTTAACCGGGCTGCGAAACCCGGTCGCTGCTTTTTGCAGCGACACCCAAAAGCCTAGAGATCGCGCTTCCGACAGACAACCTGAAAATTTCGTGGGAAGGTTCTGATGTTTTGGCAGATCTTTAAACATAGTCGCCTGCCAGATCGCCATCGCGGGCAAGCCCGCTCCCACAGGGTTTTGTGTCGTACACGGTATTTGTATTCAGAAGATTAACTGTGGGAGCGAGCCTGCTCGCGAAAGCGGTCGTCCATTTGCGAAATGTATTGCCTGACACGACGCCATCGCGAGCAGGCTCGCTCCCACAATTTAGAGCGGTGAACGTCAGCAAGAGAGCGGGCGGCCCGAAGGCCGCCGAGATTACACCGACTCTTTCTTGATCCTGAACCACGCCGCATACAACGCCGGCAAAAACAGCAATGTCAGCGCAGTCGCCACGATCAACCCGCCCATGATCGCTACCGCCATTGGCCCAAAGAATACGCTGCGGGACAGCGGAATCATCGCCAGCACCGCCGCGAGCGCGGTCAGCACAATCGGTCGGAAGCGTCGCACCGTGGCTTCGATGATTGCTTGCCACGGTTTGAGCCCGGCGGCGATGTCCTGCTCGATCTGATCCACAAGAATGACCGAGTTACGCATGATCATCCCGGACAGTGCGATGGTCCCGAGCATCGCGACAAAACCGAACGGCTGACGAAACACCATCAGGAACAGCGTCACGCCAATCAGACCCAGCGGTGCAGTCAGGAACACCATCACCGTGCGCGAGAAACTGCGCAGTTGCAGCATCAGCAAGGTCAGCACCACCACAATGAACAGCGGCACGCCGGCCTTCACCGAGTTCTGGCCACGGGCCGAGTCTTCCACCGTGCCGCCGACGTCCAGCAAGTAACCGTCCGGCAATTCGGCGCGAATCGGGTCGAGGGTCGGCAAGATCTGCTGCACCAGCGTCGCCGGCTGTTCCTTGCCGTAGATGTCGGCGCGGATCGTCACGTTCGGCAGGCGATTACGGTGCCAGATGATGCCTTCCTCAAAGCCATATTCCAGCGTCGCGACCTGAGACAGCGCGACGCTGCGGCCGTTGTCGGTCGGCACCGCCAGGCTCGGCAACAACGACAGTTCGGTGCGCTCATGCAGGGTGCCGCGCAGCAGGATCTCGATCAACTCGTTGTCTTCGCGGTACTGGCTGACGCTGGACCCCGTCAGGGAGCTTTGCAGGAACTTCGACAGGTTCGCCGTGCTCACGCCCAAGGCCCGGGCGCGGTCCTGATCGACGTTCAGGTAGACGACTTTGCTCGGTTCTTCCCAGTCCAGATGGACGTTCGCCACGTGCGGGTTCTCGCGAACCTTGGCCGCCACTTTGCGGGCCAATGCGCGGACTTCCTCGATGTGCTCACCGGTCACCCGGAACTGCACCGGGTAGCCAACCGGCGGACCGTTTTCAAGGCGTGTGACCCGAGAGCGCAAGGCCGGGAATTGTTCGTTGAGGGTTTCGATCAGCCAGGTGCGCAGGGTTTCACGCTCCTCGATGGTCTTGGCCAGGACGACAAACTGAGCAAAGCTGGCCGCCGGCAGTTGCTGATCCAGCGGCAGGTAGAAACGCGGCGAACCGGTGCCGACGTAGGCCACGTAGTTGTCGATACCGGCGTGATCCTTCAGCAAGGCTTCAAGGCGTTTGACTTCGTCGGCGGTGTTGCTCAGGGACGCGCCTTCGGCGAGTTTCAGATCGACCATCAATTCAAGTCGACCCGAGGCCGGGAAGAATTGTTGCGGCACAAAGCGGAACAGCACGATCGAGCCGATGAACAACACCACGGTCAGCACGATGACAGTTTTACGCCAGCGCACGCACCACTCCACCAAGCGCCTGACCCGTTGATAGAACGGCGTGCCATAAGGGTCGGGCTGACCCGTGCCATGTTTGGCGGCATGAATCTTCGCCAGGTCCGGCAGGAGTTTTTCCCCCAGGTACGGCACAAACACCACCGCCACAATCCAAGAAGCCAGCAACGCGATGGTCACCACCTGGAAGATTGAGCGCGTGTATTCCCCAGTGCCCGATTGCGCCGTGGCTATGGGCAAGAATCCGGCGGCGGTAATCAGGGTGCCGGTAAGCATCGGGAACGCGGTGCTGGTCCAGGCATAACTGGCGGCCTTGATACGGTCGAAGCCCTGCTCCATTTTGATCGCCATCATTTCCACGGCGATGATCGCGTCGTCGACCAACAAGCCCAAGGCCAGCACCAACGCGCCGAGGGAAATCTTGTGCAAGCCGATGCCTAGGTAATACATGCAGGCGAAGGTCATCGCCAACACCAGCGGAATCGCCAGCGCCACCACCATGCCGGTGCGCACACCGAGGGAGAAAAAACTCACCAGCAACACAATCGCCAGGGCTTCCACCAACACCTGAACGAACTCGCCGACACCGGTTTTCACCGCTGCGGGCTGATCGGAAACCTTGCGCAGCTGCATGCCGGCCGGAAGGTTTTTCTGGATGCGGTCAAACTCGATCTCCAGCGCCTTGCCCAACACCAGAATATCGCCGCCGTCCTTCATCGCCACGGCCAGACCGATGGCGTTTTCC
Source organism: Pseudomonas sp. SJZ077 (assembly GCF_007993905.1). Lineage (NCBI taxonomy): Bacteria > Pseudomonadati > Pseudomonadota > Gammaproteobacteria > Pseudomonadales > Pseudomonadaceae > Pseudomonas > Pseudomonas sp. SJZ077. The sequence continues at coordinate 13,792 of NZ_VIUJ01000003.1, forward strand.
GCCATGAAGCGCATTCGCGGCGCCGGTGGATCGTTGAAGCCGCGACGCACGTCCGCCACATCGGAAATACGGAAAGTGCGATCACCGACGCGGATCGGGAAGTTCTTGATCTCATCGACTGTCTGAAAATTCCCCGAGACCCGTAGCTGCAATCGCTCGCTGGTGGTTTCAAAGAACCCGGCGGTGGACACCGCGTTCTGCTCTTCAAGGGCTTGCTGCACCGCGGCCAATGGCAGACCGAGCGTGGCAAGTTTGACGTTGGAGAGTTCGATCCAGACCTTCTCGTCTTGCAGCCCGAGCAGATCGACCTTGCCCACATCCTTCACCCGCTGCAGCTGGATCTGAATGCGGTCGGCGTAATCCTTGAGCACCGCGTAATCAAATCCCTCGCCGGTCAGCGCATAGATATTGCCGAAGGTGGTGCCGAATTCATCGTTGAAAAACGGCCCCTGGATGCCCGGCGGCAACGTATGCCGAATGTCACTGACCTTTTTGCGAACCTGATACCAAAGGTCCGGTATTTGCACCGAATGCAGGGAGTCACGAGCAATGAACGTCACTTGGGATTCGCCCGGACGGGAGAACGACACGATGCGTTCGTATTCCCCGGTTTCCATCAGTTTCTTTTCAATGCGCTCGGTGACCTGGCGCGAGACTTCCTGCGCCGTGGCGCCCGGCCAGTTGGTGCGGATCACCATGGCCTTGAAGGTGAACGGCGGGTCTTCGCTCTGGCCGAGTTTGGTGTAGGAAAGCGCGCCGACGACAGCCAGCAAGAGCATCAGGAACAGTACGATCTGGCGATTGCGCAGCGCCCATTCGGAAAGATTGAAACCCATCGGGGATTACTCCTTGTCCGCCAGATTGACCACGCGGTTGGAGCGATCCACCGGGCGCACTTGCTGCCCTTCAAGCAAAACATGGACGCCAGCGGCCACCACCCAGTCGCTGGCATTCAGGCCTTCGAGCACCGGGACGGTTTTTTCGCCGAAGGCACCGACCCGGACCGGGGTTTTCTTCAAGGTATTGTTGGCACTGACGACCCAGACATAGGTCGCGCCGTTTTCCGCCGTCAGTGCCGATAGCGGTACGGACAGCGGTATCACGTCAGTTGTCTGGACGAACACCCGGGCGCTCTGGCCGAGTTCGGCCGGGACCTTGCCGCCGGTGAATGAAATCCGGGCAGCGAAGGTGCGGGACTTTGGATCGGCAGCGGGCGACAGCTCACGGATCCGCCCGGCAAAACGCTGATCGGGCTGGGTCCAGAGTTCTACCGAGACGGGCTGACCAACCTTGAAGCGGCCGAAGCTCTGCTCCGGCAAGCTGATCAACACTTCACGCTCGCCATCGGTGGCGAGGGTGAACACGGTTTGCCCGGCCGCCACCACTTGCCCTACTTCCACCGCACGCTTGGCCACCACGCCATCCTGGGGCGCTCGCAGCACCGCGTAGCTGGCCTGATTGGTCGAGACGTTGAATTCGGCTTTGATTTGCTTGAGGCGTGCTTCACCGGATCGGTAAAGGTTTTCGGCGTTGTCGTACTGCGAACGGCTGACCATCTGACGGTCCATCAGCGTCTTGTAGCGATCACGCTCGGCGCGCACCAGGCTCAGATTGGCCTCGGCGGCGGCCACTTGCGCACGGGTGGCTTCCAGTTGCAGGCGCACGTCCTGGGGATCGAGTTCGGCCAAAGGCTGATCGGCCTTGACCCGCTGCCCTTCTTCTACCAGTCGTCGACTTACCTTGCCGCCGATGCGAAACGCCAGGTCCGGCTCATAACGAGCCCGCACTTCACCCGGATAGCTTTCCATTGCCTGGGCCGAAGGCTCTGGCTGCACCACCATGGCCGGGCGGACAGTGATTTTCGGCGCCTCTTCGTGGCCACACGCAGACAATAGAAACGCCAGACACACTGGCAACGCGAGGGGCAAGGCATAGCGGAACATGGTGAAGGACCTTTCGCTAATGGTGCTTGGAATAATTATACTGGCGAGTATGTTATTAATAGCAAACTCACCAGTCCAGTATTAAAGCGAAGAATGTCGAACAATCTTTCAGCACCCAACGGCCCGGGCCGCCCCAAGGATCTGGCCAAGCGCCAGGCCATCCTCGATGCGGCGAAAATTTTGTTTCTGAGTAATGGTTACGCCAGCACCAGCATGGATGCCGTGGCGGCTGAAGCCGGCGTGTCGAAGCTGACGGTCTACAGCCATTTCAACGACAAGGAGACGCTGTTCTCCGCCGCCGTGATGGCCAAGTGCGAAGAGCAGTTGCCCACGCTGTTTTTCGAGTTGCCGGATGGCATTTCGGTAGAAACGGTGCTGTTGAACATCGCACGCGGCTTTCACCAGCTGATCAACAGCGATGAATCGGTGAACCTGCATCGGCTGATAATGGCCCTGGGCAGCCAGGACCCGAAACTTTCACTGATCTTCTTCGAGGCCGGGCCGCAACGCATGTTGCATGGCATGGAACGGTTGCTGACCAAGGTTGATCAGAGCGGCGCGTTGAGCATCGATAAACCGCGCAATGCGGCCGAGCATTTCTTCTGCCTGCTCAAGGGCGCGGGCAATTTCCGCTTGCTGTATGGCTGCGGAGAGCCGGTGACGGGCGATGCGGCCGAGGAACATGTACGGGAGGTGGTGGGGTTGTTTATGCGGGCTTATCGACCAGAGACAGCCTGATAAGGTTTGGTTGTCTGGTCTGGCGCCTTCGCGGGCAAGCCTCGCTCCGACAGGTTTAACACAGCCCCTGTAGGAGCGAGGCTTGCCCGCGAATGGTGCAACGCGGTCTTACGGCTTGAGCGCTTTCTTCGGATAAATGTCATACCGACTGGATTTGCCGTCCAGCGCATGACTGGGCTTGGGTCCGGCAATACACGGTGCCTTGCGCGGACGCTTGACCACCACCCGATGGCTGGCCAGTGCCAATGCGGCCTCGAGCAGTGCCGGCGCATCGGGATCATCGCCGACCAACGGCCGGAACAGACGCATTTCCTTCTTCACCAACGCCGTTTTCTCACGGTGCGGAAACATCGGGTCGAGGTAGATCACTTGCGGCGGCTCGCCTTCCCAGTTGCGCATGACCTCGATTGAGTTGCCTTTGAGCAACTTCATCCGCGCCACGATTGGCGCCACGTCGAAATCCTCCGCGCCACGGGCCAGTCCATCCTCAAGCAACGCGCCAATCAGCGGCTGACGCTCGATCAGGCTCATCTCGCAGCCAAGGCTCGCCAGCACGAACGCATCCTTGCCCAGCCCCGCCGTGGCATCCAGCACACGCGGACGCACGCCCTGGGCGATGCCCACCGCCTTGGCGATCATTTGCCCAGTGCCACCGCCGAACAACCGCCGATGCGCCGCGCCACCCTCGACGAAGTCCACCCGCACCGGCCCCGGTGCGTCCGGCCCCAGTTGTTGCAGCTGCAAACCTTGTTCGCCTACCTGCAAGGCAAACTCGCCGTCATCCACGTGCAAAGGCAAGCCCAGGCGTTCGGCCCACTGCTCGGCTTGTGGCTGGAACGCCGGGGCTGAGGCCTCGACGTGGATGCGGCAGGCCGCAGGTTGCTCAATCATGGGGAAACACGCTCAAAAAATTAATGATCGGCAAAAACGGCCGATAACAAAACTAACGAGCATTTTGCCAGAGCTGAGCGTCGACCGAGAAAAATGTCAGGCATTCAATCCACATCCGTAGGCTACATATCGCGTCATGGCGATTATGGCCTGCGAAATTCCCAGGCACTGAGCGGCGTCAGTCACCTGTGGCAGGATTTTTTTGCCCAGGCCCTGGCCGAACAGTCGACGGATGTGGTGCCGGCGTGTGGCACGTTTCCTCCGGTTGATCTCGAAAGCCCGGTGGAGCCGACCGTCGGCAGCGAACTGCTGGCGCACATCGTCAGCCAACGCGAATGCGATGTGAAAGAAACCGAAGTCAAACCACCCGAGCCGCTGTTCTTGCCGATTGCCGAGTTCGAAATGGACCTGGCCGACAAGCCTTTCCCGCCGTTCCCGGCTGAAGAAATCGTCGCCCAGCAGAAGCAACAAGACTTTGAAAGTGGCTGGGTGCGGCCGATCGTGCTCACCGCCGGTCAGCCTGCGCCAGAAGCCGGCCCGGCACCACAACCGCGTCCTCTGCACTTGCCGATCGCCGAATTCGAACTCGACCTGCTGGACAAACCGTTCCCGCCGTTCTCCCCCGAAGAATTGGTCGAGCAACAAAAACACTTCGATTTCGATACCGGCTGGGCTCGCCCGATCGTCCTGCAAAACCTGCGCATCGCCGCCTGACCTTCAACAAAAGCCCTCAGCGACACACCCACCACGGCCCGACATCGACATGAAAGTGATTGCGATGGGCGTCGTTGTAGTCCGGGCTCAACACCACACTGAACACGCCACAGGCGCCATCGCGGACCTGGCGCAGAAACTGGGCGTCCTGATTATCCTTGGGCCAATCCTTGAGCACGCTGATGGAGCGACCATCCGCCAGGCGGAAACCGGCGATGTCCAGCGCATCGGCGCTGGCGTGCTGGCTTCGCCTGCCGTTTTCGCGGCCATAGACGTTGCGACAGGCGAAGCTGCCAAGATGATCGACCCGGCTGACAGGCTGCCCATACACCGCTTGCGCGGCGGGTTGCAGGGCGTGGTGCTCGAACAGGGCAAACGACACCGCCAAACGGCAACTGGCGAGAAAGCTGCTGCTCAACGCCACATCGCCGCCCTGGACACGCAAGGTGTTGATCAATGGGCACGTCGCGCCGGGGCTGTCGGCCTGATGCGCAACACGTAAACCGGAGCTGCTCAAGGCCTGATCACACAATTGCGGATCATCGCGCAGGCGCATCAGTTTATAGCGCGTCAGAAAGTTCGGGGCGGCCTTCACGTCCAGCGGCGCCCAAGGGTTCCACTGGGGTGGCAGCGAGATCCAGCCGCGCCAGACGCTCACGCCCGCCGCACCGATCATTAACAGCATCAACAACAGCCACCACCGAAACCGCATCGTCAGCCTTTGAACAATTGATTGGCCTTGGCGTATGGCATCGACCGTGACGTGAACCCGAAGGTGCCCGACGTCTTGATCTCTTCGGCCGCGCGGAAAAACTCACCGTAGGCCGCCAAGGCCAGGGCCGAGCCGACGCTGATGCGTTTGACGCCCATCTCGCTCAATTGCTCCACCGTCAATTTGAGCCCCCCGGACATCAACACGTTGACCGGTTTCGGCGCCACGGCGCGGACCACCGCCAACACGTCTTCAGCGCTGCGCAGCCCCGGCGCGTACAACACGTCCGCGCCCGCTTCGGCGAACGCCTGCAAACGGCGAATGGTATCGGCCAGGTCAGGATTGCCGTGCAGAAAATTCTCGGCACGGGCGGTCAGCATAAAAGGGAAAGGAAGGCTGCGAGCCGCTGCGACGGCGGCTTCAATGCGCGCCACGGCATGTTCGAAACAGTAGATCGGCGCGTCTTCACGACCGGTGGCATCTTCGATCGAGCCCCCGACCGCACCGGCCGCCGCGGCCGCCAAAATGCTTTGTGCGCACTCAGCCGGGTCGTCCGCAAAACCGTTTTCCAGATCCACTGCCACCGGCAGATCGGTGGCCGCGACAATCGCTCGCACGTTCGCCAGCGTATCGTCGAGCGTCAACCCTCCATCAGGGCGTGCGTTGGAAAAGGCATAACCGGCACTGGTGGTCGCCAGTGCCTCGAAACCCAGGCTGGCGAGCATCTTCGCCGAGCCGGCGTCCCACGGATTGGGAATGACAAAAGCGCCCTCGCGTTCGTGCAGTGCTTTGAACGCCTGGGCTCGAAGGGTTTGCGCATCCATTGGCAGGCTCCTGGAAAGGGGAACGAATCCGCCTCAGAGCAGGCCAAGTTGCTCGGCGGCGGGTTCTCTGTATAGCTCAGGCAACGGCGGCAAGCCAGACAAACGCAGCATCAGTTTTGCGTGAAAACGTTGCGCCAGTTTGGCCGCCAGCAAGTTATCGGCAGTGTGCAGGAAGATGTAGGGCGTGCGGCCCTCTTCGATCCACAAAGCGATTTTCTCCACCCACGGCTCCAGGAACGGATCGTTCGCCTCAAGCTGCGGATGGCCGATGAAACGCACCTGCGGAAACTGGGTAAACGCTGCCGGACGTGGCGGCACCCTGGGCTTTTTCGACTGGGCGTGGAGGACCGAAGGATCGGTCGACGTGCAACTGAAAAGGGCTCGCGGATCAAGGCAGATGCGTTCTACGCCCCGATCCAGCAGCAGACGATTGAGCTTGCGCTCGCTATCGCCTTTGGCAAAGAACTCGTCATGCCGCACTTCAACGGCCAGCGGTCGCTCAAGTGCATCGATGAAGCCGGCCAGTTCGGGCAATCGGTGTGGCGTGAAGCTTTTCGACAGTTGCAGCCACAGGGGCGAAACCCGTTCACCGAGCGGGCTGAGCAATTGCAGGAAGGTGTCGGCGGCGGTCAGTTGCTCGCGCAGGTCACCGCCGTGGCTGATGTCGCCGGGAAACTTGGCGGTGAAGCGAAAGTGTTCGGGCATGATTTCGGCCCAGCGCTGCACGGTGCTGGCAGCCGGGCTCGCGTAGAAGGTCGTATTGCCTTCTACGGCGTTGAATACTTGGGAATAGAGATTCAGGAAGTCAGCGGGCTTGGCATCTGGCGGATAAAGATAATCGCGCCAGGCGTTTTCACTCCAGGACGGGCAGCCGAGGTAATAAGGCAGCCGCATCAGATGTACAGGTCGAGGCCCATTACATCGGTATCCCAATCGACAAAACCGGCGGTGCTCAAGTAACTGGCGAGTGCCGTGGCGACGCTTTTGCTCATGGCGCGGTGGTAGATCATGTCTTGCTGACGGGCCGGGAGATTGCTCAGGCGTTGCGCGGAAGCCTTGGCGGCACGGGCGGCCATTTGCTCTTCGGATGGGATTTCCAGCTCGCCGTCGATATCGACGTAGTCGTCATCCGCCACAGGGCCTTTGCGAGGCTTGCGCTTGAGGGGGTAGGACTGGGAGGAAAGGCCGTCTATACGCATAAGTACATGTCCGGTATCAGTAATGGCAGTTTAGTGGCACATAACCCACTTCGCAAACCACCGAGTGATAACTAGAACACAGAAATACGAAAAGGTTTAAAAGCCGGGGGATAAATCGACGATTGGCCGCAGTTGGAATGTTCATTGTGGCGAGGGAGCTTGCTCCCGTTCGGCTGTGCAGCCGTCGCAAAACCTGCCTACTCGGTGTTGCTGATGGAATCCTGGGGTCGCTTCGCAACCCAACGGGAGCAAGCTCCCTCGCCACAACAGCATTGGGATTAACGCGCTTTCGGCGTCGCCACTTTGTCGCGCAGATAAACCGGCTGAGCCTCGTCCGCCACGATTGCCTCTCCACGCGCCCAGGCAAACCGCGCCAGCGTCAGCAGGTCTTCGGCGTGCGGTAGCATGCCTGCATCCTGCCCACTCAGATTGACAGCGATGCGCTCGGCATACCCCCACCCCGTGCCGGCGCCGAACCATTCACCGCTGGCATCAGCCGGCAATGCGGCCACTTCCGGCGCCAACACCGCTTCATTGCCGACCAGGCGCATCTCCCCCGCCGTTTCGCGGTAGCACCCCCAATACACCTCATCCATGCGCGCATCGATGGCGGCTGCGACCTGGCTGACGCCGTGTTCGCGATAAGCCCGTTGTGCCAGTACCGCCAGGTTGGAGACCGGCAACACCGGGCGATCCAGCGCAAACGCCAGGCCCTGCACCACACCAATGGCGATCCGCACGCCGGTGAATGCGCCCGGCCCACGACCGAAGGCAATGGCATCAACCGCTTGCAGGGTGGTCCCGGCGTCGGCGAGCAACTGCTGGATCATCGGCAACAGCTTTTGCGCATGCAGGCGCGGGATCACCTCGTAATGGCTCGTGACCTTGCCGTCATGCAGCAAGGCAACGGAGCAAGCTTCAGTCGCGGTGTCCAGGGCCAGCAAGGTGCTCATCGATGTTTCCGTAAGAGAGGTCAGAAAAAGTGCGCCAGTATAAACAACTACGGCCCGCAAGCGGGCCGTAGAAGATGAAGCGATTCAGACTTTTCAGTTCAGCGCTTCAAGCACCTTGCCGGTAATCGCTTCAACCGAGCCAACACCTTCGATGTGGCTGTACTTCGGTTTGCCTTGAGCGGTGGACAGCTCCTGGTAAAACTTCACCAAAGGCTCGGTCTGAGCGTGGTAGACGGAGAGACGATGACGCACGGTTTCTTCGGTATCGTCTTTGCGCTGTACCAGCTCTTCGCCAGTGATGTCGTCCTTACCGGCAATTTTCGGCGGGTTGTAGACGATGTGGTACACGCGACCTGAAGCCTCATGCACGCGACGACCGGCGATACGCTGGACGATGTCCTCGTCCTTGACGTCGATCTCGACCACGTGATCCAGCTCGACGCCAGCTTTCACCAGGGCTTCAGCCTGGGGAATGGTGCGCGGGAAACCGTCAAACAGGAAACCGTTGGCGCAATCGGCCTGGCTGATGCGTTCCTTGACCAGATTGATGATCAGGTCATCGGACACAAGGCCACCGCTGTCCATGACGCTCTTGGCGATCAGGCCCAGCTCGGTGCCGGCCTTGACTGCGGCACGCAGCATGTCGCCGGTGGAGATTTGCGGGATGCCGAACTTTTCGGTGATGAACTTAGCCTGAGTACCTTTACCGGCCCCGGGAGCTCCCAGCAGAATGACGCGCATCGATGTGCTCCTCAATTTTTTATATAGATAACAACGGATTCGCCTCGTGGGGCCAATCTCAAAAACAGGGTCGTGACCGCCCAAACGGCCAAAGGCTGATCAAGATACACAGCAGGCCCGGACCACACAAGCCGCCGAAAGTCGGAGAAACCCGCGCCTTGCGTGACCTTGGGACGGGGTACTCCTAGTCGCAACCCCGTCATTAACTGTCGCTTGTCAGACCTTTTCAGCCCCTTGTCCACCGGCACCCGAAGCCGCGCCGGGTGCCTTCCCCCCACGACGAAAACCTTAGCCGGTATTTCGCAAACCGGCAGCAATCCCCGCCACAGACACCAGCAGCGCCTGTTCTACCGGGCTGCCCTGCGCCACTTCCTGTTGCCGCGAACGCGCCAACAGTTCGGCCTGCAATAGATGAAGCGGGTCGAGATAGGTGTTGCGCAAGCGGATGAATTCGAGGGTGTCTGGGCTATGTGCCAGTAGCTGAGACTGACCGGTCAACCCGAGGACCACAGCGCACGCCTGCGACAATAGGTCGCGTAAATGCGCACCCAAAGGGAGCAAATCCGGCTCGACCAGACGCTCATCGTAGGATCGGGCGATGTCGGCATCGGCTTTGGCCAGGACCATTTCCAGCATGTCGATGCGTGTACGGAAAAAAGGCCACTGTTCGCGCATCTGCCCCAGCAACTCGCCCTCGCCACGTTCCAGCGCCTTGCTCAGCGCCGCTTCCCAGCCGAGCCAGGCCGGCAACATCAGGCGCGTCTGGGTCCAGCCGAAGATCCATGGAATGGCGCGCAGGCTTTCAATCCCGCCAGCGCGGCGCTTGGCCGGGCGGCTGCCCAACGGCAAGCGACCCAACTCCTGCTCCGGGGTGGATTGGCGGAAGTACTCGACGAACTGCGGATTTTCCCGCACCACGGCGCGGTAAGCCTTGACGCCGTCGGCGGCCAATTCGTCCATCAAATGGCGCCACGCCGGTTCCGGTGGCGGCGGTGGCAACAGTGTCGCTTCCAGCACCGCCGCCAAGTACAGATTGAGGTTCTGCTCTGCGATGTCCGGCAGGCCGAATTTGAAACGAATCATTTCCCCCTGCTCGGTGGTGCGGAAACGTCCCGCCACTGAACCGGGCGGCTGCGACAGAATCGCCGCGTGCGCCGGACCACCACCGCGCCCCACGGTGCCGCCGCGACCGTGGAACAACAGCAGCTCGACTTGCTGCTCGCGGCAGATGTCGACCAAACGCTCCTGCGCCCGATACTGCGCCCAGGCCGCGGCGGTGGTGCCTGCGTCCTTGGCCGAGTCGGAATAGCCGATCATCACTTCCTGCGGCCCTTGCAGGCGCGAGCGATAGCCCGGCAGCAGCAACAGCTTTTCAATCACAGGGCCCGCGTTGTCGAGGTCGGCGAGGGTTTCGAACAACGGCACCACGCGCATCGGCCGCAATACGCCGGACTCTTTGAGCAACAGTTGCACGGCGAGCACGTCGGAAGCGGCACCGGCCATGGAGATCACATAAGAGCCGAGCGAGGCCCCGGGTGCCGCAGCAATTTCCCGGCACGTCGCCAGCACTTCGGCGGTGTCGGCCGATGGCTTGAAGTACGCTGGCAGCAACGGCCGCCGATTGTTCTGCTCACGCACCAGGAAGGCGATGCGCTCTTCCTCGCTCCAGTCTTCGTAGCGACCGAGGCCGAGGTAGTCGGTAATTTCAGTCATCGCCGCCGTGTGACGGGACGAATCCTGGCGCACATCGAGCCGCACCAGGAACAGCCCGAAGGTCACCGCCCGACGCAGGCAATCGAGCAATGGACCGTCAGCGATCACGCCCATGCCGCACTCGTGCAGGGAGTGGTAACACAACTCCAGCGGATCCAGCAGGTCGCGGTTGTTTTGCAGCACATCGGCCGGTGCCGGGGTGGTGGCCGTCAACGAAGCGTGCGCCCAGCTGCGCGTGGCCCGCAGGCGTTCACGCAACTGTTTGAGCACCGCGCGATAAGGTTCGGCGCTGTCCCCTGCCTTGGCTTTCAGTGCATCGCTGGCCTGTTGCATCGACAGTTCAGCGGCGAGGTGATCGATGTCGCGCACGTACAAATCCGCAGCCATCCAGCGCGCCAGCAGCAACACCTCGCGGGTCACGGCGGCCGTCACGTTCGGGTTGCCGTCACGGTCGCCGCCCATCCACGAGGCAAAGCGAATCGGCGCGCTTTCCAGCGGCAGATGCAGGCCGGTGGCGGCGTGCAGGGCTTTATCGGCCTTGCGCATGTAGTTGGGGATCGCCTGCCACAACGAATGCTCGATCACCGCGAAACCCCATTTGGCTTCGTCGACTGGCGTCGGGCGGGTGCGGCGGATTTCTTCGGTGTGCCAGGCTTCGGCGATCAGGCGCTGCAACTTCGCCTGGATCTGCTCGCGTTCGGCTGTCGTCAGGTCGCGATGATCCTGGGCGGCCAGTTGCGCGGCGATGGCGTCGTACTTCTGGATCAGCGTGCGGCGCGCCACTTCGGTCGGGTGCGCGGTGAGGACCAGCTCGATTTCCAGCCGTCCCAGTTGCCGGGCCAGGGATTCGGCGCTATGTCCCTCGGCACGCAGGCGCGCGAGCAGTTCCGGCAACACCCGTGCTTCAAACGGTGCCGGTTGCGACTCTTCCCGGCGGTGAATCAACTGATACTGCTCGGCGATATTGGCCAGGTTGAGAAACTGGTTGAACGCCCGCGCCACCGGCAACAACTCGTCTTCGCTCAATTGGTTGAGGCTGGCGCTCAGCTCGGCGTCCATCGAACCGCGACGGTCGGCTTTGGCGCCCTTGCGGATCTGCTCGATCTTGTCGAGAAAGCCGTCCCCGTACTGTTCACGAATGGTGTTGCCCAACAGCTCACCCAACAGGTGAACGTCCTCGCGCAAGCGTGCATCAATATCGGTCATCAGCAGTTCTCCAGCGAAAATCCGGGTGTCTATGAATGCCATGCTCTGTTAACAGAGAGTGCCGCTCTAAAGCGCTTCTTACAAGCAGACGACGAAGGGGCGGTAAACCTTATGGGTTCGAGCTAGTCTGAAGAGTAAGCCGTACAACGGCTTGCCGCCGGCCACTGGCGGACACTCACACGCCTGCCACGAGCAGGAGCGAAATGAGGTTTTTATGAAAATCCGCGAACTTGCCCAGCATTGGGAAGAAAACGCCAAGGGTCGCCTGACCGACACCGGTTACAGGATTCATCTGGACATGGAAGCGGCCGCACGGCTGGCGGCGATTACCGAGATGTATCCCAAACGCCAACCCGAAGAACTGCTTGGCGAACTGATCGGCGCCGCGCTGGAAGAGCTCGAAAAGAGCTTTCCATACGTGAAGGGATCGACCGTGGTGGCCACCGATGAAGAAGGTGATCCGCTGTACGAAGACATCGGCCCGACCCCGCGTTTTCTCGCGTTGTCCCGTCGTCACTTGCACGATTTGTCATCGAGCGATGACAAGCAGAAACACTGATCCCCCCGCCGAACCCTGTGGGAGCGAGCCTGCTCGCGAATGCGGTTGAACATTCAACATTTCTGTTGGCTGATACACCGCTAGCGAACAGGCTCGCTCCTACATTTAGCCTGCGTATCCCTTCGATAATTGCGTGTTCCCGAGCCTTGAAAAGGTCGGGCATACCGCTGCACATCGCCAAAGTTCCCGATTTAGAGCCTTGTCCGTTCGGTCAAAGTATTTTCGGGCGATAGGCCATCTTCTCTGAACTTTTGAAAAACCCCTCGGGTCACAGCCATTAACCACGCCTGGGACGGCCGTTTCAAAACACCCCCGGAAATTGACGGTTACGGCTCCTTGCCCAGCATGGATTTTAAGTTTTTCAGGAGTTACACCAATGGAGTTGAAGACCATGAAGACCCGAACTGCCAAATCCTCGTTCACCCACGTGCGTAGTCTGAAACTGGCTGCCCTGGCAATCGGCAGCAGCTTCGTACTGGCCGGTTGTGCTGGCAATCCGCCGACCGAGCAATTCGCCGTGACCCAATCGGCTGTGAATGGCGCCGTCAGCGCCGGCGGCACCGAGTTCGCCGCCGTGGAAATGAAGTCCGCGCAGGACAAGCTCAAGCAAGCCGAAATCGCCATGCACGACAAAAAGTATGCCGAGGCCAAAGTGCTGGCCGAGCAGGCTGAGTGGGACGCTCGCGTAGCCGAACGCAAAGCTCAGGCGATGAAAGCCGAACAAGCTGTGAAGGACTCTCAGAAAGGGGTTCAGGAACTGCGTCAGGAAAGCCAGCGCACCGTGCAGTAAGCGCGCATCCCGACACCAGACTTGAAGCTCTTATCGATAGAAAGGACGAATTATTATGCGTACACAATTGATGATCCCCGCTCTCTTGGCCGCAAGCGTTGCACTGGCTGCCTGCTCCACACCGCCTAACGCGAACCTGGAACAGGCCCGCACCAACTACAGCGGCCTGCAAGCCAACCCGCAAGCCAGCAAAGTGGCGGCACTGGAAACCAAAGACGCCAGCGATTACCTGGACAAGGCCGACAAGGCCTATATGGACAAGAAAGACCCGAACGAGGTCGACCAACTGGCTTATCTGACCAACCAGCGTGTTGAAGTGGCGAAGCAAACCATCGCCCTGCGCACCGCTGAAGCCAACCTGAAAAATGCTTCGGCGCAACGTGCCCAGGCGCGTCTCGACGCTCGCGATCAGCAGATCAAGCAGCTGCAGGACAGCCTCAACGCCAAGCAGACCGATCGCGGTACGCTGGTGACTTTCGGTGACGTGCTGTTCGCCACCGACAAAGCTGACCTGAAATCCAGTGGTCTGGTGAACATCAACAAACTGGCGCAGTTCCTTCAGGAAAACCCTGATCGCAAAGTGATCGTCGAAGGCTACACCGACAGCACCGGTACGGCTTCGCATAACCAGTCGCTGTCCGAGCGTCGTGCCAATTCCGTGCGCATGGCGCTGGTGAAGATGGGCGTTGATCCAGCGCGCGTCGTTGCGCAGGGTTATGGCAAGGAATACCCGGTTGCGGAAAACACCAGCACCTCGGGTCGTGCGATGAACCGTCGTGTGGAAGTGACCATTTCCAACGACAACCAGCCCGTGATGCCGCGTTCGGCGATCAGCTCGAACTAAGCTTCACCCGCTGAAACACAAAAGCCCCGCCTGAGTCGATCAGGCGGGGCTTTTTACGTCCGCAGTTCACACACCCCTTGTAGGAGTGAGCCTGCTCGCGATAGCGGTGTGTCAGACAACAGAAGTGTTGAATGCTAAACCGCTATCGCGAGCAGGCTCACTCCTACAAGGATCTTCAGTGAATGCAGGACCGGGTTACTGCTCCAGCTTCTGCGGAGTTTCTTCGCCCATGCAGCGCACGGCTTTTTTCTTGTTGTTGACCAAGACGCCCGTCAGGCCTTTCTGTTCAGTGTCAAACATCACCAGCACGCCATCGATGCACTGCGCCACTTGCGAGGCAGGCTCCAGGGAGACTTTGTAGTCCTCTCCCGGCACGGTCTTGATCATGGTGAAGTCGCTGAGCAGCAGCGCATCTTCCGGTTTGGCGAAGTGCAGGTAGCCGTAGAACCACAGGGCACCCACCGTGCCGAGGATGCTGCAGATACCGGTGATGATCAGCGGGATGGCGTTACGTTCTTCACTCATTGCGGACTCTCTGATGGTTCATCTTCTGAATTCGGGGGTGCCGGGTAGTTGGGGATTTCACCCAAGCGGCGCAGGCCGTTGAAATGCTGCGGGTCGTCGAGATAACGCAGCATGACCTTGCGCCAGACCGGGTCGGCAAATGTCTGCACATGACCACCGCGGGTCAATTGCAGCACGCGTGGCGGCGGCGCAGCTTGATACAGACGGATGCCGTTGGAAAGGGGCACGATCGGATCGTCGATGCTGTGGTAGATCAGTTTCGGTACGTCGTTGAGCTGCGCCATGGAGTTAATCGCGCTGTCACCGTCCGGCACTAGCCACGAGAGCGGCACCTGGAGCGCCCAGGTCAGCCAGGAATTGCTCAGGGCGAACCGGCCGATGCTGCGATAACTGGCGGGCACGCCGTCGAGGACGAAAGCCTTGAGTTGTTTCTGCCGTTCGGGATGTTGGACCAGGTAGTGAACCGCCATGGAACCGCCGAGGCTCTGGCCCAGCAGGATCAACGGCTTGCCTTTGACTTCCGGTGCCTGGTCGAGCCACTTGAACGCGGCGTCGATGTCCTGATATATCGCCGGCAGACTCGGTTCGCCTTCGGACAACCCGTAACCGCGATAATCGATCAACAGCACTTGATAGCCTTCCTCCGGCAACCACCAACTGCCGCCCAGATGCATCGGCAGATTGCCGCCATTGCCGTGCAGATGCAGCACCGTGCCCTTGACCTCGACACCTTTTTTCGCCGGCAGCCACCAGGCGTTCAACCTGAGGCCATCGGCGGTGGTCAGGGTCACTTCGCGGTAGTCGAGCTTGGCTTTTTCCGGGGTGAACAGCTGGCCGGGTTCGGGGTAGAACAGCAGGGAGCTGCAACCGCTCAAGGTCAGGAGAAGGCAAAGGATGCCGAGGATTCTCATCCGTTGAAACCTCGCAAGAATTGGAGTTGAAACACATTACCCTTTAGGAGTGAGCCTGCTCGCGAAGGCGGTGTGTCAGACAACATCAATGTTGAATGTTCGGCCGCTATCGCGAGCAGGCTCAATCCCACAGGGGATTTCGTGATCGTTAGAGAATGTTGGAGTAATCCGCTTCTATCCGGTCCAGGCTCAGGTGGTTGAGGAAGTTGGAGAAGCACATCCACGCCGACAGTGCGTTCAGGTCGCGGAACTGATCCGGCAAATACTTCGGCGGCACCACCAGCCCTTCGTCCACCAACTGACGCAAGGTACGCATGTCTTCCAGCGTGGTCTTGCCGCAAAACAGCAGCGGAATCTGTTCAAGCTTGCCCTTACGCACGGCCAACTGAATGTAGTTGTAAACCATGATAAAGCCCTTGAGGTAGGACAAGTCTTTGGTAAAGGGCAGGCCGGTCGGTATCGAACCACGGAACACCCGGCTGGCATTTCCGTAGCTTTCGGCCATTTCGAAGCCTTGCTCGCGGAAGAATTCGAAGACCTGCAAGAAGTCCGCGCCCTCCTCTACCATGTGAATGGCCCGGGTGCGGTTGGTCAGTTTGCGCAGGCGGCTCGGGTAGGACGCGAAGGTGATGATTTCCATCAGGATCGCCAGCCCTTCCTGGGTCACCGTCGACGACGGCGGGCCTTTGGACAGGAAGGTGCAGATCGGCTGGTTCAGCCCGTTGAGCGTGGTGCCGACGTGGACCAGCCCTTCATGAACTTCCAGGGCGCGCACGTCACGTTCGTTGAACATCGCGTCGGTGCGAATCTTGATGTAGTCGGCGCCGGCCGCCGCATCGGCGACAATGCCGTCGGACTCGAACACCCGAATGGTCTCTTCGGCCTCGCCAAACACTTTGCTCAGCCGGGTTTGCAACAAATGCACGGCATCCTTGGCGGTGAGGATTTTCGGCTCGTCCTTCAGGTCACCCCGGCCATCGATGTTGTTCAGGTAATCGGAGAGCATCAGGCCGAGGTCGGACAGGGTCGGGTCACCGGCATGGAACGCGTCGGACGCAGCGCCGTACAACTCCTGGGAAATCAGGCCGAAATCTTCGGTGCCGCGCGCTTCGAGCATGCGCACCACCATCCGGTATTCCTTGCACATGCGCCGCATGATTTGGCCGACCGGGTTGAACTGGCCGAGCTGACGGGTGATGTCACGCTCGATGTTCTGGAACTCCAGCTTCACTTTGCTGGAATCGAACGACAGCGGCCGATTGAGGTAATAATCGCGATCTACAGCGGGCATTTCCTTGCCCTTGGCCTTGAGGAACCCCTTGCGGATGCTGTCGTCCCACTTGACCGCATCGAGGACGCGAATCGGCGTCTGCGCCAGCACAATGCGATCGGACAAAATGCGTATCGTCTGCTGGTAATCGTCCACCCGAAACTCCTGTAGAAAAACCGTTAGGTGCTGGCTTTATTTAACGTTGGCTTTGGCCAGGCGCTGATAGCGCACGGCCTCGACGAAGACATCGGAATTGGCCGGGTCATCCAGGTAGGCAAAGACCTGATCCATGCTGCTATTGATCAATACGCCGTCGCCATCATCGGTCTGGAAACCTTCACCGCTCAGGACTTTTTGTCCGAGGGCTTGATTGATCTGTTCGAGATCGAGGTTGTAGACCACCAATTCGTGCTTATCGGTCAGTTCAAACCCGGCGATGATGAAATGCCCGCCGAACTGCGCCGGCACCTTCGCCGACAGGTACCAGCGGCTGCCGTGGCGCGACACCGTAAAGGGGTAGGCCTCGCGCTCTTTGGGTTTGGCCTTGAGGTAGCTGACCGCCTGGTAACGACTGTCGCCCAGACGGGTCAGCTCCAGGTTCATCGGCTCGCCCCAGGCGTTGGTGCTGGTCCATTTGCCGAGCAGACCTTTGGGCGCGGGGTCGCTGGCGGGCAGTGGGTCCCTGAAGGTCACCAGACAGCCACTGAGCAGCAGGAACGACAAGGCGATCACAACGACACGCCAGGCTTTCATTCAACACTCCCTATGAACACACAGCCCCGAATGGTCACCGACCTTGCAGGAGCGAGTTTTGCCCGCGAAGGCGTTGTGTCAGTCAACACATAGGTTGAATGTTATACCGCCTTCGCGGGCAAGCCTCGCTCCTACAGGGTCGAGTGCCCCGCAGGAATTACACCGACGCCAATACCAAATGCATGTAGCGGGTCAGGATGCCGAGCATTTCGGCTTCGGCGACAGGCTCGGCGTCGTTGAGCAGGCCCTGATATTCCATCCGTCCGATAATCGCCGTCAACACTTTGGCATCCTGTTGTGGTTCGCGCGAACCCAATACCTGGAAAAGCTGGCATGTGCCCTGGAGCAGAATCTGCTGATGTGAACGTACCAGCTCAGCAAGGCGCGGGTTCAGCAGCGCTTCCTGGCGGAACGCCTGTTCGGCCATCAAGTGCTCCCGACGGTTGATCAGCTGCCGGTGAACGTAGTCCGACATCAACCGCGCAATGTCGTCCGCCAGCTGCGAGCGCGACTCGGGGCTGCCGTCGCCGCTGACCACCATCTCGCGCAGCAGGCCCTCGTTATTGATCCACAACTTGGCCATGAACGCGGCGCTGCGTTCCACGTATTGGGCGAAGGTATCGGTGAGCAAGTCATCGATATCCTTGAAGTAATAAGTGGTGGCCGACAGCGGCACACCGGCCTCGGCCGCTACCGCTCGGTGACGCACGGCCCGCACGCCATCGCGCACGACAATGCGCATCGCCGCATCGAGAATGTCCTGTCGACGCTGCTCGCTGCCCTGTCGGCTGGCCTTGCGGCCCTGGTACTGAACGCTTTCAGCGACCGCAGTGGCGACGCCCGCTGCACCTTCTTGAGCAATTGCACGGTTCACGACAGGTATTCCTCTCTTACTTCAAAAGTAACCATTTGATACGTTTGTACCAGACAGGCAATAAAAAGCCGCCTGTTATAGGCGGCTTTTTTATTGAAACACTTACGCTTGTGGCCGCATGTGCGGGAACAAGATCACGTCGCGGATCGACGGTGAGTTGGTCAACAACATCACCAGACGATCGATACCGATCCCTTCACCAGCCGTTGGCGGCATGCCGTACTCCAGCGCGCGAACGAAGTCGGCGTCGTAGTGCATGGCTTCGTCGTCGCCCGCGTCCTTGTCGGCCACCTGCGCCATGAAGCGCTCGGCCTGGTCTTCCGCGTCGTTCAACTCGGAGTAGGCGTTGGCGATTTCACGGCCGCCGATGAACAGTTCAAAACGGTCGGTGACGCTTGGGTTGTCGTCGTTACGACGGGCCAGCGGCGACACTTCGAACGGGTACTGAGTGATGAAGTGCGGCTGCTCCAGCTTGTGCTCGACCAGTTCTTCGAAAATCATCACCTGCAACTTGCCCAGACCTTCGAAGCCCAGCACCTTGGCGCCGGCTTTCTTGGCGATGGCGCGAGCCTTCTCGATGTCCGTCAGGTCGTCAGCGGTCAGCTCGGGGTTGTACTTGAGGATCGAGTCGAACACCGACAGACGCACGAACGGTTCGCCGAAGTGGAACACTTTGTCGCCATACGGCACGTCGGTGCTGCCCAGGACCAGCTGCGCGAGTTCGCGGAACAGTTCTTCGGTCAGGTCCATGTTGTCTTCGTAGTCGGCGTACGCCTGGTAGAACTCCAACATGGTGAATTCAGGGTTGTGACGCGTCGAAACGCCTTCGTTACGGAAGTTGCGGTTGATCTCGAACACTTTCTCGAAACCGCCAACCACCAGGCGCTTGAGGTACAGCTCAGGCGCGATACGCAGGAACATTTCCAGGTCCAGCGCGTTGTGGTGCGTCTCGAACGGCTTGGCTGCTGCGCCACCCGGAATGGTTTGCAGCATCGGCGTTTCGACTTCGAGGAAGTCACGCTTCATCAGGAAGCTGCGGATGTGCGCGATCACTTGGGAACGAACGCGGAAGGTCTGGCGCACTTCTTCGTTGACGATCAGGTCAACGTAACGCTGACGGTAGCGCTGTTCGGTGTCGGTCAGGCCGTGGTGCTTGTCCGGCAGTGGGCGCAGCGATTTGGTCAGCAGTCGCACTTCGGTCATTTCAACGTACAGGTCGCCCTTGCCGGAACGGGCCAGGGTACCAACGGCTGCGATGATGTCGCCCATGTCCCAGGTTTTCACCGCGGCCAGGGTGTCTTCGGACAGGGTCTTACGGTTGACGTAGACCTGGATGCGCCCGGTCATGTCCTGGATCACCATGAACGAGCCACGGTTGAGCATGATGCGACCGGCAACCTTGACCGGGATTGCAGCCTCTGCCAGCTCTTCCTTGGTCTTGTCCGCGTACTGTTTCTGCAAGTCTTCGCAGTAGTTGTCGCGGCGGAAGTCGTTGGGGAAGGCATTGCCCTTGGCGCGCTCGGCAGCAAGCTTTTCCTTGCGCAGGGCGATCAGGGAGTTTTCTTCCTGTTGCAGGGCTTGCGGGTCGAGTTGTAGGTCGCTCATGTCTTTAAATATTCCATCAGGTTCGTTGCCCCCGGCATTCGCCGGGGTTCGCGGGCAAGCCTCGCTCCTACAGGGTCGTATTGACCCCCGCAGGGCGTGCGTTAAAGCCCTTGTTTCAAGCTGGCCACCAGGTATTCGTCGATATCGCCGTCGAGCACCTTGTCGCAGTCACTGCGTTCGATGTTAGTGCGCAAATCCTTGATTCGCGACGCATCGAGCACGTAAGAGCGAATCTGGTGACCCCAGCCGATGTCCGACTTGGTGTCTTCCAGGGCTTGGGAGGCGGCGTTGCGTTTCTGCACTTCCTGCTCGTACAAGCGCGCCCGCAACATTTTCATCGCGGTGTCTTTGTTGGCGTGCTGGGAGCGTTCGTTCTGGCAGCTGACCACGGTGTTGGTCGGTACGTGGGTGATACGTACGGCCGAGTCTGTGGTGTTTACGTGCTGACCACCGGCACCGGAGGAGCGGTAGGTGTCGATGCGCAGGTCCGACGGGTTGATGTCGATTTCGATGTTGTCATCGATTTCCGGCGACACAAACACGGCCGAGAACGAGGTGTGGCGGCGGTTGCCGGAGTCGAACGGGCTCTTGCGCACCAGACGGTGCACGCCGATCTCGGTGCGCAGCCAGCCAAAGGCGTATTCGCCCTTGATGTGGACCGTGGCGCCCTTGATCCCGGCGACTTCACCGGCCGACAGTTCCATGATGGTCGCGTCGAAACCGCGTTTGTCAGCCCAGCGCAGGTACATGCGCAGCAGGATGTTGGCCCAGTCCTGGGCCTCGGTGCCGCCGGAGCCGGCCTGGATGTCCAGGTAGGCGTTGTTGGCGTCCATCTCACCGCTGAACATGCGACGGAATTCGAGTTTTTCCAGCGACTCGCGCAGGCGCTCGACTTCGGCAGCGACGTCATCGACGGCGGCCTGGTCTTCTTCTTCGGCGGACATCAGCAGCAAATCTTTGGCATCGGCCAGACCGCTGTGCATTTCGTCGAGGGTTTCGACGATCTGAGCCAGCAGCGACCGCTCGCGGCCCAGTTCCTGAGCGTACGACGGGTTGTTCCAGACAGCCGGATCTTCAAGCTCGCGATTGACTTCAGTCAGACGCTCATGCTTTTGATCGTAGTCAAAGATACCCCCGAATAGTTTCGGAGCGCTCGGACAGGTCCTTGATACTGTTAAGGATCGGGTTGATTTCCATGGCGGGCAGCACTCGTTGGCGAACTTTTGAAAGCCGGCGAGTATAACGTAATCAAGCTGTCACGGCAGCCCGCCTGGCGGCTTTAGGGGCGAATGATTAAAGCGGACGCCGAGTAATCTGTGGCGAGGCAGCTTGCTCTCGTTGTACTGCGCAGCAGTCCCCTTCTTTTTGCGCAGAAGAGGGGCCGCTTCGTGGCCCAGCGGGGCAAGCGCCCTACCCACAGGGGGTATTTGCCATCCAAGCGATCAATATTCGCAATTTCGGTCGTCCGCTACTCGATGCCCACCTGATTGCGCCCATTGTTCTTCGCCAGGTAAAGCCCCTTGTCCGCCGCCGAGATCAGTTGCCGGCAATCGCTGCCCGGCTGCGGGATCATGGTCGACAGGCCGATGCTGATGGTCAGGCCAGAGCCTTCGCTGGGGACAATGTGCGGAATCTTCAGCGCTTCCACCGTGAGGCGGAGTTTTTCCGCCACCAGCCGCGCCCCGCCCGGCGTGGTATTGGGCAACACCAAGGCGAACTCTTCCCCGCCGTAACGGGCTGGCAGGTCCGAGGGCCGGGCGCTCGCGTCGCGAATCGCGGTCGCGACTTTACGCAGGGCTTCATCGCCTTCGAGGTGGCCAAAGCTGTCGTTGTAGGACTTGAAGTAGTCGACATCGATCATCAGCAGCGACAGCTGGCTCTGATCACGCAGGGAGCGGCGCCATTCCAGCTCCAGGTATTCGTCGAAGTGCCGACGGTTCGAGAGCCCGGTCAAGCCGTCGGAGTTCATCAACCGCTGCAACACCAGGTTGGTGTCGAGCAACTGCTGCTGGCTGACCCGCAACGCGCGGTAGGCCGCATCCCGCTGCAACAGCGTCATGTAGGACCGCGAGTGGTAGCGAATTCGCGCCACCAGCTCGATGTTGTCCGGCAGCTTGACCAGGTAATCATTGGCCCCGGCCGCGAACGCCGCGCTCTTGATCAGCGGGTCTTCCTTGGTCGACAGGACAATGATCGGAATGTTCTTGGTCGCTGGATGATTACGGTACTCACGTACCAGGCTCAGGCCGTCCAGCCCGGGCATCACCAGATCCTGCAGGATCACCGTTGGCTTGATGCGGATCGCCTGCGCAATGGCCTGGTGTGGATCGGCGCAGAAGTGGAAGTCGATATTGTCTTCATTCGACAACCCGCGACGCACCGCCTCGCCGATCATCGCCTGATCGTCCACCAGCAACACCATGGCGGCGTTTTCGTCGGTCTTGAAGTCGTCGAGCTGTAGGTCAGTCATGTGCGGTCACCTGAATACTGCTTGGGCCAGGATTGCTGCGAAAAGTCTTCATTTTGGGAAAATCTCCAGCAATCGTGGCGCTATCTTGTCCAGTGGGCGAACTTCCACGGCGGCGTCGATGGCCGCTGCCGCTTTCGGCATTCCGTAAACCGCACTGCTTTGTTGGTCCTGCGCGATGGTCAGGTAGCCCTGTTGGCGCATGAGTTTAAGCCCCTGCGCGCCGTCGCGTCCCATGCCGGTGAGCAATACGCCCACGGCATCGCCATTCCAGTAACTGGCCACGCTCTCGAAAAACACGTCGATCGAGGGCCGATAGATCTCGTTGACCGGTTCGGCGGTATAGGCCAGCGTGCCGTTTTTCAGCAAGCGAATATGGTGGTTGGTGCCCGCCAGCAACACTGTGCCGGCCAAAGGAGGCTCGCCTTCCTGAGCCAGGCGCACCTTCAGGCCGCTGGCGCTGCTGAGCCATTCGGCCATGCCGGCGGCGAACACCTGGTCAACATGTTGCACCAGCACGATCGCGGCCGAAAAATCCCGTGGCAGCCCTTTCAGCAAGACTTCCAGCGCTGCTGGTCCGCCTGCCGACGAGCCGATCGCAATCAGGCGCTGGCGCGAGGCCGAGCTACGCAGCGGGCTGGGGGCCGATCGCTCACGATTGCCCTTGTCACCAATCAGCCAGCCGATGTTCATGATCTTGCGCAACAACGGCGCTGCGGCCTCCTGGGCATTGCCGGCACCGAGGGCCGGGGTGTCGACCACGTCCAGCGCACCGTGGCCCATGGCCTCGAACACCCGGTGCACGTTCTGCTGACGGTCAACCGTGACAATGACGATGGCGCAGGGAGTGTCGGCCATTATCCGCCGGGTGGCCTCGACGCCGTCCATCACCGGCATGATCAGGTCCATCAGGATCAGGTCCGGGGTATTTTCGGCGCAACGCTGCACCGCCTCCGCGCCATTGCCGGCGACCCAGACCACTTCATGCGCCGGTTCGAATGCCAGGGCGCGGCGCAGGGCCTCAACCGCCATGGGCATGTCGTTGACGATCGCTATTTTCATGCCCGCGCTCCTCCGATGAGCTCAACCACTGCATCAAGCAGGGCGTCGTCATGAAAACTGGCTTTGGCTAGATAATAGTCGGCTCCGGCGTCCAGTCCACGACGACGGTCTTCTTCGCGGTCTTTATAGGACACCACCATAACCGGCAGCGATTGCAGGCGATTATCCTGGCGCAGTAAAGACACCAGTTCGATGCCGTCCATGCGCGGCATATCAATGTCGGTGATCAGCAGATCGAAATCCTCCGAACGCAGCGCGTTCCAGCCATCCATACCGTCGATCGCTACGGCCACGTCGTAGCCGCGATTGAGCAGCAACTTGCGCTGCAACTCGCGAACGGTCAACGAATCGTCGACCACCAGAATCCGTTTGCGGGCCGCTTCGACGGCCTGGCTGCCCTGACGGGCAATCCGCTCCAGACGCCCGGTGTTGAGCAGCTTGTCCACCGAGCGCAGCATGTCTTCGACGTCGACGATCAGCACGACCGACCCGTCGTCGAGCAAGGCCCCGGCGGAAATGTCCTGCACCTTGCCCAGACGTTCGTCCAGCGGCAATACGACCAATGTCCGCTCGCCGATAAACCGCTCGACCGCCACCCCGTAAATCGCCTCGCGCTCGCGGATCACCACGACTTTCAGGGTTTGCTGACTGCTCGCACTCGCCGGACGCTGCAACAGCTGACTGGCAGCGACCAGCCCGACATGCCGGCCTTCGTACCAAAAGTGCTGGCGCCCTTCGACCTGAACAATGTCCGCCGGCTCCAGGTCGCACATGCGCTCGATGTGCGCCAGCGGGAACGCATACGCCTCGTCACCGACTTCCACCACCAGACTGCGCACCACCGACAGCGTCAGCGGCACTTCGAGATGAAAGCGGCTGCCCTCGCCTGCGGTCTGCTCCAGCACCACCGCGCCGCGTAACTGACGGACCATGTGCTGAACCGCGTCCAGGCCGACACCGCGCCCGGACACTTGCGTGACCGTGTCGCGCAGGCTGAAACCCGGCAGGAACAGGAACGTCAGCAACTCTTCTTCACTGAGCTGCGCGGCAGTTTCAGCCGGGGATAATTGCCGCGCGATGATGCTGCGACGGACCTTTTCCAGATCGACGCCGTGACCGTCATCGCTCAATTCCAGCACCAGCAGACCGGCTTGATGAGAGGCGCGCAGACGAATCAGCCCTTCTTCAGGCTTGCCGGCGAGCAAACGCTGCTCGGGGGATTCGATGCCGTGATCGACAGCGTTGCGCAGCAAATGCGTCAGCGGCGCTTCGAGCTTTTCCAGGACGTCGCGATCGACCTGGGTTTTCTCGCCCTCGATCTCCAGCCGCACCTGTTTACCGAGGCTGCGACCGAGGTCGCGGACCATGCGCACTTGCCCGCTCAACACGTCGGCAAACGGCCGCATGCGACAGGCCAGCGCAGTGTCGTACAAGACCTGCGCCCGCTGACTGGCCTGCCAGGCAAACTCGTCCAGTTCGGCGTTTTTTTCCACCAGCAATTGCTGCGCTTCGGCCAGCAGCCGCCGGGCATCGCCCAGGGCCTCCTGAGCTTCGAGGCTCAAGGCATGTTCCTTGAGGTGGACGTTGAGGTTTTCCAGCGCCCGCAGGCCATTGTTCTGCATGCGCTTGAGGCGTTGCATCGTGGCCAGGTGCGGCTTGAGTCGCTGGGTTTCCACCAGGGACTTGCTCGACAGATCGAGCAGGCTGTTCAGGCGTTCGGCCGTGACGCGCAACACGCGTTCGCCATTTTCAGTGGTGCGCCGGAGCTTTCTCGGCGGTTCGACGGGTGGCGGTTCGGCGACCGGAATCAGTTCCTCGACTATGGGCGCGAGTGCTTCAGGCTCCGGCTCGGACTCGGTCATGAACGGGGCGATCGGCGTGCTGATCGGCGCGGCCAGCGCATTTGGATCCAGCAACCGCGCCATCAGTGCCACATAGGCCTCGATATCCGCCGATTCGGGATTGTTACTCGGCGTCGCAATGCGCATCAGCAAATCAGTGCCTTGCAGCAAGGCGTCAATGTGCTCGGGCCGCAGGTACAGGCGCCCTTCCTGCGCGCTGACCAGGCAATCTTCCATCACATGGGCGACGCTGACGCCGGCATCAACCCCGACAATCCGCGCCGCGCCTTTGAGCGAGTGAGCCGCGCGCATGCACGATTCGAGGTGATCGGCCTGGGTCGGATCGCGTTCCAGCGCCAGAAGACCTGCGCTCAGCACCTGGGTCTGGGCTTCGGCTTCGAGGCTGAACAGCTCCAGCAACGAGGCATCGCGCATTTGCTCGGGGGTCATGTGAGGCTCCGGGTCACGGCGGACAATAGCTGTTCTTCATCCAGCCAACGCAGGCTGCGACCCTTGAATTGCAACACGCCCCGGGTGTATCTGGCGCTGGCTTGGGTGCCGGACTGCGAGGCGGCCTCGAGAATGCGTTCGTCGATGGCGTGAATCCCGTCCACTTCGTCCACCGGCACCACCACTGGCCCGCCGTGGGCGGCGATGATCAGCATCCTCGGCATCACGCGCGCGCCTGACGTCACGCTGGCAGTGCCATCGAGACCGAGCAGTTCCACCAGCGACAGGCACGCCACCAACGCACCGCGCACATTCGCCACGCCGAGCAAGGCCCGAGAGCGCTGGTGCGGCAACGAATGAATCGCTTGCAGCGGTGCCACTTCGACCAGGCTGCGAGTGGCCAGGCCCAGCCATTCTTCGCCAAGCCGAAACATCAGCAGCGAGCGGGTTTTCACGTCGATTTCCACCGACACCGAGACCTGCTCGCGATCGTCCTGTTGCAAGGCGTAGCGGTCGAGCAAGCGCGTGGCCGCGGCGGAATACACCGCGCAGTTGCGGCAGTGAATGTGTTCGATCAGCAGCGGGCAGGACTTGTCGCCGTGGATTCCGATGCGGTTCCAGCAGTCATCGATGGCCTGGGCATCTTCATGGGTGAGGCTCAAAGTGTCGGAGGCGTTCATCGTTTACGCTCACTGTCGGCGGCGCGTTCGCTGCGGGCGGCGCGGTCCTGCAATCTTTTCGCACCCGCCGTGTCGCCCTGGGATTGCAGCAAGGCTGCCAGGTGCATCAACGCGTCGGGATGTTGCGGTTCGAGGTACAGGGCCTTGCGATAAAACCCTTGGGCTTCGAGGGCTCGGCCAGCGACATCGCTGAGTAACCCCAACCAATAAAACACCTGGGCCACAGGCTCGTGGCTGCGCAAATAACCTTCACAGGCGGCGCGAGCTTCGGCACTTTTGCCTTCGTTGGCGAGGGCAGCGATGTTGGCCAGCAAGGCGGCAGCGTCCGAAGCTTTTGGCGTGACGGCCGGCGGTGTGAGCGTTGCGAACGGACGATGGCGCACGGGCGGCGGAGTCACGCTACGCACCGGCTGACGCACTGGCAGCGGTGTCGGAACAAAGACTGGCAGAGGCTCGGGCGCACGCTGACGACTGAAGGCAAACGACTGCGGGATGCCAATCGAGCGCATGCCGAATCGACCGAGCAAACTGCCTTCGGCCGGGCCGATAAACAGCACGCCGTCGACATGGGTCAGGCGCTTGAGCACTTCGAAGACTTGTTGCTGGGTAGGCAGATCGAAATAGATCAGCAGGTTGCGGCAGAACACAAAATCATAGGGTAGCTCGCTGGCCAGCAGCGCCGGATCCAGCAGATTGCCGACTTGCAAACGCACCTGTTCAAGCACTCGCTCGTTGAGGCGGTAGCCGTCTTCTTCGGCGCTGAAATGCCGCTCGCGAAATTCGATGTCCTGGCCACGAAACGAATTCTTGCCGTACAGCGCACGCTTGGCTTTTTCCACCGACAGCGGGCTGACGTCCATGCCTTCGACCTTGAACTGATGCGGCTTGAGTCCGGCATCGAGCAAGGCCATGGCGATGGAGTACGGCTCCTCGCCCGTGGAGCACGGCAGACTGAGAATCCGCAGCGCGCGCATGTAATTGATGTCGGCTAAACGTTGGATGGCCAGTTTCGCCAGGGTTGCGAAGGATTCCGGGTAGCGGAAGAACCAGGTCTCGGGAACGATCACCGCTTCGATCAACGCCTGCTGTTCGTCCTGCGAACCTTGCAATGTGTGCCAATACTCATCGGCCGTCAGCACCCTGGAGGCGGTGCTGCGCTGGCGCACCGCGCGCTCGATGATTGCCGGCCCCACCGACGTCACGTCGAGGCCGATGCGTTCCTTGAGGAAATCGAAGAACCGCTGATCGCTGCTCATGGCCCATCCTCAAGCAGCGCCGTGGCCAGAGGTGGCGAAGGAAACAGCAGCGCGCGCACCTGTTCATCGAGCAGATCGGCCACCCGCACCCATTGCAGCAAGCCTTGGGCATCTTCACGGACCGGCCCCAGGTACGGCGCCTGGCGATTGTCCAGGCCATAGGGCTTAAAGTCCGCCGGATTGCAACGCAAGGTGTCGGTGGCCTGCTCAAGAATCAGTCCGAGCAACTGTGAAGGCGTCTGCTCGTCCGGCCAATAGTGCACCAGCACCAGCCGTGTGCTGGTGCGCGATTGCGCCGGTTCGCCAAAGGTCAGCGCGCTGAGGTCGATCACCGGCACCACCGTGCCGCGATAGGCAAACACCCCGGCGACCCAGTCAGGCGCCTTGGCAATCGGCTTCAATGGCAGGCGCGGCAGCACCTCGGCCACCTCGCGCGCCTGCAAGGCATAACGCTCGTTGCCGATGCGAAACAGCAGAAACAACGCGTGTCTGGCCGGCATCACCGTGCTGTGTTTGGCCGCGAGTTCGCTCATCAGACTTTGAATCGCGAGACGCCGCCCCGCAGCCCGACGGCCACCTGGCTCAGCTCGTCAATGGCGAAACTGGCCTGGCGCAGGGACTCGACGGTCTGGCTGCTGGCATCACCCAACTGCACCAGCGCGTGGTTGATCTGTTCGGCGCCGGTGGCCTGCGCCTGCATGCCTTCGTTGACCATCAACACCCGCGGCGCCAGCGCCTGAACCTGGTGGATGATCTGCGACAACTGCTCGCCGACCTGTTGCACTTCAGACATGCCGCGCCGCACTTCTTCGGAGAACTTGTCCATGCCCATGACCCCGGCCGACACCGCCGACTGGATTTCACGGACCATTTGCTCGATGTCATACGTGGCCACGGCGGTCTGGTCCGCCAGACGCCGCACTTCGGTGGCGACCACGGCAAACCCGCGCCCGTATTCACCCGCCTTTTCGGCTTCGATCGCGGCATTCAGAGACAGCAGATTAGTCTGATCGGCGACTTTGACGATGGTCACCACCACCTGGTTAATGTTGCCGGCCTTCTCGTTGAGGATCGCCAGTTTGGCGTTGACCAGATCGGCCGCGCCCATCACCGAGTGCATGGTCTCCTCCATGCGCGCCAGGCCTTGCTGCCCGGACCCGGCCGCGACCGAGGCCTGGTCGGCGGCGGTGGAGACTTCGGTCATGGTGCGCACCAGATCACGGGAGGTGGCCGCGATTTCGCGGGACGTCGCGCCGATTTCGGTGGTGGTGGCGGCGGTTTCGGTGGCGGTGGCTTGTTGTTGCTTGGAGGTGGCGGCGATTTCGGTCACCGACGTGGTGACCTGGACGGAGGAGCGTTGGGCCTGGGACACGAGCGAGGTGAGTTCGGTCATCATGTCGTTGAAGCCGGTTTCCACGGCCCCGAATTCGTCTTTGCGTTCCAGGTTCAGACGGCCGCTGAGATCACCAGTGCGCATAATTTCGAGGATCTGCACAATCCGGTTCATCGGCGCCATGATCGCGCGCATCAACAGCAAACCGCAGAGGCCGGCGGCCAATACCGCGACCAACAGGGAAATGCCCATGATGACTTTCGCGGTGATCACGGCGTCATCAATGGCCGCGATGTCCTGGTCGGCGACCGCTTTGTTTTCGCGGATGATGTCATTGAGCTTCATGCGACCTGCGGTCCAGGCCGGGGTCAGTTGCTCGTTGAACAGTTTGATCGCGTCGGCTCCCTGATTGCGCTTGTGCAAGTCGAGCACAGCGGCCAGGACCTTGTTGTAATCGGCATGGAGTTTTTCAAAAACGGCGTATTCGACCTTGTCTTCATCCGTGGTGACGGTGGCCTGGTAATTCTTCATTTGCTCCTGCAGATGAGCTTCGAAGCTTTTGAAGCTGTCGGCTTCTTCTGCGCTGAAACCCTGCCCCTCTTTCAAACCGAGCATCTCCTGGGTTCGAAGGTACGTGTCGACCCAGGCACTGCGAACCATCGAGCTGTAATACAACCCGGGCAACGCGTCCTCACGCACACTGGCTTCGCTGACCTCAATCTTCAAGAGCCGCGAATAGGAGACAACCACCATCAACAACATGATGGCGATAATCACCGCAAAGCTCGCCAAGATGCGTTGGCGCAACGTCCAGTTCTTCACGGGTCAATCCTCGGGCGATTCAAATGCCGGAGAGTATAGCTGAGGGTGTTTCATTTATAAGACGGGTGTCATGCTTCTATTTCGTCGCGATGAAAGCGAATTGGCAGGCGCGTGCGGTGAATGGATCACGGGATGAGAGAAGCAAACGCCTTCGCAAGCAGGCTCGCTCCATTGACCGGGTTGATCAATCGAACGCGGTCCTTTGTGGGAGCGAGCCTGCTCGCGAAAAACGATGACACGGTTTAACTGACCTGACTGCGCAATTAAAGGGAAGCCTGCCGCACCTGCTTTTCCAGCTCCGCCTTCAATCCCGGCTCCAGCTTCAACTGCCGTGCCAGTTCATCCAGGTAGGACTTCTCCATGAAGCTCTCCTCATCCACCAGCATCACGCTGGCGATGTACATCTCAGCCGCCATTTCCGGGGTGCTGGCCGCGCGGGCGACTTCCGTCGGGTCGAGCGGCTTGCTGAGTTCGGCATGCAGCCACTGCTGCAATTCCTGATCGTTGTCGAGCTTGGTGAATTCGCCTTCGATCAATGCACGCTCGCGATCATCAACGTGGCCATCGGCTTTGGCCGCAGCCACCAATGCCTTGAGAATCGCCTGGCTGTGCAACTCAACCTGCGCAGGTGGCAGGCGGTCGAGCGTCTGCGGCTCGGTCTTCGGCGCGGTGCCCTGCTGGGCCTGCCAGTTGCCGTAAGCCTTGTAGGCAATCACGCCGAGCGCCGCGAGACCACCGTAGATGGCGACTTTGCCGCCGACATTGCGGGCCTTTTTGCTGCCGAGCAACAGGCCCATGGCACCAGCCGCCAAGGCACCACCGCCCGCGCCGGAGAGCAAACCGCCGAGGCCGCCCGAACCACCGCTGCCACCGAGCAATCCGCCCAATCCACCGTTGGACGACTTGTTTTGATTTGCGCCGGCCTTGTTCTGCATCAGGTCCTGACCGGACTTGAGTAGTTGATCGAGCAATCCACGCGTATTCATTTTGCCGCCTCCACGAAAGGGGTTAACCGGACACATAAGGCCACCAGCCTAGAACGAAAGTGCCCGGCGACCGGGGACGAGAGTGCTTCTGGATGTTGCCTGAAAAAAACTGGCCATCGATTAAAGCGATATACACTTAAGCGAATCTATAAAAACCGCCCACCGGGTAACTCCCCATGATGACCTTGCGTCAGATCCGTCACTTCATCGCCGTGGCCGAGACCGGATCGATCTCCGCCGCCGCGCAAACCGCGTTCATTTCCCAATCAACCTTGACCCTGGCGATCCAGCAACTGGAAGAGGAGATTGGCGTCGGCCTGTTCAACCGACACGCCAAGGGCATGAGCCTGACCCATCAGGGCCACCAATTCCTGCGCCAGGCGCACCTGATTCTGGCCACGGTGGACAACGCCAAACGCAGCCTGCAACAAAGCACCGATCAGGTCGCCGGGCAGCTGATCATCGGCGTGACCAGCCTGGTGGCCGGTTATTACCTTGCGGATTTGCTCACCCGTTTCCAGCGCGCCTATCCCAACGTTGAAATCCGGGTGATGGAGGACGAACGCCCATACATCGAACATTTGCTGGTCAGCGGTGAGATCGATGTCGGCGTGCTGATCCTGTCCAACCTCGAAGACCGCCATGCCTTGCAGACTGAAGTGCTGACTCATTCGCCCCACCGGTTGTGGTTGCCGGCCCAGCATCCGTTGCTGGAACACGACAGCATCAACCTTGCCGATGTGGCCCGCGAGCCGCTGATTCAGCTCAACGTCGACGAAATGGACCGCAACGCCCACCGCATGTGGAGCGGTGCCGGGCTGCAACCGCGCATCACCCTGAAAACCGCGTCGACGGAAGCCGTTCGGAGCCTGGTGGCCGCAGGCCTGGGTGTATCGATCCAGCCTGACATGACCTACCGACCCTGGTCACTGGAGGGCGACATCATCGAAGCCCGCCCGATTGCCGACCTGAGCCAGACCCTCGACGTCGGCCTGGCATGGCGTCGTGGCACGGCGCGTCCGGCGTTGGTGGACCCGTTTTTGACCGTGGCCCGCGAACAACCCCACGGCGGGCGCAAGCCATCTATTTAATCGAACGCCACCTTCAGTATTTAGAATTTGTCGACCTCGGGCCCGCGCACTAGTCTTGCTCCATCAATAAGACGGCCGGGCCCAGTCACTGGGAGCACCATGGCCACACAAGAAAAGAGAACCCGAAAAATGGCTGGCGCGCAGACCCCGTTGTTCACCGCGTTGTTGATCGATGGCGAATTGGTCGCGGGTCAGGGTTTTGTCGAGCCGATCCTCAACCCCGCCACCGGGGAAGTGCTGACTCACATCGCCGAAGCCAGCACCGAGCAAGTCGAAGCCGCCATCCTTGCCGCCCACCGCGCCTTTGCCGGCTGGTCGCGGACCACACCGCAGCAACGCTCGAACCTGTTGCTGGACATCGCCAACGCCATCGAAAAACAAGCCGACCTCCTCGCCCGACTCGAATCCCTGAACTGCGGCAAGCCGTTGCACCTGGCCCGTCAGGACGACTTGAGCGCGACGGTCGATGTGTTCCGTTTTTTTGCCGGTGCCGTGCGTTGCCAGACCGGCCAGCTCAGCGGCGAATACCTGCCGGGCTACACCAGCATGGTCCGGCGCGATCCGATTGGCGTGGTCGCCTCGATTGCGCCGTGGAACTACCCGATCATGATGGCCGCGTGGAAAATCGCCCCGGCCCTGGCCGCTGGCAATACGCTGGTGTTCAAACCGTCCGAACACACGCCGCTGTCGATTCTGGCCCTGGCGCCGGCGTTGGCCGAGATCCTTCCACGTGGCGTGATCAACATCGTCTGCGGCGGCGGTGAAGGCGTCGGCAGCCACTTGGTCAGCCATCCCAAAGTGCGCATGGTGTCGCTGACCGGCGATATCGTCACCGGGCAGAAAATCCTCCAGGCTGCAGCAAAAACCCTCAAGCGCACGCACCTTGAGCTCGGCGGCAAAGCGCCGGTGATCGTCTGCAACGATGCCGACATTCAAGCCGTGGTCGAAGGCGTGCGCACTTACGGTTATTACAACGCGGGGCAGGATTGCACCGCGGCTTGCCGGATTTATGCACAGGCCGGGATTCACGACCGCCTGGTGGCGGAACTCGGCGCGGCGGTCAGCAGCCTGCGCTTTGCCGGTAAACGCGACGCCGACAACGAAATCGGCCCGCTGATCAGCACCCGCCAGCGCGACCGCGTGGCCAGTTTCGTCGAGCGCGCCCTCGGCCAGCCGCACATCGAGCGGGTGACCGGCGCGGCGGTGCATTCCGGTGCCGGCTTCTATTACCAGCCGACGCTGCTGGCCGGTTGCAAGCAGAGCGACGAGATCGTCCAGCGCGAAGTATTCGGGCCGGTGGTCACCGTGACCCGTTTCGATCAGCTCGAACAAGCCGTGGACTGGGCCAACGATTCGGAATACGGCCTCGCCTCCTCCGTCTGGACGCAGAACCTCGACAAGGCCATGCAGGTCGCGGCGCGGTTGCAGTACGGCTGCACCTGGATCAACAGCCATTTCATGCTGGTCAGCGAAATGCCCCACGGCGGCCTCAAGCGGTCCGGGTATGGCAAAGACTTATCCAGCGATTCGCTTCAGGACTACAGCGTGGTGCGGCACATCATGGCGCGCCACGGACAGCATCTCTGACTACGCTAATAACAAGCCGCTAACGGCATGCTTCACCACGTTCACAACTGCCCCGACCATAATTAAAGAAGAGGGAATCCCCATGTTCGTGCACAAGACCGCACTGCTCAGTGCAATCACCACGGCGCTGCTGGCCAGCGCCAGTCTCCAGGCCGCCGAACCACTGAAAGCCGTCGGTGCCGGCGAAGGCCAGCTGGATATCGTGGCGTGGCCCGGCTACATCGAACGTGGCGAAAGCGACAAGGCCTACGACTGGGTGACCGGTTTCGAGAAGGAAACCGGCTGCAAGGTCAATGTGAAGACTGCGGCGACTTCCGATGAAATGGTCAGCCTGATGGCCAAGGGCGGTTATGACCTGGTGACGGCGTCGGGCGATGCCTCGTTGCGGTTGATCGTCGGCAAGCGTGTGCAGCCGATCAACACGGCGTTGATTGCGAACTGGAAAAGCCTCGACCCACGCCTCAAAGATGCGCCGTGGTACGTGGTCAACAAGCAGACCTACGGCACCCCGTATCAGTGGGGCCCGAACGTGCTGATGTACAACACCAACGTATTCAAAACTGCGCCGACCAGCTGGGGCGTGGTGTTCGATGCGCAGAACCTGCCGGACGGCAAACCGAACAAGGGCCGCGTGCAGGCTTACGACGGCCCGATCTACATCGCCGACGCGGCGCTGTACCTGAAGACCACCAAGCCGGAACTGGGCATCAAGGACCCGTACCAACTCACCGAAGCCCAGTACAAGGCGGTACTCGATCTGTTGCGCGCCCAGCAGCCGTTGATCCATCGCTACTGGCACGACACCACCGTGCAGATGAGTGACTTCAAAAACGAAGGCGTGGTCGCGTCCAGCGCCTGGCCGTATCAGGTCAACGGCCTGATCAACGAGAAACAACCGATCGCCTCGACCATCCCGAAAGAAGGCGCCACCGGTTGGGCCGACACCACGATGTTGCACGCCGAAGCCAAGCACCCGAACTGCGCTTACAAATGGATGGACTGGTCACTGCAACCGAAAGTCCAGGGTGATGTGGCGGCCTGGTTCGGTTCGTTGCCAGCAGTGCCAGCGGCCTGTACCGGCAGTGAATTGCTGGGTGCCGAAGGCTGCAAGACCAACGGCTTCGACCAGTTCGAGAAAATCGCCTTCTGGAAAACCCCGCAGGCTGAAGGGGGCAAGTTCGTGCCTTACAGCCGCTGGACCCAGGACTACATCGCGATTATGGGCGGCCGCTAACACACCGGCCCCTGTGGCAAGGGAGCTTGCTCCCGCTGGGTGGCGAAGCTGCCCCAAAACCAGTTAATGCGGTCTATCAGAGAGACCGCATCAGTCCTTTTGGGAGTGCTGCGCACTCCAGCGGGAGCAAGCTCCCTCGCCACAATAAGTTTTCCAACCAGAAAGTTGATTCAGATTTTTCAGAAGTCCAGGCAGGGCCGCTGTGACGGCCCTCGCCTTTTTGGAGCACCGCACCATGACGCTTGCAGTCCAGTTCACCAACGTTTCCCGTCAGTTCGGCGAAGTGAAGGCCGTTGACCGGGTTTCCATCGATATCCAGGACGGCGAGTTCTTCTCCATGCTGGGCCCTTCCGGCTCGGGCAAAACCACCTGTTTGCGCCTGATCGCCGGTTTCGAACAACCGAGTGCAGGCTCCATCCGTATTCATGGCGAGGAAGCCGCCGGGCTGCCGCCATATGAGCGTGACGTCAACACGGTGTTTCAGGATTACGCGCTGTTCCCGCACATGAACGTGCTCGACAACGTCGCCTATGGCTTGAAAGTCAAAGGCGTCGGTAAAGCCGAACGGCAGAAACGCGCCGAAGAAGCCCTCGACATGGTTGCCCTCGGCGGTTACGGCGAGCGCAAACCGGTGCAACTGTCCGGCGGCCAGCGCCAGCGTGTGGCCCTGGCCCGCGCCCTGGTCAATCGCCCTCGCGTGCTGCTGCTCGACGAGCCGTTGGGCGCTCTCGATCTGAAGCTGCGCGAACAGATGCAGAGCGAGTTGAAGAAGCTGCAACGCCAGCTCGGCATCACCTTTATCTTCGTCACCCACGACCAGACTGAAGCGCTGTCGATGTCCGACCGTGTGGCAGTGTTCAACAAAGGACGCATCGAGCAGGTCGACACCCCGCGTAACCTGTACATGAAACCGGCCACCACGTTCGTCGCGGAATTCGTCGGCACGTCCAACGTGATTCGCGGCGATCTGGCCAAGCAATTGAGTGGCAATCCACAGCCGTTTTCGATTCGCCCGGAACACGTGCGTTTTGCCGAAGGCCCGCTGGCCAGCCACGAGATTGAAGTCAGCGGCTTGCTCCACGACATTCAGTACCAGGGCAGCGCCACGCGCTATGAACTGAAACTGGAAAACGGCCAGACCCTGAACATCAGCCAGGCCAACGTGCAGTGGCTGGACGTCAGCGCCCAGCACCAGACCGGGCAACGCATCAGCGCACGCTGGGCGCGCGAGGCGATGGTCCCGCTGCACGACAACGTTGTCGGTGGGGTGTGAGATGACCAGCGTGGCTATCCCTCAAACCCCGGCCGGCGGTTCGCCGCTGCGCAGGTTTTCCAACCTGCTGTACCGCCGACCGAATTTTTACCTGTCGCTGCTGCTGGTGCCGCCGCTGCTGTGGTTCGGTGCAATTTATCTCGGCTCGCTGCTGGTGCTGCTGTGGCAAGGCTTCTACACCTTCGATGACTTCACCATGGCGGTCACCCCCGACCTGACCCTGGCGAACTTCGCAGCGCTGTTCCAGCCGTCGAACTTCGACATCATCCTGCGCACGCTGAGCATGGCCGTCGCCGTGTCGCTCGCCAGCGCGATCGTCGCGTTCCCGATTGCCTATTACATGGCGCGTTACACCACTGGCAAAACCAAGGCGTTTTTCTACATCGCGGTGATGCTGCCGATGTGGGCCAGTTACATCGTCAAGGCGTATGCCTGGACCTTGCTGCTGGCCAAGGGCGGCGTCGCGCAGTGGTTCGTTCAACACCTGGGGCTGGAGCCGGTGTTGCAATTCGTGCTGGGCATTCCCGGCGTAGGCGGCAGCACTTTATCGACCTCGCACCTGGGCCGTTTCATGGTGTTCGTCTACATCTGGCTGCCGTTCATGATCCTGCCAATCCAGGCTTCGCTGGAACGTCTGCCGCCGTCGTTGTTGCAAGCGTCTGCGGACCTGGGTGCCAAGCCACGCCAGACCTTCATGCAGGTGATTCTTCCGCTGTCGATTCCAGGCATCGCGGCTGGTTCGATCTTCACCTTTTCGCTGACCCTGGGCGACTTCATCGTGCCGCAGCTGGTGGGCCCGCCGGGCTACTTTGTGGGCAGCATGGTTTACGCGCAGCAGGGTGCAATCGGCAACATGCCGATGGCCGCGGCCTTCACATTGGTGCCGATTGTGTTAATCGCCATTTACCTGACTATCGTCAAACGACTGGGGGCCTTCGATGCACTCTGACTCTTCATCACAGGGGCAGGCTTCTATCGGATTAAAAATCGCAGCCTGGGGCGGGTTGGTGTTCCTGCACTTTCCGATCCTGATCATCTTCCTTTACGCCTTCAACACCGAAGAAGCGGCGTTCAGCTTTCCACCCAAGGGCTTCACCCTGCATTGGTTCAGCGTGGCGTTTTCTCGGCCCGATGTACTGGAAGCGATCAAGTTGTCGGCCGAAATCGCCGCCATCGCGACACTGATTGCGATGGTCCTCGGCACCCTCGCGTCGGCGGCGTTGTACCGGCGGGATTTCTTCGGCAAGCAAGGCATCTCGTTGATGCTGATCCTGCCGATTGCGTTGCCCGGGATCATCACCGGGATCGCGTTGCTGGCGACCTTCAAGACACTGGGGATCGAGCCGGGGATGTTCACCATCATCGTCGGCCACGCGACCTTCTGCGTGGTGATCGTCTACAACAACGTCATCGCCCGTTTACGCCGCACTTCGCACAGTTTGATTGAAGCGTCGATGGACCTCGGCGCCGACGGTTGGCAGACCTTCCGTTACATCGTCCTGCCGAACCTTGGCTCGGCGCTGCTGGCCGGCGGCATGCTCGCGTTTGCGCTGTCGTTCGACGAAATCATCGTCACCACCTTCACCGCCGGCCATGAACGCACCCTGCCGCTGTGGCTGCTCAACCAGCTCAGCCGCCCACGGGACGTGCCAGTGACCAACGTTGTCGCGATGCTGGTGATGATGGTGACCATGCTGCCGATTCTCGGTGCTTATTACCTGACCCGGGGCGGTGAGAGCGTGGCGGGTAGCGGCGGGAAATAACCGAATAACCACTGAAGGAACCGAATCTCTGTAGGAGTGAGCCTGCTCGCGATAGCGGTCATACAGTCGACATCACTGTTGAATGTCAGTCAGTCATCGCGAGCAGGCTCACTCCTACATTTAGAGCCGGTTCAGACAGAAAAATAAAAGTGTTAGTGAGGACAATGCCATGCAAACCAAACTCTTGATCAACGGCCAACTGATCGACGGCGACGGCCCCGCCCAACCGGTGTTCAACCCGGCCCTCGGCCGTGTGCTGGTGGAAATCAACGAAGCCAGCGAAGCCCAGGTCAATGCCGCCGTGCAAGCCGCCGACAGCGCCTTCGAAAGCTGGTCGCAAACCACGCCGAAGGAACGCTCGCTGCTGCTGCTCAAACTCGCCGACGCCATTGAAGCCCACGGCGAAGAGCTGGCCAAGCTGGAGTCGGACAACTGCGGCAAACCCTACAGCGCTGCGCTGAACGATGAGATCCCGGCGATTGCTGACGTGTTCCGTTTCTTCGCCGGCGCCAGCCGTTGCATGAGCGGTTCGGCGGGCGGCGAATACTTGCCCGGCCACACCTCGATGATCCGCCGCGACCCGGTTGGCGTGATCGCCTCCATCGCGCCGTGGAACTACCCGCTGATGATGGTCGCCTGGAAAATCGCCCCGGCCCTCGCCGCCGGTAATACCGTGGTGCTCAAGCCGTCAGAACAAACCCCGCTGACCGCGCTGCGTCTGGCGGAACTGGCGTCGGAAATCTTCCCGGCCGGCGTGCTCAATCTCGTCTTCGGCCGTGGTCCTACCGTTGGCAGCCCATTGGTCACGCACCCGAAAGTGC
This sequence comes from Pseudomonas sp. SJZ077, assembly GCF_007993905.1. NCBI lineage: Bacteria > Pseudomonadati > Pseudomonadota > Gammaproteobacteria > Pseudomonadales > Pseudomonadaceae > Pseudomonas > Pseudomonas sp. SJZ077. The sequence goes on from NZ_VIUJ01000003.1 coordinate 52,223, forward strand.
GCATGGTCTCGCTGACCGGCTCGATCGCCACCGGATCGAACATCATTTCCAGCACCGCCGACAGCGTCAAACGCATGCACATGGAACTGGGCGGCAAGGCCCCGGTGATCATCTTCGACGACGCCGACATCGACGCCGCCGTGGAAGGCATTCGCACCTTCGGCTTCTACAACGCTGGCCAGGATTGCACCGCCGCTTGCCGCATCTACGCGCAGGAAGGCATCTACGACAAATTCGTCGAGAAGCTTGGCGAAGCGGTCAGCAGCATCAAGTATGGGTTGCAGGATGACCCGTCGACCGAGCTGGGACCGCTGATCACTGCGCAGCACCGTGACCGAGTGGCCGGTTTTGTCGAACGTGCCGTGGCGCAACCGCATATCCGCCTGGTCACCGGTGGCAAGTCTGTGGAGGGGAATGGTTTCTTCTTCGAGCCGACGGTGCTTGCGGACGCTCAACAAGACGACGAAATCGTCCGTCGCGAAGTGTTCGGGCCCGTGGTGTCGGTGACCAAATTCACCGATGAAGCGCAGGTGCTGGGTTGGGCAAACGATTCGGACTACGGCCTGGCATCGTCGGTCTGGACCTCTGACGTCGGTCGCGCGCATCGCTTGTCTGCCCGCTTGCAATACGGCTGCACCTGGGTGAATACGCACTTCATGCTGGTCAGCGAAATGCCCCATGGCGGTCAGAAACTGTCTGGCTACGGGAAGGACATGTCCATGTATGGGCTGGAGGATTACACCGTTGTGCGGCATGTGATGTTCAAGCATTAAAAGCTTCGCGGGCACGCCTCGCTCCTACAGGTCGCCGCAGTACCTGTAGGAGCGAGGCTTGCCCGCGAAGGCATCACCACGGTTTCAAGGTCGAAACCGGCACCAAGCACCACTAGGGTTCAACGCCAGAAAACCAAAACAATAACCACCGATCCGGGCAGCGCCTCCAAGGCCCCGCCACGGTTTCGGACATCCGAAATCTGCCGATTTTCCGGAGCTGACACACCATGAGCGCATCACCCGAACTCTCTGTAGCCGTTGCCGACAGCGACGCCGAGCAGCTACGCAAGCTGGGTTACACCTCGAACTTCAACCGCAGCATGAGCCTGTGGGAAAACTTCGCCCTGGGCTTCACTTACCTCTCCCCGGTCGTCGGGGTTTATACCCTCTTCGGCCTGTGCCTGGCCGCCGGTGGACCGCCGATGTTCTGGGCTTATTTACTGGTCGGTTGCGGCCAGTTGCTGGTGTGCCTGATCTTCGGTGAAGTGGTCTCGCAGTTCCCGATTTCCGGCGGCGTGTACCCCTGGGCTCGTCGCTTGGTGGGCAAGCGCTGGGCGTGGATGGTCGGCTGGATCTACTCCATCGCCCTGTGCGTGACCATCGCTGCCGTTGCCGTCGGTGCCGGTCCGTACCTGGCCGCGATGATGGGCTTTGAACCGAGCAATAACACCAACATCGTCATCGCGCTGTTCCTGACGCTGTTCGCCACCCTGGTCAACCTCAGCGGCACCAAAATGCTGGCGCGGATCGCCATGTTCGGCTTCCTTTGCGAGCTGGTCGGCGCAGTGATCGTTGGCGTCTACCTGCTGATCTTCGAGCGTCACCAGTCGATCAGCGTGTTGTTCAACACCTTCGATATCAGCATTGACGGCTCGTATTTGCCGGCCTTCCTCACCGCCTCGCTGGCGGGGATGTTCCTGTACTACGGCTTCGAGGCCTGCGGCGACGTGGCCGAAGAAACCCCGAACCCAAGCAAGCAGATTCCGGTGGCCATGCGCATGACCATCTACATCGGCGGCATCGCGGCGATGTTCGCCTGCCTGGCGCTGATCCTCGCCGTGCCGGACATGCAAGCGGTAATCAACGGCACCGACAAAGACCCGGTCACCACCATCCTCAACAACGCCTTCGGCCCGGTCGGCTCGAAAGTGGTGATGGGTGTGGTGATGATCTCCTTCATCTCCTGCGTCATCAGCCTACAAGCGGCGGCGAGTCGTCTGCTGTACTCCTACGCCCGAGATGAAATGGTCATTGGCAGTTCACTGCTGAAGAAGATTTCTCCTACGACCCAAGTGCCTGTGGCTGCGCTGTTCGTGTCCGGCGTCCTGCCGGCCCTGATCATCATCCTCGGCTTCTTCCTGCAAGATGCGGTGGCCACCATCGTCAGTTTCGCGGCGATCGGCATCTACCTGGCGTTCCAGATGATCGTCCTCGCCGCGCTATACGCACGCCTGAAAGGCTGGAAACCAAGCGGCAAATTCACCCTCGGCGGTTGGGGTTGGGCGGTGAACGTCGGCGCGCTGGTTTACGGTGTCGGCGCGATCATCAACATGGCCTGGCCGCGCACACCGGATGCGGCGTGGTACATCAACTATGCGATGGTGTTGAGTACAGCGATCGTTATTGGGTTGGGGTTGTTGTACATGTGGTTGGCCAAGCCGTATGACCACGGGACTGCGCCGGCGGGGGATGCGTGGAAGGTTAGTCGGTAATTGATTTCGCCCCGGGGCTGGTTGTGGCACCGGGGCGAGTTGTTACGAAGTTAGATCGATTGAGGCGCGGAAAGGACTTCAAACTCATCCATCAACAGATGGATTTCAGTACTTGGATTGAGCTCACCGCTGTTAACAGCATCGAGAAGAATTCGAGGAGCAAGTACCCTCGCTGTATTGAAAGGCTCTCCCTTCAACAGATCAAAATGACTGACATTTTTACCCTTCTCATAATTCTCCATCAGAGGTTGGCCCCTAAGACTCTTGGTAACAAGTTCGCCAGGGGATTTTCCACCTGCAGCAGCGAATGGCTTTCTGTTGTAGCCAAAGTGCAGTAGCAACCAAAACTCGAAACAGGGAAAAGACGCTATCACTTTTATCTTGGGATGCGGTTTTGCCAAGTCGACCGCACGGTCGAAGCAAAGGTGAGTGTCACGGTCCAAGGCACAAAAAACCTTATCGAAGTTTCTTTGCCGTGCAATTGCTCTTTCGACAATCCCGCTAGGATGAGTCACGCCGCAATGGGCAACTTCAACCTGAGCATTGGCACGAAAGTGAAAGGCCGCATCCTCCAGATATTGCTTACCTGACTGACTGTCCTCACAAAGGATCAGCACCTTGGGTTGCGGTTTGAACCGTGATTTCTTTCGATCAAATAAGCGTGTCGTGCGCACCATGGTCACCTCCGCCTGATCAACGGCAAACCACGGTAACGGCCTTCGAAGTACCGCTTCTCGACGTCTTCTCCCTCGCGCCCATCAAAATCGTGAACGGAAAAAAGACAGGTTGCGCCGTTGGCATCACGCTCGGTGATCCAGAATTGATCGCGCCGCAGCGTTTGGGTATCCATTAGATGCGTGTCGTGAGTCGTGAAAATCAGCTGGGTGTTCTGCCCGCTGTCCAGATGTTTTCCAATCAGATCAGCCACTATTGCTGGATGAAGGCTGCTGTCCAACTCATCGACGGCCAGTATCCCGCTCCCGTCTGTGTGATTGATCATGAACCAGGGCAACCAGAATCCAATCAGGTTTTTTGTGCCACCAGACTCTTCTGAAAAATCAAACTCCGCATCTCCAAGATGACTCGTGTGCGTCAGGGTCACTTTGTCTTTTCGCGCCGCGGCGAAGAATTCTTTGAGCGTGAGTTTTCTGCTGGCTGGAGCAGCGTCTGCATCAGAATTGAGCTGAATGTCCGAGACTGGAATATCTACCTCTAGTAGAAAGTCTCTCAAGTTGCACGTGTAGTCCGATGCCATCTGAAGAAACCGGATGGAGGCTGCCGACAACCCCATCATGTTGTTCTGCTCGATGACGAGAAGCCCGGATTGAAACCAGCTAAAAGGCTCTCGCAACTGCGTCAGCTCTTCGCTGCTGTTCGCGACGGCCTGTGCAATGAACAACATCTTCGGGCTGGTCAAACGCCGCCAGGCATTGTGAACCTCTTTTCCTCCGTCAAGGCTTGAGCCAAACACGTACTGCTCACCCTCCTCCCCCAAACAACGCTGGTATAACAGCGTCTCCTTTCCTTTCGGATAAGAGACGAGGTGTTCCTCGATGATTCGCTGCGCCGTCATTCGCAGTAAAAACCGATAGCGGAGTGAGCCTTGAATAAAGTTGTATTCGAAACAACTTGGCTCGTCGTTAAGCTGCGGGTCAAAACGAAACGGGGAAACCGGTAGCGATTCCTCATTTGAGGTCGGAGGCGCAGCGAGCAAGCTTCCCATAATTCCCATCGCCCGGATCAGCGACGATTTACCCGACGCGTTCGGCCCGTATATCGCAGCGATCTTCAGTAAGTCCGGCAGTTTTTCTCCATTCACCGGCGACTTGAAAAGGTTGCGCTTTTTGCTCAGGCGCGGCGTTGCTGCCATGGACAGGGTTTGCTTGTCACGGAAGGAGCGGTAATTGGAAACTGAAAATTCGATCAACATGTAGCAAACCTACAGTTCGTTCCTGAAAGCGGAAAAAACTATAGGAAAAACCAGGGCGACGATGCTGCTTCAGCGCACTTCAGGCAAAAACAGGAAATTCCTACAGATCAAGCCTTCCGGTGAAGACTCCAATTCCTACAACGCGCGGCGCCAGAGTAGACTTGGCGCCGCGAGCGCCTGAACGATAGGCTTTACCTCGTCGCTGCCAAATCAGCGACCCGGTGTCGAAGCCGGTAAATCATCAACATGGCGCATCCGCGCCCCCATATGAACTGGGGCAATTTTTTGCCTTTCAGTTTTGCTTTATGGTGGGCCGTGTGGCGCGGGCCTCTTGGCTTGCATGTTGATCGAGAATGTCCCGACTTCGAACGCCGCACGGTCCGCCACCCATAATCTGTCGAAGGATTAGTGGCGGCTCCCTTTTCAACATGGAGTCGAAAAATGCTCAAGCACCCGCTAAATCCGTCTGAAACCCATCCTCATTTCATCCCTACCGTCTTCACCCGCCACAACCGCTTCCTCCACGCCTTCATGCAGGACAACCAAGCCTGGTTCTGCGTCCAGGACCTCGGTCGCTTGATGGGCCGTCCGCTGGACCAACGTCTCACCCTGAAACTCGATCCCGATCAACGCCGATACGTCTGGTTGCTGAAGGATGGCAAAACCGTCGAATCGTTGATGGTCAGCGAATCGGGAATGTATGCATTGCTAGTCCACCATTTCATCCCGGAAAACCGAAACCTGCGTCAGTGGCTAAGCAACGAAGTCATCCCGACGCTGCGTGAGTCGAGAGCGGCTGTGGATAACATTCCAAGCCTGAGTTCGTTGCAGTGGGCAGGCATCTCGGTGCCGCTGCTGCACTGGCAGCATCAAGCCTGGATCAAGTGGCGCGACATGCCGGATCTGATGCAGGCACAGCGACCGTTCACGATCGTGGGCACTTGCAGTTGAAGGCAGGGTGAAAAATGAAAAAGGGGCAGACTTTACAGTCCGCCCCTTGGCTTAGCGCTCAAAACCGCGAAACACTCCGCATCGCATCCACCAGATACCGCATCGCAATCCGGTCGTTTTCCGACAACTCGCGATACCGCTCCAGCAGCTTCATTTCGTCCGAACTGAGGCGATGCCTTCGCCGCCCGGTGGCCAGGCAAGGGAAGATTCCCAACATTTCTGTGATGCCTTGTACTTTCGTCATGGACGATGTCCTTCTATAAGCCCGAGAAAACTTCAAAAACCGCATCGCCCTATCCTTTTATTAGCCGCCGGCCTGAAGGGCAGAAACCGGTCATGAACACAGGATAGGAACATTCGCGGCGCTGAAAAGCGGTTTTTAGAGTAATTAGTCAAAAAAAGCAGAAATGCCCTATAAATCAGAAAGTGCTGTCGGAAAAATTCACCGACATGTCTTGTTTCATTGCCGCATCATCAAAGTGCTACCAATCATTTTTTCTCTGCAACCGAACGGTTTAAGCTATTTGTTATCTGTTTAAAGTCCGTTGCGTTTGGCCGAAGGCATGTCCGAACCGATATTTTTGATCCAGCACGTGCCAGGAACGGCGCGGGATTGTTCACGACAGGTTGTACTTATGCATCGCAGGAATTTGCTCAAAGCGTCCATGGCCATCGCTGCCTACACCGGTTTGTCGGCCACCGGCCTGCTCGCCTCCCGTGCCTGGGCGGCCAGCGGCACCGCTGATGGCGCAGCCCAGGCGTTCGATTTCGAGACGCTGAAGATTCAGGCCAAGCAACTCGCCGGCAATCGCTATCAGGACACCAAGCAGGTGCTGCCGCCGACGCTGGCGACCATGACGCCGCAGAATTTCAACGCGATCCGCTACGACGGCAACCACTCGCTGTGGAAAGACTTGAACGGTCAGCTGGACGTGCAGTTCTTCCACGTCGGCATGGGCTTCAAGCAGCCGGTGCGCATGTACAGCGTCGATCCCAAGACCCGCCAGGCCCGGGAAGTGCATTTCCGCCCTTCCCTGTTCAACTATGAAAAAACCACGGTCGACACCAAGCAGCTCACCGGCGACCTGGGGTTTTCCGGGTTCAAGCTGTTCAAGGCCCCGGAACTGGACAGACACGATGTGTTGTCCTTCCTCGGCGCCAGTTATTTCCGTGCGGTAGACGCCACCGGCCAGTACGGTCTGTCGGCCCGCGGCCTGGCCGTCGATACCTACGCCAAGAAGCGTGAGGAATTCCCGGACTTCACCAAATTCTGGTTCGAGACCCCGGGCAAGGACAGCACCCGCTTTGTGGTCTACGCGCTGCTGGATTCGCCGAGCGCCACTGGCGCCTATCGATTTGACATCGATTGCCAGGCCGAACGCGTGGTGATGGAGATTGACGCCCACATCAACGCGCGTACCGCCATCGAACAACTGGGCATCGCACCGATGACCAGCATGTTCAGCTGCGGCACCCACGAGCGCCGCATGTGCGACACCATTCACCCGCAAATCCACGACTCGGATCGCTTGGCCATGTGGCGCGGTAACGGCGAGTGGATCTGCCGTCCGCTGAACAACCCGGCGACCCTGCAGTTCAACGCCTTCGCTGACACCGACCCGAAAGGTTTCGGCCTGGTGCAGACCGATCACGAGTTTGCCAATTATCAGGACACCGTCGACTGGTACAGCAAGCGCCCGAGCCTGTGGGTAGAACCTACTACCGCGTGGGGCGAAGGCTCTATCGATCTGTTGGAAATTCCTACGACCGGCGAAACCCTCGATAACATCGTCGCGTTCTGGACCCCGAAGAAGCCGGTCGCGGCCGGTGATTCCCTGAACTACGGCTACAAGCTCTACTGGAGCGCCCTGCCACCGGTGAGCACGCCGCTGGCGCGGGTCAATGCGACCCGTTCGGGCATGGGCGGGTTTATCGAAGGTTGGGCGCCGGGCGAGCATTACCCGGAAGTCTGGGCTCGACGCTTTGCCGTGGACTTCAACGGTGGCGGCCTGGATCGCTTGCCGGAAGGCGCGGGGATCGAGCCCGTGGTGACCTGCTCGAACGGCGAGGTGAAGGACTTCAACGTGCTGGTGCTGGATGACATCAAGGGCTATCGGATTACCTTCGATTGGTACCCGACCAATGACAGCGTGGCGCCGGTTGAGCTGCGGTTGTTCATTCGCACTAATGACCGGACGTTGAGCGAGACCTGGTTGTACCAGTATTTCCCGCCAGCGCCGGATAAGCGTAAGTACACCTGATAACAAGAGGTTGTCCGGGCCGGCCTCTTCGCGGGCAAGCCTCGCTCCTACCAAGGCATGCGATCAACTGTAGGAGCGAGGCTTGCCCGCGAAGACGGCCTGACAGACGACAAATGTTTCGGCACAGAAACACAAAAGCCCCGATCACAGCGATCGGGGCTTTTTGCTTTTACAGCCGAATTCAGTCACGCAAATCCGACTCATGAATCGGCTGATCCCGATGCGTCGCCCGCTGATACTGCGCCGGCCAGATCGCCTTGCGACCGCCCAGGTCATCATCGGCATGCAGCGGCCAATACGGATCGCGCAACAGTTCCCGCGCAAGGAAGATGATGTCCGCCTGGCAGGTACGCAAGATGTGCTCGGCCTGGGCCGGCTCGGTAATCATTCCTACCGTGCCGGTGGCGATGCCTGACTCCTTGCGCACCCGTTCGGCAAAGCGGGTCTGGTAACCCGGCCCTGTAGGAATTTCGGCGTTGGCCGCCGTCCCCCCCGACGAGACGTCAATCAGGTCCACACCCAGATCTTTCAGGCGCCGCGCCAACTCCACAGTTTCATCAGGGTTCCAGCCGTCTTCCACCCAATCGGTGGCCGACACTCGCACAAACACCGGCAACTCCTCAGGCCAGACCGCACGTACCGCTTCGGTGACTTGCAGCACCAGCCGAATCCGGTTCTCGAACGAGCCACCATATTGATCGCGTCGCTGATTGCTCAGTGGCGAAAGAAACTGATGCAGCAGGTAACCGTGAGCGGCATGGACTTCGACCACTTTGAAACCGGCAGTCAGCGCTCGCTTGGCTGAGGCGACAAAGGCCTGAATGACCTCAGCAATCTCGCTTTCATCCAGCTGCTTCGGAGGGGTGTGCTGCGGGTCGAAAGCAATCGGCGACGGCCCTACCGGCACCCAGCCGCCGTCTTCGGGTTTGACGCTGCCATGCTTGCCGATCCACGGCCGATGGGTGCTGGCCTTGCGCCCGGCGTGCGCCAGTTGAATACCGGCCACCGCGCCCTGAGCGGCGATGAAGCGCGTGATGCGTTGCAGGGGTTCGATTTGTTCGTCATTCCACAAGCCGAGGTCCTCGGCGGTGATGCGCCCGTCGGCCGTGACCGCCGTGGCTTCAGTAAAAATCAGGCCGGCCCCGCCGACGGCGCGGCTGCCGAGGTGGACCAGGTGCCAGTCATTGGCCAGCCCATCGACGCTGGAGTACTGGCACATCGGTGATACGGCAATGCGGTTGAGCAGGGTCAATTGACGAAGGGTATAGGGTTCAAGCAGCAGACTCATGGGGCACCTCTCGAATCAGTGGGCAGGCTCCAGGGTTCTGTTTGAAAAGTCGACGAGTGACAGGAAAAAGGCGCAGCACCCGCCCCCGCGGGCAAAAATTGGACAAGACGTCACAAGGATAATCAAGCAGTGCTTAGAGCCTAGTCGACATCGGGGGATGAGGGAGGGTTCCGAGGGATTCGGTGTCAGAAAGATCGCTGTCGCTAGCAGGCTCGCTCCTACAGGGTTTGTGCAAATCCTGTAGGAGTGAGCCTGCTCGCGAAGGGCTCAACGCGGTTCGATATGGGCAATCATCAGCTGCACCGTCTCGTTACCACGAAACTCGTTGAGGTCGAGTTTGTAGGCCAATTCCACCCACTTGATGGTCGGATTCGGCCAAATGTCGCGGTCGATGCCGAAGGCAATGCCATCGAGCTTCACCGAGCCACATTCGCTTCTGAGCACCACTTTGAGGTGTCGCTCGCCGACGACGCGCTGCTCAACCAACTGAAACACGCCATGAAACAAAGGTTCAGGGAAGTGCTGCCCCCAAGGCCCGGCATGGCGTAGCGCACGGGCCAGTTCGAGATGGAATTCTTCGACCGCCAAAACCCCGTCCGACAGCAGACGCCCGGTCAGGTCTTCTTCGCGCAATTGCCGGCGCACTTCAGCGTCAAAGGCCTCGGCGAACAACGGAAAATTTGCTTCCGGCAAGGTCAGACCGGCCGCCATGGCGTGGCCGCCGTACTTGCTGATCAGGTTCGGATGCTGCGCGGCCACCACACTCAAGGCATCACGAATATGAAAGCCCTGAACCGAACGCCCCGACCCTTTGAGCAAACCATCGCCAGCATCGGCAAAGGCAATGGTCGGACGGAAATAGCGCTCTTTCATACGCGAAGCGAGGATGCCGATGACGCCCTGGTGCCACTCGGGATCAAACAGGCACAGGCCGAACGGCATCGATTCGACCGGCAAATCCTTGAGCTGAGCCAGCGCTTCACGCTGCATGCCCTGCTCAATGGATTTGCGGTCCTGGTTCATACCATCGAGCTGCACGGCCATTTCCCGCGCCAACCCGGCGTCGTCGGTGATCAGGCATTCGATGCCCAGGCTCATGTCATCCAGGCGTCCCGCCGCATTCAGGCGCGGGCCGACAATGAAGCCCAGGTCGGTTGAGGTGATGCGTGCCGGTTCGCGCTTGGCGACTTCGAGAATCGCCTTGATGCCCGGACGGGCGCGGCCGGCGCGAATCCGCTCCAGGCCCTGGTGCACCAGAATCCGATTGTTGGCATCCAGCGGCACCACGTCGGCGACGCTGCCCAGCGCCACCAGGTCCAGCAGCTCGCCAATGTTCGGCTGCGGCGTGCTCGCGTACCAGCCGAGGCTACGCAAGCGTGCGCGCAGGGCCATCAATACATAGAAAATCACCCCGACGCCGGCCAGTGCCTTGCTCGGAAATTCGCAACCCGGCTGGTTCGGATTGACGATGGCATCGGCTAACGGCAGTTCGTCGCCGGGCAAGTGGTGGTCGGTGACCAGCACGCTCAGGCCTGCCTTTTTCGCTGCCGCCACGCCTTCGACGCTGGAGATGCCGTTGTCCACCGTAATCAGCAACTGCGGCGTGCGCGTCAGCGCCACCTCAACGATTTCCGGGGTCAGGCCATAGCCATACTCGAAGCGGTTCGGCACCAGATAATCGACATGTGCCGCGCCCAGCAGCCGCAAACCCAACACGCCCACGGTACTGGCGGTCGCGCCATCGGCGTCGAAGTCGCCGACAATCAGAATCCGCTGGCGCTGTTCCAACGCCGTGACCAGCAAATCCACCGCCGCATCCATGCCCTTTAGCTGCTGGAACGGGATCAACCGCGCCAGGCTCTTGTCCAGTTCCGCCTCGGATTGCACGCCACGCGCCGCGTAAAGACGCGTCAGCAGCGGCGGCAGATCGCCGAGGAATGGCAGGGTGTCGGGCAACAGGCGAGGTTCGATGCGCATGGGGTGACAGGGGCTTCTCTTGAATACATAGGATAAAACCGGATCAAACGGACAAACGGCGAAAAATCAGCCGCGCTCGCCGCTCAGCCACTGCAACTGGACTTCATGCTGACCCCGGTCGTCGGTGACGAAAATCGTCCCTTCGCTGATCATCACGTCCCACTTGATAACGCGGGGCATGTCTTTGGCCAGGGTTTCCAGGACGTCCTGAGGCACGGCTGCGATGTGTACGTTTTTCAGGTTCTTGATCGCGGGGATCACTTTGGTTTCCCAGACGCGCAGACTGCCGTAAGCCAACAGGCTGGTGCGCTCGGTACGGCGCGAGCACCAGGTCAGGCGATCGGCGTCCGGCTGGCCGACTTCGATCCAGTGCAGGACACGGTCGTCCAGGCTCTTTTCCCACAGGGCCGGTTCATCCACGTCTGACAGACCGCGACCGAACGACAGTTGCTCGTTGTACCAGAAGGCGTAGGCCAGCAGCCGCACGGTCATGCGCTCTTCGGTTTCCGAAGGGTGACGGGCGATGGTCTGCTTCACGCTCTCGTAGACGCTGCGGTCGAGGTCGGTGAGGTTCAGTTCAAACTTGTAGGTCGTGGACGGCTGGGCCATGAACGGGCTTCTTGATACGAGGAAAGGCGGCAAGTCTAACCGATGCAGTAGGCAATCAACGAATAGAAGGCGATCAACCTTGGTCGTCTGACGTTGGGCTATGTTAAAAGGCTATATCCGCTCAGCCTTTGTCCTACAGGATCCAGCATGCCGCTCACCGCCAAACCGCTCTCAGGTCTGAAAGTCATCGAATTGGGCACCTTGATCGCCGGCCCGTTTGCCTCGCGCATTTGCGGTGAATTCGGCGCCGAAGTAATCAAGATCGAATCCCCCGACGGCGGCGATCCGCTGCGCAAATGGCGAAAACTCTACGAAGGCACCTCGCTGTGGTGGTTCGTCCAGGCCCGCAACAAAAAATCCCTGACCCTGAACCTGAAACACCCTGACGGCCTGGCAATCCTGAAAAAGCTGCTGGCCGAAGCGGACATCCTGATCGAGAATTTTCGCCCTGGCGTGTTGGAAAAACTCGGCCTGGGCTGGGACGTCTTGCACGCCCTCAACCCGAAACTGGTGATGGTACGGCTGTCGGGCTTCGGCCAGACCGGGCCGATGAAGGATCAACCCGGTTTTGGCGCCGTTGGTGAATCCATGGGCGGCCTGCGCTACATCACCGGTTTCGAAGACCGGCCACCGGTGCGCACCGGGATTTCCATCGGTGACTCGATTGCCGCGCTATGGGGTGTGATTGGCGCACTGATGGCGTTGCGTCACCGCGAGGTCAACGGTGGCCAGGGCCAGGTGGTGGACGTGGCGCTGTATGAAGCAATCTTCGCCATGATGGAAAGCATGGTGCCGGAGTTCGATGTGTTCGGTTTCATTCGCGAGCGCACCGGCAACATCATGCCAGGCATCACGCCCTCCTCGATTCACACCAGCGCCGACGGCAAGCATGTGCAGATAGGCGCCAATGGCGATGCAATCTTCAAACGCTTCATGCTGGTCATCGGTCGCGAAGACCTGGCCAACGACCCGGCGCTGGCCAGCAATGATGGCCGCGACAGCCGCCGTGACGAGATTTACGGGGTGATCGATCGCTGGGTCAATTCGCAGCCGCTGGACACCGTGCTCACGCAGCTGAATCAGGCCGATGTACCTGTCAGTCGGATCTTCAGCGCCGAAGACATGTTCAGTGATCCGCAGTATCTGGCCCGGGAAATGTTCCTGCAGGCCAAGCTGCCGGACGGCAAAGACTTCAAGATGCCGGGGATTGTGCCGAAACTCTCTGAGACACCCGGCGATTGCGCATGGGTCGGGCCGCAGTTAGGCGAGCACAACGCGCAGGTACTCAACGATCTTGGTTACGACCCGCAACAGATTGCCAAGCTGCGCGAAGACGGGGCCATCTAAGCTGAAACGCCTGCTTTCAACAGCCATTCACAACACCCGCAACTGGCGTACAGCGGCGGTATTGGGGCTATTGGCCGCGCTGGCGACACCCGTTTGGGCACAACCCAAAGCGACGCTGAACTGGTTACTCCGCGACTTGCCACCCACGATGATCTTTGAAGGTCCGAAAAAAGGTCAGGGGATTGTCGATCAGATCCTGCCGCTGTTGATAGCCGGGATGCCGCAATACGAGCACACCCTGATGCGAGTCAACCGGGCCCGCGCCATGCAAATGCTCCGCGAAGAATCGTTTACCTGCGATCCGTCGCTGGTCTGGACCAAAGAGCGCGAACAATGGATTGCGTTCTCCATTCCGGCCTTCCGCGCGGTGAGCAATGGACTTGTCGTCCGCCGGGAAGACCGCGCGCAGCTGGATCCTTTTCTGATCGACGGCGAAGTCGATCTTGCGGCTTTGCTGGCCAGTGGCCAAAAGAAAATCGGGGTCGTCGCCGAGCGCAGTTACGGCCAAGTCCTCGACACGCTGCTGAAACTGGCGCCACCGGACGCACTGGCTCCCCATTACGGCAACGATGCCCTTGCCAGTCTGTTGCAGATGCAGCGACTGGGCCGTTTGCAAATGGTTCTGGGGTACTGGCCGGAAATTCGCTATCAGGCTAATCGAGAGCACATCGCCGACGATCAGCTGGAATTTTACCCGGTGAAGGGCACGGGCAAATACCTGTCGGGGCACATTGGCTGCTCCGGAACAGTCCAGGGCCGCAAGGCCATCCAAGAGATCAATGAACTGTTACGCACCCTGCCCCATGAGCGACTGGACCAGCTGTACGCTGAGTGGCTGGACCCAGAAAGACGCAACGACTACCTGAAAGAAGCCAAAGCCTTTTTCGAGAATCAGGCTGGGCAATGACAAATCGCAGGCAAAAGAAACCCCGAGAAGTGGGGAGACGACTCGGGGTTAAACGTGGCCTACATAAAGACCAGTGGCAGCAAGCTACAAGCACCGGAGCACAATGCTTGATCCTGCTGTTACATGGTCTGACGACCTGAGCGCAGGAAGGTTCCCACAAAAGAACAATTCAATTTCGACTGGCCAGGACCTTATCCTGAGCCGCATTGCGCAGCGCCGCGATGACGCAGGGTTCCAGCCGTCCTTCGGCAATCAGCACGTCGCGGTGCAAGCCGTCGACGACATCCGTCAGCAGACGGTAATCGGTTAACTGGGCTTGATTGAACGCCCGTTCGACCACGATCGCGCCGGTCGCATTCTTCAGTGTCACCAGGCATTCGCCATGGGCGCCCGACGGGGTCAGCTTGACCTGATACGGGCTCAGAGCCTCACCGAGCAATAGACTGATACTTTCCATCTCGATCACCACTCAATAGTCCGAAAACAAAGTGCCTGGGGTGTGTTCACAGTAAATGACCACCGACCCGAGAAGAAAGTTCTGGATTCCAGGTGCAGACGCGTCGGCGTCCCTGGTCGATAGAGCATGCACGGAAAAGATGACAGGGAAAAAACAGCCTGTTCACAGGTGCCTTGTCCGGTGACCGATATCAGTCCATCCCCCCAGCAACCCTCGCAATTGGCCGTCGACGCTGTAGAACGGCACCGTCCATTGGTAGATGTCCCTGACCCCGTTGTTGAACAGCAATTGACGTTCACTGAAGCGTGGCTTTCGAGTCTCCATCTGCGCCATGAATTCGGCATGCAGCAGCGCTGCGGTTTCCGCCGGCAGGACATTGAGCTCAACCAGCCGTCGCCCTTGAACCTGGTCAAAACGGGTGCAGAGGCTCTCCTCATAACTTTTGTTGCACATGATCAAACGCCCTTGCAGATCACGAACAAACATCGGATCGGGCATGGCGTCGATCAACGCATGCTGGAACGCAAGCTGATCGCCCAGCCCCTTCTCAGCGTCTGCGCGCTGCTTGATCAGTGCCGCGAGCCTGCGATTCCAGAGCAAGGAAAGCAGACCGAACAGGCTGACGATAAACATGCCCCAGCAAAACCAGTGAGTCAGCTGCCGCCAGCGAGAAGGTGACTCGACGGGCGCGATACCGCTGAGCCATTTCAGGCGAATGGCCCGCAAGTCGGCCGCAGGAAAGGCCTCAAGCGCCTTGTTGAGAATGCTCAGCAGCGGCGACTGGCCTTTGCGTACCGCGAGGTGATCAGCCTCCCACTTGCCCTCCACGGCGCGGCCGACCTTGAGTTGCCCCAATGGATAGAGCTGCGCCCCGATTTCATTTTCGATGGTGGCAAAGGCTTCACCACTTTCAACCAGCGCCCTGGCCTCGGCGTAAGTCTTGACCGTGCGCAACTCTATCGCCGGGTAGTCGCGGCGAATCGTGCCTTCGAGTGCGTGCCGGGCCGGCAACACCAGCACTCTTTTCGCCAACTGCGCCAGGGAGTGCACGACCGGTGCGTCTGCCCGTCCGACAAACACCCATCCAGCGCCACCGAACGCATGACTGAAATCCAGGAACGCCTTACGCTCGTCATTCATCGCCAGCGTTGTGCTCATGTCCGCCTCGGCACTTTCCAGACGCCCGAGCAGTTGGTCGGTGGAAAACGACTCCTCGTGAACAAACTGCAAACCCGTCATGGCACTGATGCGATTGAGCAGATCGTTGTTCAGACCGCTCCACTGACCGTGTTCATCCTTGAACAGATAAAGCGGGTATTGCACCGACGAGACGATGACTTGCGGATGCTCGGCAACCCACCTCAGTTCCTGAGCATCCAGTTCGATGATTGCGCCGACGCCCGCCCCCCTGGACTCGGGCGTCGCCAATTGCGCGGCCGTCCCTGCTTGATCCAAGCCCAGGACGCCGATCAAAAACATCCAGCACACGGCTGGTTTGAACCCTCTGAAAAACCGCATTACCACTTCCTTCGCAATCAACTCGCCCATCCTTTCTGGGGCGAAAACACGACAAGTGTGGCATGCAGAAATGAGAAAGCCCGTCAGGAGACGGGCTTCAAAATGTGACAGCTTTGAGTGGTTACAGCGGCTTGCCGCGGTTGCCATGCTGACTGACAAAGGCCTGCACGGCTTTCAAATCATTCGGCAACACGGTGCAACGCTCATTTCGCTCGAACAAATCAGAAAGATGTGCAGGTAGTTCAAGCGCTTTTCCTACGCCGGCTTTCTCCACTGCATCCGGGAATTTGACCGGATGGGCCGTGCCGAGGATCACCATTGGAATATCCAGGCTGCGACGGCATTCGCGCGCGGCCTTCACGCCGATGGCGGTGTGCGGATCCAGCAGTTCGCCGGTTTGCTCGTAGACTTCGGCAATGGTTTCGCAGGTTTGCGCGTCATCCACGGCCAGGGAATCGAACAATTTGCGGGCTTCGGTCCAGCGTTCCTGTTCGACGCTGAAACCGCCGCCCTGCTTGAAGCTGTCCATCAAACCGGCAATCGCTGCGCCGTTGCGACCGTGCAGATCGAACAGCAGACGCTCGAAGTTCGACGACACCATGATGTCCATCGACGGCGACAACGTGGCGTGCAGGGTTTCCTTGACGTACTGGTTGCCGCTCATGAAGCGGTGCAGGATGTCATTGCGGTTGGTGGCGACGATCAACTGGTTGATCGGCAGGCCCATGTTGCGTGCCAGGTAACCGGCGAAGATGTCGCCGAAGTTGCCGGTCGGCACCGAGAACGATACCGAGCGCGCCGGGCCGCCCAACTGCAGGGCTGCGTGGAAGTAGTAAACGATCTGGGCCATGATCCGCGCCCAGTTGATCGAGTTCACCGCCACCAGACGCGTGCCCTTGAGGAAGCTCTGGTCAGCGAAGCTGGCCTTGACCATTTCCTGGCAGTCATCGAAGTTGCCTTCGATGGCGATGTTATGGATGTTCTCGCCGAAGATGGTGGTCATCTGGCGACGCTGCACTTCGGACACGCGGTTATGCGGGTGCAGGATGAAGATGTCGACGTTTTCGCAGTGCTTGCAGCCTTCGATGGCGGCCGAACCGGTGTCACCGGAGGTCGCGCCGACGATGACGACGCGCTCGCCGCGTTTTTCCAGCACGTAGTCGAGCAGACGACCGAGCAGTTGCAGGGCGAAGTCTTTGAACGCCAGGGTCGGGCCGTGGAACAGCTCGAGCACCCATTCGTTGCCATTCAGCTGACGCAACGGTGCCACGGCGCTGTGCGAGAACACACCGTAGGTTTCTTCAAGGATTTTTTTGAAATCGGCATCAGGGATGCTGCCGGTAACGAACGGGCGCATCACCCGGAAGGCCAGCTCGTGATACGGCAGGCCAGCCCAGGAAGCGATTTCTTCCTGGGTGAAACGTGGCAGGTTTTCCGGGACGTACAGACCACCGTCGGTGGCAAGACCGGCCAGCAGGACATCTTCGAAATTCAGGGCCGGTGCCTGGCCGCGGGTACTGATATAACGCATAGGGGCAAACCTTTGGTTTGAGCTTCAAGTCTCAAGCTACAAGCGGCAAGTAAAAGCCAGAGTGCCTTTGACTTGTCGCTTGAAGCTCGCAGCTTGCCGCTGCTTTTGTTTAGTTCAGGTGCTCGACGCGGATCCGGACGACCGGACCGACCACGCCTGCCAGGGCTTCCAGCGCGGCGATCGCGTCGTTCATGTGCTGTTCCAGCACACGATGAGTCAGCAGGATCATCGGCACCAGACCGTCATGCTCTTCGACTTCTTTCTGCATGATCGATTCGATGTTGATGCCACGCTCCGACAGGATGCTCGCGACCTGGGCCAGTACGCCCGGATGGTCTTTCGCCTGAATGCGCAGGTAGTAAGCACTTTCGCACGCTTCGATCGGCAGGATCGGGTGCGCCGACAACGAATCCGGCTGGAAGGCCAGGTGCGGCACACGGTTTTCCGGGTCGGAGGTCATGGCGCGAACCACGTCCACCAGGTCGGCGATCACCGACGAAGCCGTCGGCTCCATGCCGGCGCCCGCGCCGTAGAACAGGGTCGAACCGGCCGCATCACCGTTGACCATCACCGCGTTCATCACGCCGTTGACGTTGGCGATCAGGCGATCGGCCGGGATCAACGTGGGGTGCACGCGCAACTCGATACCGGACGCGGTGCTGCGAGCGACGCCGAGGTGCTTGATGCGATAACCCAGCGCTTCGGCGTAGTTCACGTCAGCGGTGGTCAGCTTGGTGATGCCTTCGGTGTAAGCCTTGTCGAACTGCAGCGGGATGCCGAAGGCGATGGAGGCCAGGATCGTCAGCTTGTGGGCCGCGTCGATGCCTTCAACGTCGAAGGTCGGATCGGCTTCGGCGTAACCCAGGGCTTGCGCCTCGGCGAGTACGTCTTCGAAGGTGCGACCCTTCTCGCGCATTTCGGTGAGGATGAAGTTGCCGGTGCCGTTGATGATCCCGGCGACCCAGTTGATGCGGTTGGCGGACAGGCCTTCACGGATCGCCTTGATCACCGGAATGCCACCGGCCACAGCCGCTTCGAACGCCACGATCACGCCTTTCTCACGTGCCTTGGCGAAAATCTCATTACCGTGAACGGCGATCAGTGCCTTGTTCGCGGTGACCACATGCTTGCCATTCTCGATGGCCTTGAGTACCAGCTCGCGGGCAACGGTGTAGCCGCCCATCAGCTCTATAACGATGTCGATCTCAGGGTTCGTGGCCACTTCGAAGACATCGTTGGTAATCGCAATACCGGTCGTTTGGAACTGAGGCTTTGGCGTGCGCATGGCAATTTGTGCCACTTCGATTCCACGCCCGGCACGACGAGCAATTTCCTCGGCGTTGCGCTGAAGTACGTTGAAGGTACCGCCACCGACGGTCCCTAACCCACAGATGCCTACTTTGACCGGTTTCACTGTGAACTCCCCATAAAACGGCCGACTCAAGGCCGGCCGTGAAAACAGCCGCATACTCGCGGCTCTCTATTAATGGCCCGGCAAATGGTACCGCCGGACCATGATCGTCAAAGGCTGGCCGTGACGATGCGAATTATTTCGCGCCCAGCGCCAGTTTGGCGACTTGTGGCGCAGGCTGGTAGCCCGGAATGACCTGACCGTCAGCCAAAACGATGGCCGGTGTGCCGTTCACGCCGATCGACTGACCGAGGGCGAACTGCTTGGAAACCGGGTTATCACACTTGGCGGCCTTGATTTCCTTGCCGTCGACCATTTTGTCCATGGCAGCTTTCTTGTCTTTCGAGCACCAGACCGCTTGCAACTGTTCGTCACCCGGCGAGCCCAGGCCCTGGCGCGGGAACGCGACGTAACGCACTTCGATGCCGCGCTTGTTCAGCTCAGGCACTTCGGCGTGCAGTTTGTGGCAGTACGGGCAGGTGGTGTCGGTGAACACGGTGATGTGCGATTTGGTTTCGCCGATCGCCGGGTAGACCACGGTTTCTGCAACCGGGATGGCGTTGACCAGTTTGGACACGCCCAGGCGTTCGGTCTTCTCGGTCAGGTTGACCGGCTTGCCGTCCTTGAGCTGGAACAGGTAGCCCTGCACCACGTATTGGCCGTCGGCGCTGGCGTAGAGCACGCGGCTGCCTTGCAGTTTGACTTCATACAGGCCCGGCAACGGACTGGCGGAGATGCTTTCTACCGGTACTTCCAGCTGGAGATTTTCCAGGCTTTTACGAATGGCTTTGTCGGCCGCGTCATCGGCGACGGCAAAGGTACTGACCAACGCAATGGCTGCGGCGGCGAAAATCTGGGTCAGACGCATGAGAACTCCTGAAGGCGGACAAATGGGACGATCAGAACGCCCGTGCCGAAACACCGGGTCATAACCGCCCATCGTGCAAACCGGCAAAGCCTACCACATAAGGCTCCTGTGGCCGAATGCGCCTGACGCAACACACATAATGGTGCGTATCTGATAACACGTGTTGTGGCGAGGGAGCTTGCTCCCGCTCGACTGCGCAGCAGTCGTAAAACAGGCACCTCGATTTTCCTGATTAGCCGTGGTCCATAGTTTTGGGATCGCTTCGCGCCCCAGCGGGAGCAAGCGCCCTCGCCACCGGTGATTTGTTCCATCCGTCAGCCGCGCGGGTGGTGTTTGGCGTGCAAGTCCTGCAAGCGTGCGCGGGCGACGTGGGTGTAGATCTGGGTGGTCGACAGGTCGCTGTGGCCGAGCAGCATTTGCACCACCCGAAGGTCCGCGCCGTGGTTGAGCAGGTGCGTGGCGAACGCATGGCGCAAGGTATGCGGCGACAGCGACTTGCCGATCCCGGCGACCTTGGCCTGGTGCTTGATGCGATGCCAGAAGGTCTGGCGAGTCATCTGCTCACCGCGCTGGCTGGGGAACATGACATCGCTGGGACGTCCGCCGAGCAGTTCCTGGCGGCCATCGCGCATGTATCGCTCGACCCAGACAATCGCCTCCTCGCCCATCGGAACCAGGCGCTCCTTGCTGCCTTTGCCCATGACCCGCAGCACGCCTTGACGCAGATTGACCTGCTCCAGCGTCAGGCTGATCAACTCCGTCACCCGCAAGCCGCACGCATAAAGCACTTCGAGCATGGCGCGGTCCCGCTGACCGATAGCTTCGCTCAAGTCCGGCGCCTTCAGCAGCGCTTCCACGTCTGCTTCCGACAGAGACTTAGGCAAAGGCCTACCGAGTTGGGGCATATCGACGCGCAAGGTCGGATCGACCGCGATCAGCTTTTCCCTGAGTAGATAACGATAAAACCCACGCACACCGGAGAGGAATCGCGCCGTTGAACGGGGTTTGTAGTTTTGTTCCAGACGCCAGGCCAGGTGATCGAGGATCAACTCGCGGCCGGCGTTGATCAGCTCCAGACCCTTTTCCTGCAACCAGCCATTGAACAAGGCCAGGTCGCTGCGATAGGCATCGCGAGTGTTATCGGAAAGACCTTTTTCCAGCCACAGCGCGTCGAGAAATTGGTCTATCAATGGATGATCGATGGCGGGCATATAAGCTCAGGCAAGACCGACAGTACGGTCACGAAAGATAAATCGCAGGCAACAAAAAAGCAGCCCGTAGGCTGCTTTTTTCTGCATCGGAAGCTGGACTTAAGCCAGTTTTTCCTTGATGCGAGCTGCTTTACCGGACAGGTCACGCAGGTAGTACAGCTTGGCTTTACGTACGTCACCGCGACGTTTAACGGCCATGCTGTCGATTTGCGGGCTGTAGGTCTGGAAAGTACGCTCTACGCCAACACCGTTGGAGATTTTACGAACGGTGAAAGCACTGTTTACGCCGCGGTTACGCTTGGCGATAACAACACCTTCGAACGCTTGCAGACGCGAACGGTCGCCTTCCTTCACTTTCACCTGAACGACAATGGTGTCGCCCGGGGCAAAGGTAGGGATCTCTTTGGTCATCTGCTCTGCTTCGAGTGCAAGGATGATTTTGTTAGTCATGCTGTGCTCCTAAGGTAGATCGTCGGATCTACCATCGATACGTTGTTAACTATCGTCCCGCTCGCGGATGTATTCCTCGAGCAGCTTCTTCTCTTCTCCAGAAAGCGAGCGGCTTTCCAGAAGATCGGCGCGTCGTTCAAAGGTCCTACCAAGGGACTGCTGTAAACGCCAACGCCGGATATGCGCGTGATTGCCACTTAGCAATACGTCGGGAACACGCTGATCCGCATACACCTCCGGTCGGGTGTAGTGCGGGCAATCCAGCAAACCATCCGTAAAGGAATCTTCCTCGGCGGAGTCCGCATGCCCTAAAGCTCCAGGCAGCAGTCGTGTAACCGCATCGATCAGGACCATCGCCGGCAGCTCGCCGCCAGACAATACATAGTCGCCAATCGACCACTCTTCATCGACATGAGCTTCAATAAAACGCTCGTCAATGCCTTCATAGCGGCCGGCAATCAGGATCAATGCATCCAGATTCGCCAACTCGCGTACCGCCGACTGAGTCAGTTGACGGCCTTGGGGGGACAGGTAAATCACCTTCGCCGCCTCCCCGGCTGCTGCCTTGGCCTGAACCAGAGCATCTTCCAGGGGCTTGATCTTCATCACCATGCCCGGACCACCGCCAAATGGGCGATCGTCCACAGTGTGATGCCGATCCGTCGTGTAGTCTCGCGGATTCCAACAGGTGAGCTGCAACAGCCCCTGTTTCACCGCACGACTGGTGATGCCGTACTCGCTGATGGCGGAGAACATCTCGGGAAACAAACTGATCACTTCTACGCGCAAGTTAGCCACGCTTAGAAGTCCGCATCCCATTCCACCTTCATCTCGCCTGCGGCAAGGTCGACGGCCAACACGCATTGCTCCGTATAGGGCAACAGGCGTTCGCGATCATCCAGGCTACCAGCGCAAGGCTTGACCACCATTACATCATTGGCGCCGGTTTCCAGAAGATGATCGATTTTCCCGAGCAATTGCCCGAGTTGATCAATAACCTTCAGACCTTCCAGCTGGTACCAGTAGTACTCGCCGTCGGTCAATTCAGGGAACAGGTTGCGCGGCACGCAGATCTCATAACCGGCCAGAAGACGAGCTTCTTCACGATCATCAAGACCCTTGAGCTTTGCGACCAGGAACTTGTCGCTCCCACGTCCGCTGACCAGCTCGACCTGTTTCACATTGCCTTCGCGCTTGAGCGTCCAGGTTTTGTACTGCAACAGGTTTTCAGTCGGATCAGTAAAGGAATAAACCTTCACTTCGCCGCGAACGCCATGAACAGAATAAATCTTGCCGATAACGATCAAATCATCAGCAATGGCAGGCGTCGCGTTCATATTGCTCAGGCCGCAGCCTTAGATGCATCCTTCAACAACTGAGCAACACGCTCAGAAGGTTGTGCACCAACGCTCAGCCAGTAGGCTACGCGCTCTTGGTTCACGGACAGACGGACTTCTTGACCACGAGCAACAGGGTTGAAGAAACCAACCTGTTCCTTGTGCGAACCGTCGCGCGGGTTGCGGCTGTCGGTTACGGTCAAGTGGTAAAACGGGCGCTTTTTGGAGCCGCCAAGGGCAAGACGGATTGTTAGCATGTGAACATCGTTCCTGTAGTCGGTGCTGCAAATCTAAAGGCACAGCGGGCATAGGTGCCCGAAAGGCCGCATATTCTAAGGAATATCCGGACTTTTGCAAATGTCTTTTTCCGGCGGCCTTCCGGTCGCCATCAAGATTTGCTATAGAGCCGTCGTTGAAAACGGCCAGTCAGCTCCCGCCAAGTGCGGGTTTGCTGGAGATCCCACTTCCGTGTGGGCTGCGCAAGAGCAAGCCCTTGCGCGAATTCTTTACATTTTCGGCATGCCGCCGCCGGGCAACATTCCGCCCATACCGCGCATCATTTTGGCCATTCCGCCTTTGGCGGAGAATTTCTTCATCATCTTCTGCATCTGCTTGTGCTGCTTGATCAAGCGACCGATGTCCTGCACCTGGGTGCCGGAACCCATGGCGATCCGGCGTTTGCGCGAACCGCTGATCAGCTCAGGGTCGCGGCGCTCGGCCGGGGTCATGGAATTGATGATGGCTTCCATCTGCTTGAATTGTTTCTCTGCCGCGCCCTGGGCATTGCCCATCTGCGCCAGATTGACGCCGCCGATGTTCGGCAGTTTGTCCATGAGGCCACCGAGGCCGCCCATGTTCTTCATCTGTTGCAGCTGATCGCGGAAGTCTTCGAGGTCGAAGCCCTTGCCCTTCTTCAGCTTCTTGGCCAGTTTGTCGGCCTTGTCCTTGTCGAGGGTCGCTTCCGCCTGCTCGATCAGACTGAGCACATCGCCCATGCCGAGGATGCGCGAAGCAATACGCTCAGGGTGGAACGGTTCGAGCGCATCGCTCTTCTCGCCCATACCGATGAACTTGATCGGCCTGCCGGTGATGGCGCGAACCGACAGTGCGGCACCGCCACGGGCATCGCCGTCGACCTTGGTCAGGATCACACCGGTCAGCGGCAAGGCGTCGCCGAAGGCCTTGGCCGTGTTGGCGGCGTCCTGGCCGGTCATGGCGTCGACCACGAACAGGGTTTCGACCGGGTTGATCGCGGCGTGCAAGGCCTTGATCTCGCCCATCATCTCTTCGTCGATGTGCAGACGACCGGCGGTATCAACGATGACCACATCAATAAACTTGAGCTTTGCTTCTTTTATAGCCGCTCGCGCGATGTCGACCGGCTTCTGGCTCAGGTCGGACGGGAAGAAGGTGACGCCAACTTCACCGGCGAGCATTTCCAGCTGCTTGATCGCCGCCGGACGGTAAACGTCCGCGGACACGACCATGACCGACTTCTTCTTGCGCTCCTTAAGGAAACGCGCGAGTTTGCCGGCGGTGGTGGTTTTACCCGCCCCCTGCAAACCGGCCATCAGGACCACGGCCGGCGGAACGGCGCTCAGGTTCAAGTCTTCGTTGGCGGCGCCCATCAGGCTTTCGAGTTCGGCCTGGACGATCTTCACGAAGGCCTGGCCCGGCGTCAGGCTGCGAGACACCTCGGTGCCGACGGCGCGCTCCTTGACCGAATTGACGAAGTCTTTCACCACCGGCAAGGCGACGTCGGCTTCGAGCAACGCCATGCGCACTTCGCGCAGGGTGTCTTTGATGTTGTCCTCGGTCAGCTTGGCCTTGCCGGTGACATGGCGCAGCGTCTGCGAGAGACGGTCGGTTAAGTTTTCAAACATTGCGCGATCCTTTCAGGCCCTGTGTAGACCGGGATAATGGCGGCCCAGACCGGAATAAACATGTGCTCGGCGAGCCTGCGGCGTGGGCAGGTCGCGGATTATAGCGAAGACTGCGTCTGGCGGACACCTCGTCGTCAGGTTGCATGGTCTTTCGTGCTGCGGGGGTTCTATGCCAAACTCAGCGCCTTTCGGGCTTGCCTAACAGGATTTATGCTCCCCTTGTCACCCAGTATGCTGACTACCCTCGCCGCCGCCTGCTTATATGCCGCTGCGACTATCTATCAAGGCACTCGCCTGGCCACTGGTGCCAAGGCGAACAAACGCCTGCTGGTCACGCTTGGCGTGCTTGCCGTGCTGGCTCACAGTGCCAGCCTGTTCGCCCACCTGCTGACCCCGATCGGCCTGGGACTGGACTTTTTCAGCGCCGCCAGCCTGATTGCGGCGGCGGTCATCGCCCTGACCCTGCTGGCCTGTTCGCGGATCCCGGTGGAAAACCTGCTTATATTGTTGTTCCCGCTTGGTGCCGCCACGGTGCTGCTGGCGCAGTTCGCCCCTGCCGGCACGGTGCAGGTCATCGACGAAGAGCCGGGCATTCTCGCGCACATCCTGCTGTCGATCCTCGCTTACGGCATGTTCACCATCGCGATGTTTCAAGCCTTGCTGCTGCTGGTGCAAGACCATCAGCTCAAGCACAAACACCCGTCGGGCCTGATCAAGAACTTCCCGCCGCTGCAAACCATGGAAAGCCTGTTGTTCGGCTTCCTCTGGGCCGGCTGGACACTGCTGTCGTTATCGCTGCTCTCTGGCTGGCTGTTTGTCGACAACCTGTTTGCCCAGCATCTGGTGCACAAAACCTTGCTGGCTTGCCTGGCCTGGATCGTCTTCAGCGTGCTGCTATGGGGCCGTAACCGCCTCGGCTGGCGCGGACACAAGGCCATTCGCTGGACCCTCGCCGGTTTCTGCCTGCTGATGCTGGCGTACTTCGGCAGCAAGCTGGTCCGTGAATACATCCTGCACATCTGACGGGCGGCATTAATGGACGACTTGCCCATAGGGCCGATGCTCGCGGTATTGGCCCTGCTGATTTTATGGTCGGGGCTGTTTACCGCCATCGAATCCGCACAACAGCACTTGCTGGCCCAGCGCACCGCCTCGCGTTCCAGCGACAAACCGGTCGCGAAGCTCAGCTTCCCGCTCAACAGCCTGATCTTCTGCAATACCCTGTGCCGCGCACTGGCAGTGGTCATCAGCACCTTGCTGGCGATCTTCATCTGGGCGGAAAACGGCCCGTGGATTGCCTGCCTGGGCGCCGGGATCGCACTGCTGGTGTTCGCCGACTACCTGCCGCGCGCCCTCGCCGTGCGCTATCCCGACGCCGTCCTGGCCCTGGGCAACACGCTGCTCGGTGCGCCGCTGAAAATCATCTACCCGGCCGCCTGGCTGCTCAATGGCTTCACCCGGCTGCTGATGCGACCGTTTGCCCGCAAGGTCAAGGTGGTGCAACAGAGCGAAGACGAGAGCCCCAGCGAGCGCAAGGACGATCACGAAGCCGTCTGCCGCCCTCACCCGCTGACGGGCATCCACGCGCTCGACAACATCACGGTCAACGACATTCTGGTGCCGCGAAGTGACGTCGACGGGATCAATCTCGACGACTCCCTCGCAGAGATCGTCGAGCAACTGCGCAACAACAAGCGCACCCGCCTGCCGGTGTTTCACAGCGACATCAATCAGGTCGAAGCCGTGCTCAATACCCGGCAGATCCGCCACTTGCTACCCGATGCGAGCCTGACCCTGGAAGCGTTGCTGGCCGCCAGCCACGAACCGTACTTCGTGCCGGAAAGCACGCCGTTGCAGCTGCAACTCTTGAATTTCCACAAGCAGCAGCGGCGCCTGGGCATGGTGGTCGACGAGTACGGCGAAGTGCTTGGCATCGTGACCCTGGAAGACATTCTCGAAGAAATCGTCGGCGAATTCGAAAGTCAGCACAGCCTGGACAACCCGCACATCCACCCGCAGGCCGATGGCCGACTGATGATCGAAGGTGCGGCGTCGATTCGCGAATTGAACAAGAGCCTGGGCTGGCACCTGCCCAGCGACGGCCCGAAAACCCTGAACGGCTTGGTGACCGAGGCACTGGAGACCATTCCGGACAGTGCGGTATGCCTGAAGATCGGGCGTTATCGGCTGGAAATTCTGGAGACAGAAGACAATCGGGTTACTCAGGTTTTGATCTGGCATACCAGCTCCGTTCCGACAGTGATTTGATGTCGGACAAATAACACCGTGGCGAGGGGGCTTGTCGGAACGCCCCCTCGCCACAAAGACCTCGCCAATCCCAAGCCCCTTGTTAGATCGTTAGCCACCTTCCTATAATCGAATCCGCTTACCCAAGCCCCGGCCGAACCACGTGCTTACCCCGCACGCAACAGGTTCCGGCCAGACCATCGGCACTTTCCGCACCACACCGACGACTGTTCCTACCTTGAACAGCGGCCGCGCCTCACTCCCACATCCCTGGGTGTTCGACCATAATAATTCGCTCCACTGGGGCACATGACTGTCAGGGATAACCGCATGACGACCAGCACGACTTATAGCGACGCGCCTACCCAACCGACGAACTCCGCCACCCGCGTGGCCACGGCGAGTTTTATCGGCACCGCCATCGAGTTTTACGACTTCTACGTCTATGCCACCGCTGCGGCGCTGGTGATCGGTCCGGTGTTCTTTCCGCAGACCTCCGGCACCGCCCAGATGCTGTCGGCGTTCCTCACCTTCGGCATCGCATTCCTTGCCCGCCCCTTGGGATCGGCGCTGTTTGGGCACTTCGGTGACCGCATCGGGCGCAAATCGACATTGGTCGCTTCGCTGCTATTGATGGGTGTGTGCACCACGTTGATCGGCGTATTGCCGGGTTACGACAGCATCGGAGCCTGGGCGCCGATCCTGCTCTGCGTGCTGCGGTTCGGCCAAGGACTGGGGCTAGGCGGCGAATGGGGCGGTGCGGCCCTGCTGGCGACGGAGAATGCGCCGAAGGGCAAGCGCGCCTGGTTCGGCATGTTCCCGCAGCTCGGTCCCTCGATTGGCTTTCTGGCGGCTAACGGTCTGTTCCTGACCCTCGCCATGACCCTGAATGACGAGCAGTTCCGCTCTTGGGGCTGGCGGATTCCGTTCCTGCTCAGCGCCGCGCTGGTGATGGTGGGCCTGTATGTGCGCCTCAAACTCCACGAAACCCCGGTGTTTGCCAACGCCATGGCACGTCAGGAGCGAGTGAAGATCCCGCTGGTCGAGCTGTTCAGCCAGTACTGGGTACCGATGTTGCTGGGGGCAGGGTCGATGGTCGTGTGCTACGCGCTGTTCTACATCTCGACGGTGTTTTCATTGAGCTACGGCGTGTCGACACTCGGCTACAGCCGCGAAACCTTCCTTGGGCTGCTGTGCTTCGCCGTCCTGTTCATGGCCGCCGCCACGCCGTTGTCAGCCTGGGCCAGCGACCGCTACGGGCGCAAACCGGTGCTGATCATTGGCGGCGTCTTGGCGATCCTGTCGGGATTCTTGATGGAACCGCTGCTGACCCAAGGCTCGACCTGGGGCGTGGCGCTGTTCCTGTGCATCGAGCTGTTTCTGATGGGCGTGACGTTTGCACCGATGGGCGCGTTGCTGCCGGAGCTGTTTCCAACGCATGTGCGGTATACCGGCGCGTCCGCAGCCTACAACCTGGGCGGAATCGTCGGGGCCTCGGCAGCGCCGTTTTTCGCGCAGAAACTGGTGGCGATGGGCGGTCTGAGTTATGTCGGAGGGTATGTGTCTGGGGCGGCGGTGCTGAGCTTGATTGCGGTGCTGTGCCTGAAGGAGACGCGGCATAACGATTTGAATCGGGTGACCTGAAGCAGAAGCATCGCCAGCAGGCTGGCTCCCCCATGGAAATTGGGTGTACACAAAATCTGTGACCAACCAATAACCCTGTGGGAGCTAGCCTGCCGCGCCTCGGTTTACAGCTCTACCACGACAGCCTGAGAAGCACGGGTTGCCTTGGCACGAGCCGCTTCGATCGACTCATCCCGCGCCAACGCCACGCCCATCCGGCGCTGGCCATTGACCTCTGGTTTGCCAAACAGACGCAGCGCCGTATCCGGTTCGCTCAACGCAGCACCGAGGTTGGAGAACGCAGTCTGGGTCGACTGCCCTTCCACCAGAATCACCGCCGACGCCGATGGCCCGAACTGGCGAATCAACGGAATCGGCAGGCCCAGGATCGCCCGTGCGTGCAGCGCGAACTGCGACAGGTCCTGGGAAATCAGGGTGACCAGACCGGTGTCATGCGGGCGCGGCGACACTTCGCTGAACCACACCTGGTCACCTTTGATGAACAGCTCGACACCAAACAGGCCACGACCGCCCAGTGCTTCGGTGACGGCTTTGGCAACGCGCTCGGATTCGGCCAGGGCAATCGGGCTCATGGCTTGTGGCTGCCAGGATTCCTGATAGTCGCCCTTCTCCTGCCGGTGACCGACGGGTGCGCAGAAGGTCGTGCCGCCGACGTGACGCACGGTCAACAGAGTGATTTCGTAGTCGAAGTCGATAAAGCCTTCGATGATCACGCGACCTTTACCGGCGCGGCCACCTTCCTGAGCGTAATCCCAAGCGGATTTCACGTCATCGGCGCTGCGCAGCAGGCTCTGGCCTTTGCCCGACGAACTCATCACTGGCTTGACCACGCACGGGAAGCCCAGATCCTGGACGGCCTTGCTGTAGTCCTCGAAAGTGTCGGCGAAATGGTATGGCGAGGTCGGCAGGTCCAGCTCTTCGGCGGCCAGGCGACGGATGCCCTCACGGTTCATGGTCAGCTGCGCGGCGCGAGCGGTCGGGATCACGGTGAAGCCTTCGGCTTCCAGCTCCACGAGGGTCGCGGTGGCGATGGCTTCGATTTCCGGCACGATGAAGTGCGGCTTTTCGGCTTCGATCACGGCACGCAGGGCGGCGCCGTCGAGCATGTTGATAACGTGGCTGCGATGCGCAACTTGCATGGCCGGCGCGTTGGCGTAACGGTCGACGGCAATCACTTCAACGCCCAGGCGTTGCAGCTCGATTACCACTTCCTTGCCCAACTCACCACAGCCACACAGCAATACGCGGGTCGCGGTTGGCGACAATGGAGTTCCGATACGGGTCATCTCAGGTCCTCAAGAAGCGGATCATCGAGGGTCGCGGCGCCTGGCGCGCTTCCCATGGGGAGAAAGCGCGGCATTTTACATGAACCGCAAGGTTTGGCTTCAGCTGGCAACAGCCTGTTTGCGCAAGCGCCAGGCCATGATCAGCCACACGACCGTCACGCCGGCGAACTTCGAGCCCATGGCGGTAAGGATTACGGCCGGGGTGAAAGCATCGATCATGCCGAAGAAGATGAAGGTGTCGAGGGGAATGCTCAGGGCCGAACTTATCCACAGGCGATCGTGCAACGGACGCTTGGTGATGCTGAACACCAGCCAGTCGATGCATTCGGACACCGCGAAGGCCGTGGCGCTGGCCAGCGCGATGGACGGATCGGAGGTGACATAGGACAGGACCAACGCTGCGAGCATCGCCGCGATCGCGCCGTGGCCGAAGCGGGTTTGCACCATGTCGCGCAGGACAAACACCAACCCGCCCCAGGCCGACCAGATGATGTCCAGGTGCGGGGCGGTGGAGAAGGCGTAGTTGATCAGCACGACGCTGCTGATATAGGCGATCAGGAAGAGCATGAGGTGGCGGGATACCTGTCAATTTGGCGCACAGATTACCATCTCGGCTTTACAAATAACCTGTGGCGAGGGCGCTTGCTCCCGCTGGGTCGCGCAGCGGCCCTGAAGTCAGGGGGCGCGGTGTGTCAGGTTGAATGTGTTTGTCAGCTATGGGGCTGCTTCGCAGCCCGGCGGGAGCAAGCTCCCTCGCCAAAAAAACCTCATCAGCCACAAAAGCTCACAAGGCTCAGGAATCGGATCTGGAAGGCAACATCCAGATCAACCCGCTCGACTTGGCCCGCTCATGGCACAGCCCCAACACCCTGCGGCGTTCTTCGTTGTCCATGCGACTCCAGCGCGTGATTTCTTCGACCGTGCGCTGACACCCGGTGCAAATATCATCTTCGTCCAACGCGCAGATGTTCACGCATGGCGAGAGGACCGGTCGTTCGGTGGCGTTCATTCTTCCTGCTCGACCAGATCACGGGCGTAACGCTGCGAATTGTGCACATAGTGCGCGGCGCTGGCCTCCAGCATTTTCTTTTGCTGCTCGGTCAGTTCACGGACCACTTTGCCGGGCGAGCCCATGACCAGCGAACCGTCGGGAATCTCCTTGCCCTCGCCGATCAGCGAGTTGGCGCCGATGATGCAGTTCTTGCCGATTTTCGCGCCGTTGAGAATCACTGCATTAATACCGATCAGGCTGTAATCGCCCACGGTGCAGCCGTGAAGCATGGCGTTGTGGCCGATGGTCACGCCGGTGCCGATGGTCAGCGGGTAGCCCATGTCCGTGTGCATCACCGTGCCGTCCTGGACGTTGCTGTTCTTGCCAATCAGGATCAATTCGTTGTCGCCACGCAACACGGCGTTGAACCAGACGTTGGCGCCCTCTTCCAGTTTGACCTTGCCCACCAGCACGGCATTGGGTGCAACCCAGCTCTGCGGATGGGTTTCGACGCGGGCATCGCCCAGGCGATATTTCATCTTGTTGTCCTCAAGGCTCAGGCAGCCGCGGTTCACGCCATACGAACGATGGCTTCAAGTATTGATAAAGCTTTTGGGCGGGTGGTGCAGGCTGATGTCGGCGTCATAGAGCAGGTTGATCAACTCGACAATCATGATTGCCGTCAGGCCCCAGATTTTATACTCGCCGTAACGATAACTCGGCACGTACCAACTGCGCCCCTGGTAATCGATGCGGTGGGTGTGTTCCCTTGGGTCCTCACGGAAAAACTCCAGAGGCACACTGAACACGGCGGCGATCTCGGCATCGTTGGCCAGGTACTCGACAAAACCCGGAATCACTCCGACATACGGCGTGACCTTGATGCCATGCAGGGAGATCAACGGGCTCAGCGGGCCGATCACCTCGACCAGCCCCGGTGGCAAGCCGATTTCTTCTTCGGCCTCCCGTAGCGCGGTGAAAATCAAGTCAGGGTCTTCGGGGTCGCGCCGCCCACCCGGGAAGGCGACTTCACCGCCATGGGTCGAGAGCCCGCTGGCGCGCAGGGTCAGAACCAGCTCCGGTTCGTCACTACGGGTGATGGGTACCAATACCGCGGCTTCGGGGAAACGTTTGTCGGTTTCCATTGTGCGTGGGGTGTGGTTGCTTACTCGATGCAGTAGCTCGTCCAGCATGAGTCTTCTCGATCTGTTGGCCGTAGGGTCTGTTGACGTTTGCTGACGAACCGCGTTGCGCGCCAACGCAGTTCGTCAGCAAACGTCAACAGACCCTATGCATCATGCACCAATCGAACCGGCCGCCCAACCCCATAACCACTGCATGTCGCTAAACGACAACTTGCCGACAGACACCGCCGCACGCCAAGATAGGCGCAGCATTCAGGAACCCCAGCATGAAATTTTGCAGTCAGTGCGGTAACCCGGTCACCCAACGCATTCCCGAAGGCGACTCGCGCCTGCGTTTTGTCTGTGACAGCTGTCAGGCGATTCACTATCAGAACCCCAATATCGTCGCCGGCTGCGTGGCGACCTGGGGCTCGAAAGTGTTGCTGTGCCGACGCGCCATCGAGCCTCGGCTCGGTTACTGGACCCTGCCCGCCGGTTTCATGGAAAACGGTGAAACCATCGAGCAGGCGGCCATTCGCGAGACCGCTGAGGAAGCCTGTGCGCGGGTGCGCAACCTGAGCATCTATACGTTGATCGACGTGCCGCACATCAGTCAGGTGCATGTGTTCTTTCGCGCGGAGCTGGTGGACCTGGATTTTTCTGCCGGCCCCGAGAGCCTGGAAGTGCAGCTTTTCGACGAAGCCGACATCCCGTGGTCCGAGTTGGCTTTCCGCACGGTGGGTCGTACCTTAGAATGCTTCTTCGCTGACCGGCGGACCGAGGTCTACCCCGTGCGGTCCGAGTCGATCCCGCCGCTTGCTCAGCCTGCCATCACCTAAAGCTCCTGGCTCCAGAATCACCTATAACTAAATAGTCGCGACACCTTTCAGGGATATCGTTTCAATGCGCTGGTTGCTTGCCGTGGTTTGCTTGTCGTTCGTCACTCTGTCACAGGCTTCCGTTGCGGAAACCCTGAACGGCAAAGTCATCGAAAAAGTTTTGGTGCTCAAATCCGCCCACCAATTGCAATTGATCAATGACGGCAAGCCGCTCAAGACCTACCGCATTTCCCTGGGCAGAAATCCGAAAGGCCAAAAGCTGATGGAAGGCGATAGACGCACGCCTGAAGGTTTTTACTGGCTGGACTGGCGCAAGGTCAGCGATAAATTCAATCTGTCGATGCACATCTCCTACCCCAACATCAGCGACGCTGCCCGCGCCCGGCGTGAAGGCGTCGATCCGGGTAGCATGATCATGATCCATGGCACACCAGATACCGAAGAAAACCCGGAAGACCTGTTCCACACCCTGGACTGGACCGACGGCTGCATTGCCATGCGCAACATGGACATGCGTGAGGTCTGGGGCCTGGTGCCGGATGGCACGATGATCGAGATTCGGCCGTAACCCCTTTACCTGTGGCGAGGGAGCTTGCTCCCGCTGGGCTGCGAAGCGGCCCCAAAAAATGACCTGACACCGCATTCGCTGATTTCAGGACTGCTTCGCAGCCCAACGGGAGCAAGCTCCCTCGCCACAAAAGCACCGAGTCCTTCTTCTTAGCGCTACCTTCGGTCGCTCCTCGAAAAATAAATTCAAAAGATCGCAGCCTGCAGTAATGACTGCCGGGAAGATACCAATCTCCCCGGCAAGCGTTACCCCAGGCTGCGATCTTTGCGCTCAAAACCCCCACCTCTAATACCACTTGACACCAAACCCCATTTCCCGCACTCAACAGGGCCGCCTTTCCCACGCCAACGGCAAAGTACTGGCATTGACATGGTATTCAAGTGGTATTAATTTTCGGCCATTCGCGGAACACAACACTCCAATATCCGCATCGGACATCCCTGACATGAATGACCTCCAGGCCCTACGCCCTGACGACACCCAGCCCACGCCCCTCTACCTGCAACTGGCGCGCAATCTGGAAGCGGCGATCCATGCCGGGCAGTGGAAAGCCGAGCAGGCCATGCCTTCGGAGCGCAACCTCAGCGAGCTGCTGGGCATCTCCCGCGTCACTGCCCGCAAGGCACTGGAAGTCTTGTTCGAACAGGGTCTGATCCGCCGCAACCAAGGCTCCGGCACGTTCATCACGCCGCGCCTGGAACAACCGCTGTCGCGCCTCTCGGGTTTCAGCGAGATGCTGCGCCTCAAGGGCTTCGTTCCCGGCTCGCAATGGCTGGAACGCGAGATCACCCCGCCGACCCACGAAGAACTGATCCGCCTCGGCCTCTCGCCCAACGACAAGGTCGCGCGGCTCAAACGTCTGCGCAAAGCCGACGACACGGTGATGGCGATCGAGATGAGCACCCTGCCCGCCTCGATCATTCCCAAGCCGCAAGCGGTGGGTGATTCGCTCTACGAATACCTCGACGGCATCGGCAAACCGATCGTCCGCGCCTTGCAGCACATCCAGGCGATCAACGCCTCGGACGAATTCGCCGCCCTCGTCGGCATCGCCCCCGGCACCGCCATGCTGCTGATGACCCGGGTCGGCTACCTGGAAGACAACACGCCAATCGAAGTCACCGACACCTACTGCCGCAACGACTACTACGACTTTGTTGCAGAGCTTCGTCGCTAACCCGCTTCGCCGCTAAAACCGAGAACCGATCATGTCCGAAGACAACATCCTCACCGCCCACGGCTGGGTTCGCGGCCGGCTGATTCACGAACACGGCAAGGTCATGTCCATCGAAGGCGTGCCGTGCGATCCGGCCGACAACGACTTGCCCTATCTGCTGCCCGGCTTCATCGACCTGCACGTCCATGGCGGCGGCGGCAAGGACATCATGGAAGGCGCAACCGCCTTCGAAACCATCAGCAAGACCCACGTGCGTTTCGGCACCACGTCGCTGCTGGCGACCACCATGACGGCGCCGCCGGAGGAGATTTCCAGCGTGCTCAAAGCCGTCGGCGAGTTCTGCGAGCAGCGGCCGGAAGGCTGCGCCCGGGTGCTCGGCGTGCACCTGGAAGGCCCGTACATCAACCCCGGCAAACTCGGCGCCCAGCCGAACTTTGCCCACACCGCGCTGATGGCCGAAGTCGAGGACTACCTCACGCTGGCACCGATCCGCGTGATCACCATCGCCCCGGAAATCGCCGGCCACGATGCCTTGATCCGCACCCTCAGTGCGCGCGGTATCCGCATGCAGATCGGTCACACGCTTGGCAGTTATGAGGAAGGCGTCGCCGCGCTGGCGGCCGGCGCCAGCAGTTTCACTCACCTCTACAACGCCATGAGCCCGCTGCATCACCGCGAGCCGGGCATCGTCGGCGCGGCGCTGGCCCACGCCAAATACGCGGAGCTGATCCCGGATTTGCTGCACGTGCACCCCGGCGCCATGCGGGTCGCCCTGCGCGCGATCCCGTGCCTGTATTGCGTCACCGATTCCACCGCCGCCGCCGGCATGCCGGACGGCGAATACAAGCTCGGCAGCCACACGGTCACCAAGTGCCTGGGCGGCGTGCGTTTGCCCGACGGCACCCTGGCCGGCAGCACACTGACCATGGATCAGGCCCTGCGCAACCTGGTGAAAATCGGTCTGCCGATCGCCGAGGCGTCGCAACGTCTTTCGCAATTCCCCGCCGATTACCTCGGCCTCGAAGAACGCGGTCGCCTGCAACCTGGCAGCTGGGCCGACTGCGTGCGACTGGATCGCTCACTCACACTCACCGCCGTCATGGTCGAAGGAGAAGACATTGACTTCAAAAATGCTTGAAGAGGCGCTGTCCTCGTTCGAGGCCGTGCAAGCCCAACTGCAGCAACTCGACCCGCAGATGATCGAGATCGCCGGGCGCCTGCGCCGTCAGCCGCCGCAAGTCGTGATGACCGTCGCTCGCGGCAGTTCAGATCATGCCGCCAGTTACTTCGCCTACCTGACCATGCAGCAACTGGGCTACCCGGTGGCGTCGCTGCCGATGTCGGTGGTGACCATGCTGCAAGCACCATTGAAGGTCAGCGGCCAAGTGGCGTTCGCGTTCTCGCAGTCGGGGCAAAGTCCGGATCTGGTGAACAGCCTGCGCCTGTTACGCAAACGCGGGGCCCTGAGCATTGCCCTGGTCAACGCCGAAAGCTCGCCGCTGGAAGCCGCGTGCGAATTCAGCCTGCCGCTGTGCGCGGGAACGGAAAGCAGCGTTGCCGCCACCAAGAGTTTCATCGCCACCCTCAGCGCCAGCGCCCGTCTGATCGCCCACTGGAAAGAAGACGTGGAATTGCTCGAAGCCGGCAACGCCTTGCCGGAAGGTCTGCGCGAGGCGGCGCAACAGGATTGGAGCCTGGCCATCGACGCCCTGCGCGATTGCCAACGCTTGATGGTAATCGGCCGCGGTGCCGGTTTTGCCATCGCTCAGGAAGCAGCCCTCAAGTTCAAGGAAACCTCGGCGATTCAAGCCGAAGCCTTCAGCAGCGCCGAAGTGCGTCACGGCCCGATGGCATTGATCGACGAGAATTATCCCTTGCTGATCTTCGCTCCACGGGGTGCCGAGCAGGCCGGTTTGCTGAGCCTTGCTGCCGACATGCGCCAGCGCGGCGCTCGCGTTCTGCTGGCGGCACCGGACGACATTGCCGAACGTGACCTCACGCTGACCCGCGCCGAACACCCGGCCCTGGACCCGATTCTGGCGATCCAGAGTTTCTACGTCATGGCCGCCGGTTTGGCCGTGGCCCGTGGCATGGACCCGGACCAGCCGCGGCATTTGAGCAAAGTGACGCGCACGCATTAAGTCCGCCCCGAACGATTTCCTGATGAGACCGAGCCATGCATAACAACAATAAAGAGCTGACCCTCAGCGCCCCGCTCAGCGGTCCGGTGCTCACGCTCGCCAAAGTCCCGGACCCGGTGTTCGCCAGCGGCGCGATGGGCGACGGTATCGCGATCGATCCACTGAACGACACCCTTCACGCCCCCTGCGCCGGCGTCGTGGTGCACGTAGCCCGTAGCGGTCACGCCGTCACCTTGCGTGCCGACAACGGTGCCGAATTGCTCCTGCACCTGGGCCTCGACACCGTCGAGTTGCAGGGCGAAGGCTTCTCGATGCTGGTCAAGGAAGGCGCCCGCGTCAGCAATGGCCAACCGTTGCTGCGCTACGACCTGGACAAGGTCGCGCAGCAGTGCAAAAGCCTGGTCAGCCTGATGATCCTGACCAACAGCCAGGAGTTTCAGGCGCGGCCCATCACGCTGAAATCGGTCAAAGTCGGCGACCCGCTGCTGCACATCATTCGCCGGGCGGCGCCGGGCGCCCAGGCAGAGCCGGACCTTTCGGCTGAAGCGCATTTCGGCCACGTGCGCATCGCTCATCGCGGCGGTCTGCATGCTCGCCCTGCGGCGCTGATTCGTCAGACCGCACAAGGGTTCAAGAGCAAATCGCAGCTGCATTTCGCTGGCAAATCGGCGACCTGTGACAGCTTGATCGGGCTCATGAGCCTGGCCGTCGGCGAGCAGGATGAGGTTCAGGTCAGCTGCCAGGGCCCGGACGCCGAGGCGGCATTGCAAGCGTTGCTGATCGCCTTGTCCACGGCGTTGGCCGAAGACAGTCATGCCGCTGCGCCTGCGCCGATCACCCGACGCACTCGGACTGCCGAAGCGGGTGTGCTGCACGGTGTTTGCGCCGCGCCCGGTCTGGTCGCTGGCCCCTTGTTTCGCTTGAATACCATCAGCCTGCCGGTGGATGCCGGCCACCACGTTCCCGAGCCACAGCTGCACGCCCTCGATACCGCACTGACCGTCGTGCGCGGCGAAATCGAGCACACCCTGGCCCAGGCCAGGAAACACAAAAACACTGACGAAGAAGCGATTTTCACCGCGCACCTCGCCTTGCTCGAAGACCCGGCGCTGCTGGACGCGGCCAACGCCTGCATCGCTCAAGGCATGGCCGCGACGCACGCCTGGAGCCAATCGATCGACGTGCAGTGCGACGTCCTTCAACAACTCGGCAGCGCGTTGCTGGCCGAACGCGCCAACGATCTGCGCGACCTCAAGCAACGGGTGCTGCGTGCCCTGCTCGGCGAAGCCTGGCATTACGACGTACCGGCCGGCGCCATCGTCGCCGCCCATGAGCTGACGCCGTCGGACTTGCTGCAACTGAGCGAGCAAGGGGTCGCCGGGTTGTGCATGGCCGAGGGTGGCGCGACGTCCCACGTCGCGATTCTGGCGCGGGGTAAAGGTTTGCCGTGCCTGGTGGCGCTGGGTTCGGCGCTGCTGGATCAGGCACAAGGCCAGGCGGTGGTGCTGGACGCCGACGGTGGTCGGCTCGAATGGGCGCCGACGGCCGAACGCCTGGCCGACGTGCATCAGGCGCAACGCGATCATCAGCAACGCCGTGCGCTTCAACAATCGCAGGCTCATACCCCGGCACTGACACGCGATGGCGTGCACATCGAAATCGCCGCCAATGTCGCGTCCAGCGCAGAAGCGGCCGATGCGCTGGCCAACGGCGCCGATGGCGTCGGTCTGCTGCGCACCGAGTTTCTGTTTGTCGACCGCAACACCGCGCCGGACGAACAGGAGCAACGCCTCGCCTATCAAGCCGTGCTCGACGCCATGGGTGACAAGTCGGTGATCATCCGCACCATCGACGTTGGCGGCGACAAGCAACTCGACTACCTGCCATTGCCGGTCGAAGCCAATCCGGTGCTCGGCTTGCGCGGCATTCGCCTGGCTCAGGTGCGGCCGGAATTACTCGATCAGCAACTGCGCGCACTGTTGCACGTCAGCCCGCTGTCGCGCTGCCGGATCCTGTTGCCGATGGTGACCGAGGTCGATGAGTTGCTGCACATCCGCCAGCGCCTCGATGCGTTGTGCCTTGAACTCGGGGTAAATGAACGCCCGGAGCTGGGGGTGATGATCGAAGTCCCGGCCGCTGCGCTGCTGGCCGAGCAGCTTGCAGAGCATGCGGACTTCCTGTCCATCGGCACCAACGATTTGTCGCAGTACACCCTGGCGATGGACCGCGACCACGCCGGCCTCGCCTCGCGCGTCGACGCCATGCACCCGGCCCTGCTGCGGCTGATCGCCCAGACCTGCGCCGGCGCGGCGGTGCATAACCGTTGGGTCGGCGTCTGCGGCGCACTCGCGTCCGATCCGCTGGCCACGCCGGTCCTGATCGGCCTGGGCGTCAGCGAGCTGTCGGTCAGCCCGGTGCAGATCGGTGAAATCAAGGATCGCGTGCGCCACCTCGACGCCGCGCAATGCCGAAGCGTCAGCCACGACCTGCTCAAGCTGAGCAGCGCCGGGGCGGTGCGTCACGCCTGTCACCAGCAATGGCCTCTGAGCTGAACAACTACAACACCTCTCAAACAAAAAGAGCACAGGGAGAACCGCCATGTACCAATATTTCATCGAGGGCCTGCAACGTCTCGGCCGCGCGTTGATGCTGCCGATCGCGATCCTGCCGATTGCCGGCCTGTTGCTGCGTCTGGGCGACACCGACCTGCTGAACATCGCCATCATCCATGACGCCGGCCAGGTGATCTTCGCCAACCTGGCGATGATCTTCGCCATCGGCATCGCGGTCGGTTTCGCCAAGGACAACAACGGCACCGCAGGCCTCGCCGGGGTGATTGGTTACCTGGTGATGATCTCCACGCTCAAGGTGCTGGATGCGAGCATCAACATGGGCATGCTCGCCGGGATCGTCAGCGGCTTGATGGCCGGCGCGCTGTACAACCGTTTCAAGGA
Source organism: Pseudomonas sp. SJZ077 (assembly GCF_007993905.1). Taxonomy (NCBI): domain Bacteria; kingdom Pseudomonadati; phylum Pseudomonadota; class Gammaproteobacteria; order Pseudomonadales; family Pseudomonadaceae; genus Pseudomonas; species Pseudomonas sp. SJZ077. Next base: position 91,615 of record NZ_VIUJ01000003.1, read on the forward strand.
CATCAAGCTGCCGGAGTACCTGGCGTTCTTCGGCGGACGGCGCTTCGTGCCGATTGTCACCGGCTTCGCCGCCGTCGGTCTCGGCGTGATCTTCGGTTTGATCTGGCCGCCGATCCAACACGGCATCAACGGTTTCGGCGCACTGATGATGGAGAGCGGCAGCATCGGCGCCTTCGTCTTCGGCGTGTTCAACCGGTTGCTGATCGTCACTGGCCTGCACCACATCCTCAACAACATGGCGTGGTTCGTCTTCGGCAACTTCACCGACCCGACCACGGGCGCCATGGTCACCGGCGACCTGTCGCGCTACTTCGCCGGTGACCCGAAGGGCGGCCAATTCATGACCGGCATGTTCCCGGTGATGATCTTCGGCCTGCCCGCCGCCTGCCTGGCGATGTACCGCAACGCCCTGCCGGAACGCCGCAAAGTCATGGGCGGGATCTTCCTGTCGATGGCGCTGACTTCCTTCCTGACCGGCGTCACCGAACCCATCGAATTTGCGTTCATGTTCCTCGCTCCGTTTCTGTTTTTGCTCCATGCGCTGCTGACGGGGTTGTCGATGGCGATCACCAATGCGCTGAACATCCACCTGGGTTTCACCTTCTCGGGCGGCTTCATCGACATGGTGCTCGGCTGGGGGAAATCCACCAACGGCTGGTTAGTGGTGCCGGTAGGCTTGGCGTATGCGGTGGTCTATTACGGGGTGTTTGATTTCTGCATTCGCCGCTTCAACCTCAAGACGCCAGGGCGTGAAGAGGTGCCGACGGGTGACAAGATTGTGGTCACCGAGAATGAACGAGCCGGGGCATACATCAAGGCACTGGGCGGGGCACAGAATCTGATCACCGTCGGGGCATGTACCACGCGGTTGCGGCTGGACATGGTGGATCGCAACAAGGCCAACGATGCGGAGTTAAAGGCGCTGGGGGCGATGGCGGTCGTGCGTCCCGGCAAGGGCGGGAGCTTGCAGGTGGTGGTCGGGCCGATGGCGGACAGCATTGCCGATGAAATTCGTCTGGCGATGCCGGCGCTGGGTCGTGCGCTGGTGTCCTCTCCTCCCGCGGTGATCGATGCACCGAAACCTGCGGCGGTGGCAAATGCAGAAGCGCAGCAATGGCTGGATGCCTTGGGCGGTGGGGACAACGTGCTGCAGATGGATTGCGTGGCCATGACCCGGATTCGACTGCACCTGGCGGATGGCAAAGCGTTGTCAGAGAGTGATTTGAAGGCGCTGGGTTGTCAGGGAGTCAGCCAGCTGGAAGGCGGCATCTGGCACCTGCTGGTTGGTGACAAGGCGCCGAGTTTGAATGGCGCGTTGGAGGCGTTGGTCAATCGCAGTGAGGTGAGTGCCAAGGTTTAATTTGATAGGGCGTCATTCCCGCTACACATAAAAAACCCGCTGATCTGCATCAGCGGGTTTCTTTTACAGCGGCCAGAAAGATCAGAAATCCTCCAACCGCCACACTTCATAAGCCGGCGTCTCATAGGGATGGCTGAGTTTCAGCGCGGCCACCACGGCCACGATCAACTCATCCGCCACCACCAGCTCAACCTTCCATTCCTCAACCTGCTCGACCTGCCCCGCTCCCCCAATAAACGGCTGACTGCCGTCCAAAGGCCGAAACTGGCCTAACCCAAGCACCTGCCACGCGCAATGATCATAAGCCCCGATCCGCCCGCCACCGGCGGCGAATACAGCACTCTTGACCAACTCGACATGGCTGGCCGGAACAAAAAAGCTGAGCTTGTACACAGCCCTTAGTTCACCCAGACGCGCGCATTACGGAACATACGCATCCAAGGAGCGTCTTCGTTCCAGTCTTCCGAACGCCACGAGTTCTGCACAGCGCGGAACACGCGTTCCGGGTGCGGCATCATGATCGTTACGCGACCGTCGCGGCTGGTCAAACCGGTGATCCCGCGCGGCGAGCCGTTCGGGTTGGCCGGGTAGTTTTCGGTGACCTTGCCGTGGTTGTCGACGAAACGCATCGCCACGCAACCCGACAGATCGGCTTCCAGCAACGCTTCTTCGCTGGCGAACTCGGCATGACCTTCACCGTGAGCGATGGCGATCGGCATGCGCGAACCGGCCATGCCTTGCAGGAAGATCGAGTTCGACTCCTGAACCTGAACCATCGCCACACGCGCTTCGAACTGCTCGGAGCGGTTGCGCACGAAGTGCGGCCAGAACTCGCTGCCCGGGATCAGCTCGTGCAGGTTGGACATCATCTGGCAACCGTTGCACACGCCGAGGGTGAAGCTGTCGTTGCGTTCGAAGAAGCCCTGGAACGCATCGCGAGCACGGCTGTTGAACAGCGCGGACTTGGCCCAGCCTTCACCGGCACCCAATACGTCGCCGTAGGAGAAACCGCCGCAAGCCACCAGACCCTTGAACTCGTTCAGGTCGACACGGCCGGCCAGAATGTCGCTCATGTGCACGTCGATCGCGTTGAAACCGGCGCGGTCGAACGCGGCCGCCATTTCCACCTGACCGTTGACGCCCTGCTCACGCAGCACGGCAACCTGTGGGCGGATGCCTTTCTTGATGTAAGGCGCGGCGACGTCCTGGTTGACGTCGTAGCTCAGCTTGACGCTCAGACCCGGGTTGTCTTCTTCCAGCAGCACGTCGAACTCTTGCTCGGCGCAGTCGGCGTTATCACGCAGACGCTGGATCTGGTAGCTGGTTTCAGCCCACTGACGTTGCAGCAGACGACGCTGACCTTCGAACACGGTTTCGCCGTTGAAGGTGATGTTGATCTGGCCGTTGTTCATCGGCTGACCGATCACCGACACGCACTCGCCCAGACCGGCAGCGCTGAACTGCGCGAGGATGTCCGGCGTGGCGTCCTGGCGAACCTGGATCACGGCACCCAGTTCTTCGTTGAACAGGATCGCGGCGATGTCGGCAGAAGTTTCAGCCAGACCGTCGAGGTTCAGGCTCAGACCACAGTGACCGGCGAACGCCATTTCCACGGTGCTGGTCAGCAGACCACCGTCGGAACGGTCGTGGTAGGCCAGCAGGTGACCGTCGGCATTGAGGCCTTGGATCACGGCGAAGAAAGCTTTCAGGTCTTCGGCATCATCGACGTCCGGCGCTTGCGAACCGAGCTTGCCGTGAACCTGGGCCAGGATCGAGGCGCCCATGCGGTTCTGGCCACGGCCCAGGTCGATCAGGATCAGGTCGGTGGTGCCCTTGTCCATGCGCAGTTCCGGGGTCAGGGTCTGACGGATGTCAGCCACTGGCGCGAAACCGGTCACGATCAGGGACATCGGCGAGGTCACGGTCTTGTCGACGCCTTCGTCGTTCCAGCGCGTGGCCATGGACATGGAGTCCTTGCCCACCGGAATGGTAATGCCCAGGTCCGGGCACAACTCCATGCCGACCGCTTTCACGGTGTCGTACAGACGCGCGTCTTCACCCGGGTGACCGGCAGCGGACATCCAGTTCGCCGACAGTTTGATGTCGGAGATCTTGTTGATGCGCGAAGCGGCAATGTTGGTCAGGGTTTCGCCGATGGCCATGCGGCCCGACGCCGGAGCGTCCAGCAGTGCCAGCGGAGTACGCTCGCCCATGGCCATGGCTTCACCGGTGTAGACGTCGAAGCTGGTGGCGGTGACGGCAACGTCAGCCACCGGAACCTGCCATGGGCCGACCATTTGGTCACGGGCCACGAGGCCGGTGATGGTGCGGTCGCCGATGGTGATCAGGAAGCTTTTGCTCGCCACGGCCGGGTGATGCAGCACGCGCTCGACGCAGTCGGCAATGTCGAGGGTCGACGGATCGAAATCGTCGCCCAGTTCGTTTTCACGAACGGCCGAACGGTGCATGCGCGGGGCTTTGCCCAGTAGCACTTCCAGCGGCATGTCCACCGGGCTGTTGCCGAAGTGACTGTCGGTGACCGTCAGTTGCGGCTCAGCAGTCGCTTCGCCAACCACGGCGAACGGGCAACGCTCACGTTCGCAGATCGCCTGGAAGCGTTCGAAGTCGGCCGGGCCGACCGCCAGAACGTAGCGTTCCTGGGATTCGTTACTCCAGATTTCGTGCGGGGCCATGCCCGGCTCGTCGTTTGGAATGTTGCGCAGTTCGAAGCGGCCACCACGGTCGCCATCGTTGACCAGTTCCGGGAAGGCGTTGGACAGACCACCCGCGCCGACGTCGTGGATAAAGCTGATCGGGTTTTTGTCGCCCAGTTGCCAGCAACGGTCGATGACTTCCTGGCAGCGACGTTCCATCTCAGGGTTTTCGCGCTGTACCGAAGCGAAGTCCAGGTCTGCCGAGCTGGTGCCGGTGGCCATGGAGGAAGCTGCGCCGCCGCCCAAGCCGATGAGCATTGCCGGGCCGCCGAGGACGATCAGCTTGGAGCCAACGGTGATCTCGCCTTTCTGTACGTGTTCGGCACGGATGTTACCCATGCCGCCGGCCAGCATGATCGGCTTGTGGTAACCGCGAACCTCGTCGCCACGCGGGGTGGTGATCGACTGTTCGAAGGTACGGAAGTAACCGGTCAGGGCTGGACGGCCGAATTCGTTGTTGAACGCGGCGCCACCCAGTGGGCCTTCGATCATGATGTCCAGCGCAGTAACGATGCGCTCAGGCTTGCCATACGGCACTTCCCACGGCTGTTCAAAGCCCGGGATCTGCAAGTTGGAGACGGTGAAACCGGTCAGACCGGCCTTTGGCTTGGCGCCACGACCGGTAGCACCTTCGTCGCGAATCTCGCCGCCACTGCCGGTGGACGCGCCCGGGAACGGGGCAATCGCGGTCGGGTGGTTGTGGGTTTCGACTTTCATCAAGATGTGCACCGGTTCCTGCACCGCACCGTACTGGCGGGTTTCAGGGTCCGGGAAGAAACGGCCGGCGACGTTACCGACGATCACCGAAGCGTTGTCCTTATAAGCCGACAGAACGCCTTCGCTGTGCATCACGTAGGTATTCTTGATCATGCCGAACAGGCTTTTTTCCTGGCTCTGACCGTCGATGTCCCAACTGGCGTTGAAGATCTTGTGACGGCAGTGCTCGGAGTTCGCCTGGGCGAACATCATCAGTTCGATGTCGTGAGGATTGCGCTTCAAGCCGACGAAGGCGTTGACCAAGTAGTCGATCTCGTCTTCGGCCAGGGCCAGGCCCAGCTCGGTGTTGGCTTTTTCCAGCGCGGCGCGGCCGCCACCCAGCACGTCAATCGCGGTCAGCGGTTTCGGCTCGGCGTGGCTGAACAGGCCGGCGGCTTGTTCGAGGTTGCCCAACACGATTTGAGTCATGCGGTCGTGCAGACCGTCCGCAATCAGTTGCGCGTCGGCGTCACTGAACTGACCGGCCACGTAAAACGCGATGCCGCGTTCCAGGCGCTGGATCTTGCTCAGGCCGCAGTTGCGAGCGATGTCGCTGGCCTTGCTGGACCATGGCGAGATGGTGCCGAAACGTGGCAACACCAGGAACAGACGACCGGTCGGCTCTTGTACCGGAACACTTGGGCCGTACTTCAGAAGGCGCGCGAGCACCTGCTGTTCGTCGCCGGTCAGGACGCCGGTGACTTCGGCGAAGTGAGCGAATTCAGCATACAAGCCGCTGACAGCCGGGACCTTCTGGCTCAGTTGCTCAAGGAGTTTGCTGTGGCGAAAGGCAGAAAGGGCAGGAGCGCCGCGCAGGATCAACATCTTCGGGACAGCCTCGGGAAGGGGTGTGCTTTGAGGCCGTGCATTCTAGCCTAAACCGCCCGCGACATCACCCGAAACGGTGCGCGCGGGTGCACCCGAACGTCGGGCCGGGCATTTGCACCTTAAACAGCGGTTCGCCGAGGGTTATTTTTTATGTCACAAATTACCGTTCGGGCCCATTCCTGCGGGCTCCAAGCGGGTTTTACGCTGTCTAGCAGACAAGCCCTTCGCTGTCGAGATATGGCGCTCGTGGTCCTTTGCGTATACTGCGCAGATGTTTTCCCCAACGGCTTTGCGTCCGCGGTTCGCCAAATGGCTGATCGCAACCGGACTCTTCCTGATGCTCAGTGGCTGTGTTGATAAACCCAACACGCTGGAGCGCGTAAAGGAGGATGGTGTGCTGCGGGTGGTTACCCGAAACAGCCCCGCCACCTACTTTCAGGATCGCAACGGTGAAACCGGCTTCGAATACGAGCTGGTGAAGCGCTTCGCCGACGATCTGGGGGTGGAACTCAAGATCGAGACCGCCGACAACCTCGACGACCTGTTCAATCAGGTGGGCAAGCCTAACGGCCCGGTGCTGGCTGCTGCCGGTCTGGTCAGCAGCGAGAAACGCAAACAACAGGTGCGGTTTTCCCACTCCTATCTCGAAGTCACCCCACAGGTCATCTACCGCAACGGCCAATCGCGGCCGACCGATGCTGGCGACCTGGTCGGCAAGAAGATCATGGTGCTCAAGGGCAGCACCCACGCCGAGCAATTGGCGGAGCTGAAAAAGAAATACCCCGGCATTGAATACGAAGAGTCCGACGCCGTTGAAGTCGTCGACTTGCTGCGAATGGTCGATGAAGATCAGATCGACCTGACCCTGGTCGATTCAAACGAAGTCGCGATGAACCAGGTCTACTTCCCCAACGTGCGAGTAGCCTTCGACCTCGGTGACTCCAGCAACCAGAGCTGGGCGGTGGCCGCTGGCGACGACAACAGCTTGCTCAACGAGATCAATGCCTACCTCGACAAGGTGAAGAAAAACGGCACCTTGCAACGCCTGAAGGACCGCTATTACGGGCACGTCGACGTACTGGGTTACGTGGGCGCCACCACCTTCGCACAACACTTGCAGCAACGCCTGCCCAAGTACGAGCAACACTTCAAGGCCTACGCCAAGAAAGAGAAAGTCGACTGGCGCCTGTTGGCGGCCGTCGGTTATCAGGAGTCATTATGGCAAGCCGCGGTCACGTCCAAGACCGGCGTTCGCGGGCTGATGATGCTGACCCAGAACACGGCGCAGGCCATGGGCGTGTCCAATCGCCTCGACCCCAAGCAAAGCATCATGGGCGGCGCCAAATACCTGGCCTACATGAAGGATCAGCTGGACGAATCGATCCAGGAGCCGGATCGCACCTGGTTTGCACTGGCGGCCTATAACGTCGGCAGCGGCCATCTGGATGACGCGCGCAAACTGGCGGCGAAAGAAGGCCTGAACCCGGACAAGTGGCTGGACGTGAAGAAGATCCTGCCGCGCCTGTCAGAGAAGAAGTGGTACAGCAAGACGCGTTATGGCTACGCCCGGGGCGGCGAGCCGGTGCACTTCGTGGCGAACATCCGTCGTTACTACGACATCCTGACGTGGGTCACGCAGCCTCAGCTTGAAGGCAATCAGGTGGCTGAAGGCAACCTGCATGTGCCGGGGGTCGACAAGACCAAGCCGAATCAGGAAACCCCGCAGCTTTAAATCTGGGTTGCTTTTGAGGACGCCTTCGCGGGCAAGCCTCGCTCCTACAGGGCCGGTGTCGTATGCAAAGTTGCGGCACAACACGGACCTGTAGGAGCGAGGCTTGCCCGCGAAGGCAGCACCTCGGTCTCAGCCCTTCAAGGCCGCAGCCAAAATCAATGCTTTCATCTCGGACACCGCCGACTTGAACCCGACAAACAACGCATGCGCCACCAGCGCATGGCCGATGTTCAGTTCGTTGATGCCCTTGATCGCGGCCACCGCTTCAACGTTGTGATAATGCAGGCCGTGGCCGGCATTGACGATCAGCCCCTGAGCCAGGCCAAACGCTACGCCATCCGCCACACGCGTCAGCTCTTGCGCCACGTCGGTCGGTGTCTCGGCATCGGCATAACGACCGGTGTGCAACTCGATAGCCGGCGCACCCACACGACGGGACGCTTCGATCTGCCGCTCGTCTGCATCGATGAACAGCGACACCTCACAGCCAATCTTCGACAGGCGATCCACCGCCGCCTTGATCCGCGCCTCTTGCCCTGCCACGTCCAGGCCACCTTCGGTGGTCAGTTCCTGACGGGTTTCCGGGACCAGGCAAATGTGCGCCGGGCGGATGCGCTCGGCGAACACCATCATTTCTTCGGTGACGCCCATTTCGAAATTCATGCGGGTTTGCAGTACATCCTTGAGCAACAGCACGTCGCGCTCCTGGATGTGTCGACGGTCTTCGCGCAGGTGCACGGTGATGCCGTCAGCCCCCGCCTCTTCCGCGTCCAGCGCTGCCTTGACCGGATCCGGGTAACGAGTGCCCCGGGCCTGACGCAGAGTGGCAACGTGGTCGATGTTCACGCCAAGAAGAATGCGATTGCTGGTGGTCACGGAAGCGCTCCTGAATTTAAAGATTCGGCGCACAGCATACGGGGAGACTACGGCTTGCGAAACAGCTCGCGACTGACCAGCGGACGACCGCCCAAGTGAACAGCCAATGCCTGACGCATCAGACGCTTGGCGGCGGACAGCGCACCGGGTGCGGTCCAGTCAGCCTCAGCCATGGCCAACAGCTCGGTGCCGTTGAACAGACCGGGTTGCAGCAGATAGACCTGCTCCAGGCCAGCATCCACTTGCAAACGATACAGACCGTCCGGAGCAATGGGCTCGCCGTGGATGTCGGTGGTCAGGGCAAAACCGTAACCGAGATCGTCGAGCAGGCGCCACTCGAAGGATCGCAGTAACGGCTCCAGCGGTCGGCCTTCGGCCAGCGCCAGCAACGTCGCAGCGTAGTGATCAAACACGCTTGGGTGCGGGTCTTCGGCGGGCAGCAAGCGGATCAGCAGTTCGTTGAGGTAGAGGCCGCTGAACAGCGCCTCGCCGTTGAGCCAGGTTGAAACACCGGCGGCTTCCATTCGCCCAACGTTCTTCAGCTCACCCCGCCCGCGAAACTCCACTTCCAGCGGCACGAAGGGCCGCGCCAATGTCCCGGCCTTGCCCCGCGCGCTGCGCAACACCGCCCGTAGCCGACCTTGCGGCGTGAGGAAGTCCACCAACGCACTGCTTTCGCGGTAGGCGCGGGAGTGGAGGACGTAGGCGGGTTGGCCAATGGGCTGGGACATGGAATTCTCAATGAAGAAACGCGATCTTATAAACAACCAGAAACCAATGTGGGAGCGAGCCTGTTCGCGATTGCGGTCTGCCAGTCAACAGTGATGTTGAATTTCAGGTCCTCATCGCGAGCAGGCTCGCTCCCACAGGGGTTCTTCGGTGTATCTGGATCCGGTGTTACAGGTCGCCGTAGCCCAGCGAACGCAATGCGCGCTCGTCGTCGGACCAGCCGCCTTTCACTTTCACCCACAGGTTAAGCATGATCTTGGAGTCGAACAGCAATTCCATATCCTTGCGCGCCTCGGTGCCGATGCGCTTGATGCGCTCGCCCTTGTCGCCAATGATGATTTTCTTCTGGCCGTCACGCTCGACAAGGATCAAGGCATGGATGTGCAGGGTTTTGCCCTGCTGCTTGAACTCTTCGATTTCGACGGTGATCTGGTACGGCAGCTCGGCACCCATCTGGCGCATGATTTTCTCGCGCACCAGTTCTGCGGCGAGGAAACGGCTGCTGCGGTCGGTGATCTGGTCTTCCGGGAAGAAGTGATCGTTTTCCGGCAGGTAACCGGCAATCACCCGCTCCAGCGCTTCAAGGTTGTGCCCGTGCTGGGCCGAGATCGGCATGATCTGCGCGTTCGGCAGCTGCTCCTGCAACCAGCTCAGGTGCGGCATCAGTTCGGCTTTGTCTTCGATGCGATCGGTCTTGTTCAGCGCCACGATCAGCGGGCCGGTCACGTACTGGACGCGCTCGAGGACCATCTGGTCTTCGTCGGTCCACTTGGTGCGATCCACCACGAAGATCACCACGTCGACGTCTTTCAACGCCGCCGAGGCGGTCTTGTTCATGTAGCGGTTCAGGGCCTTTTCGCCGCCCTTGTGCATGCCCGGGGTGTCGACGTAGACAGCCTGGATGGCGCCTTCGGTCTTGATGCCCAGCATGTTGTGGCGGGTGGTTTGCGGCTTGCGCGAGGTGATCGCCAGTTTCTGACCCAGGATGTGGTTCAGCAGCGTGGACTTGCCCACGTTGGGACGGCCGACGATGGCAACATAGCCACAGCGAGTTGCAGTTGAATCAGTCATTGCCATTCTCCACACCCAGGGCAATCAGTGCTGCGGCGGCCGCTACCTGTTCGGCAATACGACGACTCACACCCTGACCTCGGCTTTTTTCATTCAGTAAGGTGATTTCACATTCGACGAAGAACGTCCGGCAATGCGGCTCACCCTGGATATCCACCACTTCGTAACGCGGCAGCTCGCACCCACGCGATTGCAGGAATTCCTGCAGGCGGGTTTTTGGATCTTTGTTGGTGTCGACCAGCGTCAGGCCTTCGAACTCACCCGCCAGCCAGGCCAGCACGCGTTCGCGCGCCATGTCCATGCCAGCGTCCAGGTAGATCGCACCGATCAACGCTTCGAGGGCATCGGCCAGAATCGACTCGCGACGGAACCCGCCGCTTTTCAACTCACCGGAGCCCAGGCGCAGGTATTCGCCCAGATCGAAACCGCGGGCCAGTACGGCCAGCGTCTCACCTTTCACCAGGCGTGCGCGCAAACGCGACAACTGGCCTTCACGGGCCAGCGGGAAGCGATCGAACAGCGCCTCGCCAGCGACGAAGTTGAGGATGGCATCACCGAGGAATTCCAGGCGTTCGTTGTTGCGCCCGGCAAAACTGCGGTGAGTCAGGGCCAGGACCATCAGCTCCTGATCCTTGAAGGTGTAGCCGAGCTGACGCTCTAGACGGCTTAAGGAGACGCTCACGGTTTACCCACGCTGAGTTCGTGGCTGGATTCCACCGCCATGGCCGTGATACGACGCAGGCTTGGGACAATTAACGCTGTGTTCAAAAATTACGTCCTGAATATCGTTGTTTTCATGCCTCTGGCGCCGATTGTGCCGACTCCAGAAATGCATTCGGCGCTGTGTTCAACAGCGCCGTGTGTGATTACTTGATCAGGCCAACCCGCGAGAAATTCGGCAGGTGACTGAGTTTGGGTTCCGGCCAGCTCATCCAGACTGCGAAGGCCTTGCCGACGATATTCTTGTCGGGAACCATGCCCAGCAGATCCTTGGGAATGCTCGGATCGTCCCAGTAGCGACTGTCGTTGGAGTTGTCGCGGTTGTCGCCCATCATGAAGTAGTGCCCGGCCGGCACGGTCCATGAACGGTCCGGCGATGCGCGATAGCGGCTCATCTCCTTGCGAATCAGGTGCTCGGCGACACCGAGTTTTTCCTTGTAGAGCTCGGCACTGCCCAACGTGCCCGGCTCGGAGCCGACCAGTTGTTCGGCAATCGATTCACCGTTGACGAACAGACGCTTGTCGGCGGTGTAGCGAATCTGGTCACCCGGCAGGCCCACCACACGCTTGATGTAGTTGACGTTCGGATCGCTCGGGTAGCGGAACACCATCACATCGCCGCGCTGCGGATCACCGACTTCGATGACTTTCTTGTCGATCACCGGCAAGCGGATCCCGTAAGAAAACTTGTTCACCAGAATGAAGTCGCCGACGTCCAGGGTCGGTTTCATCGAGCCGGAAGGAATCTGGAACGGCTCCACCAGGAACGAACGCAGCACCAGCACGATGAACAACACCGGGAAGAACGACTTGCCGTATTCGACCAGCAGCGGCTCTTTGTTCAGTTTCTCGACGACCACCATGTCAGCCTGGCTGACACTCCCCTGATAGGAGTTGATGGCAGCCCGGCGCCGGGGCGCCAGGAACAGTAGATCGAGCAACGCCAACAGGCCGCAGACGAACACGGCGATGACCAGCAACAGCGGGAAATTTAGTGACATAGGACCTAACTATCCAACCTGAGCACCGCAAGGAAGGCTTCTTGTGGAATTTCCACGTTGCCGACTTGCTTCATGCGTTTCTTACCGGCCTTTTGCTTTTCAAGCAGTTTTTTCTTACGGCTAACGTCACCGCCGTAGCATTTGGCCAATACGTTCTTTCTGAGTGCCTTGACGGAGGTCCGCGCAATGATCTGCCCGCCAATGGCGGCCTGGATCGCGACGTCGAACATCTGGCGCGGAATCAGTTCTTTCATCTTCTCGGTCAACTGGCGACCTTTGTAGTGCGCGTTATCCTTGTGCACGATCAGCGCCAGGGCGTCGACCTTGTCACCGTTGATCAGCACATCCAGTTTCACCAGATTAGCCGACTGGTAACGATCGAAATGATAATCCAGCGAAGCATAGCCGCGACTGGTGGACTTCAGACGGTCGAAGAAGTCGAGGACCACTTCGTTCATCGGCAAATCGTAGGTCACCTGGACCTGCGTACCGAGGAACAGCATGTCGTGCTGCACGCCACGCTTCTCGATGCACAGGGTAATGACGTTGCCCAGGTGCTCTTGCGGCACAAGAATATTGGCCCGCACGATCGGTTCACGCATGTCTTCGATCGAGGACAGGTCTGGAAGCTTCGACGGGTTATCGACGTAAATCGTTTCACCGGTTTTCAGCAACAGCTCGAAAATTACGGTCGGCGCCGTGGTGATCAGGTCCAGGTCGTACTCGCGCTCCAGGCGCTCCTGGATGATTTCCATGTGCAGCATGCCGAGGAACCCGCAACGGAAGCCGAAGCCCAGAGCGTCGGAGCTTTCCGGGGTGTACTGCAGGGACGAATCGTTGAGCGTGAGCTTTTGCAGGGCTTCACGGAAATCTTCGAAGTCGTCGGAGCTGACCGGGAACAGGCCGGCATAGACCTGCGGCTGGATACGTTTGAAGCCTGGCAGCACGTCAACGTCCGGCGTGGAGCTCAGGGTCAGGGTGTCACCGACCGGTGCACCGTGAATGTCCTTGATGCCGGCAATGATGAAGCCCACTTCGCCGGCTTTCAGGTCAACGGTGGCGGTGTGTTTCGGGTTGAAGACACCGACGCTGTCCACCAGGTGGATCTTGCCGGTGGACTTGACCAGGATCTTGTCGCCCTTCTTCACACGACCGTGACGCACGCGGACCAGGGAAACGACGCCCAGGTAGTTGTCGAACCAGGAGTCGATGATCAACGCTTGCAGCGGATCTTCGTAGTTGCCGGTCGGCGCAGGAATGGTGTGAACCAGGCGTTCGAGCACTTCGTCGACACCCAGGCCGGTCTTGGCACTGCACTCGACCGCATCGGTGGCATCGATGCCGATGATTTTTTCGATTTCTTCTTTGACGCGGTCCGGATCGGCCTGCGGCAGGTCGATCTTGTTCAGGACCGGCATGACTTCAAGGCCCTGCTCGATCGCCGTGTAGCAGTTGGCTACAGACTGCGCTTCAACGCCCTGACCGGCATCGACCACCAGCAACGCGCCTTCACAGGCCGCCAGCGACCGGCTGACTTCGTAGGTGAAGTCAACGTGGCCCGGGGTGTCAATGAAGTTCAGCTGGTACTTGATGCCATCGCGAGCGGTGTAATACAGGGTGACGCTGTGGGCCTTGATGGTGATCCCGCGTTCACGTTCCAGGTCCATGGAGTCCAGCACCTGGGCTTCCATTTCGCGCTCGGCAAGGCCGCCGCACATCTGGATGAAGCGATCGGCCAGCGTCGACTTGCCATGGTCAATGTGGGCGATGATGGAGAAATTGCGGATATGACTCAAATCACTCACGGATCAACACTCAAAAAGGCTGCAGGCATAGCCCGCCGAAAAATAGCCGGGAATTGTACCTGATCCACGGCGCAAGCGTCACGTTCGCAGGTCAGACGGCACCTACAAAAACGCCCCGGTCTTGCGACAGGGGCGTTTTTTATCACCAGCGAGGTCGGGGAACGCCCTGATCAGCCGGCTCGGCGCAACAGCCAGACACCCGCCAGGGCACAGACACCGGCCGGAACCAACACCGCAAACAGCGGCGAAAAACCGAACACCAGGCTCGAAGGCCCCAGCAAATCCTGGACGATGCGGAAGGTGAAGCCGACCAGCACGCCAGTGAAGACCCGCTGACCAAGGGTCACCGAGCGCAATGGCCCGAAGATGAAGGAAATCGCCATCAGTACCAGCGCGGCGGTCACCAGCGGCTGTAACACCTTGACCCAAAATGCCAGCCAGTAACGGCCGTTGCTCAGGCCCTGGTCAGCCAGGTAGTGGATGTAACCCCACAGACCGCTGATCGACAGCGTGTCAGGCGACATCACCACCGTGCTCAGCAGTTGCGGACTCAAGGCAACATCCCAACGCTCTTCCGGTGCAGTGACCACTTCGGTGCTCTTTTCATGGAACAGCGTGGTGGTGACGTCGCTCAACTGCCAGTGATCCTGATCGAACTTCGCCCGCTTGGCGAAGCTGGACGACAGCATATGACGCTCATTGTCGAAACGATAACGGGTGACGCCGTACAGCAGACCGTTCGGCTGCACAGAGTTGACGTGAATGAACTCGTCACCCTGGCGATGCCACAAGCCATGCTTGGCGCTCTGTGCATCGCCGCCACCCTGAGCCAGGGAACGGTTGGCCTGAGCGGTGACTTCGGTGGCCGGCGCGACGTACTCGCCGATCAGCACCCCCGCCACCATCAGCACCAGCATCGGCTTCATGACGGCCCAGACGATCCGGCCGACCGACACACCGGCGGCGCGCATGATCGTCAGTTCGCTGTGGCTGGCCAGGCTACCAAGGCCGATCAGGCAACCGATCAGTGCCGCCATCGGCAACATGTCGTACAAACGACGGGGCGCGGTCAGCAAGACGTAGCTCAAGACGTCCACCAAGGTGTAGGTGTCGCTGACCTCACTCATCTCATCGATGAAGGCAAACAGGGTCGCCAGGCCAAGGATAATCCCCAGCACCGCCAGGATGGCTACGAATACGCTGCTACCAATGTAGCGATCGAGCTTAACCACGAGCCACCTCCAGCGCACTGCGGCGACTCGCCATCTTCAAGCGCAACGGCTCCCAGTAGAGCAAGCCCAGGCCAATGGCCAGGAAGATGCCGTGAACCCACCACAACCCCAGCGCCGGCGGGATCTTGCCTTTTTCGAGGGCGCCGCGCGCGGCAATCAGGATGCTCAGGTAAGCCATATAAAGAAGAATCGCCGGCAGCAGCTTGAGGAAACGGCCTTGACGTGGATTGACCCGCGACAGCGGCACCGCCATCAAGGTCACGATGAACACCAGCAACGGCAGGGACAGGCGCCATTGCAGTTCAGTGCGCGAACGAATGTCATCGCTGCCGATCAAGGAACGGGTGGTCATTGCATCGCGGTCGGTGACTTCGTCGCTGACGTCCGGCTTGGGCAGCAATACGCCGTATTCCTCGTACTTGATCGCCCGGTAGTCGGCCTGCCCCGGGTTACCGTCGTAGCGATAGCCGTTGTCGAGAATCAGGTAGCGATTGCCGTCAGGGCGGATTTCCTGACGACCCTTCTCGGCCACCAGCACGGAGATCCCGCGATCCTTCTTATCGGACGAGACGTTCTTTTGCGAAATAAACACGCCACCGAGGTTGATGCGATCATCCGACAGCGTTTCGGTGTAGGTCACCCGAGTCCCGTCACGTAGCGCCTGGAAGCGACCCGGCTCAAGGGTATCGAACTCGGTCAGCGCATCCTGCTTGTTCAGCAGCAACTGGAACTGATTGGCACCTTGTGGCGCCAGGCTCAGACTCAGCCAGGCCACGACCAGCGCAACCAGCGTGGCCGGAAACAGCGTCATGGCAAACAGACGTTGCTGGCTCATGCCGGTGGCCGACAACACGGTCATTTCGCTTTCAAGGTACAGGCGACCGTAGGCCAGCAGGATCCCGAGAAACAGGCCCAACGGCAGGATCAGTTGCAGGAAACCTGGCAGACGAAAGCCCATGATCAGGAACAGGGAGCCCGGATCCAGCAGGCCCGAGGCCGCCTGGGCAAGGTATTTGATGAAGCGCCCACTCATGATGATGACCAGCAGCACGGCGCTGACGGCGCTCAAGGTCAACAGGACTTCGCGGGACAGATAACGGAAGACAATCAAACCAGACACTCCAGGGTTGTCAGGCTAAGGCGGCCAAACAAGCAAACGTATCAGACAGCCCGCAGGGCAGAGCCGCCGAAAAAGTTGGCGCATTATCCTGTGATTGGGTGCGCCTGTCACTGCGCATGCTCAAGCAGGCGGGTAATGCGTTGAAGATCGTACAACCGAGGGTTGTCAGGCGCAGGGAGCGAGGTTCAAACTGCGGCCTTTGTCGCGGGCCGTGACCTGCGTCTTTCTATCTATAAGCAAGCGTCTGTGCGCCGCCGTTTTGCCCGCGCACGTTGACCATTCATTCAGGGACCCGGACATGGAACTGGTTGTAAAGAGCGTTAGCCCAGAAACGTTGAAGACCGCCACTCTGGTGGTCGCCGTCGGCGAAGGCCGCAAGCTCGGCGCCGCTGCCAGACAACTCGACGAACTGAGCGGCGGCGCCCTCAGCGCTGTACTCAAGCGCGGCGACCTGGCCGGCAAAGTCGGCCAGAGCCTGCTGCTGCACAGCCTGCCGAACCTCAAGGCCGAACGTGTTCTGCTGGTCGGCGTGGGCAAGGACGAAGAGCTGGGCGACCGCCCGTTCCGTAAAATCATCGCCGGCGTCCTCAATACCCTTAAAGGCCTGGGCGGCACCGACGCTGTTCTGGCGCTGGACGAAATCGTGGTCAAGGGCCGCGACAGCTACGGCAAGACCCGCCTGCTGGCCGAAACCCTGGTGGATGGCGAATACACCTTCGACCAGTTCAAGAGCCAGAAAGCCGAACCTCGCGCCCTGAAGAAAATCACCCTGGTGACCATCAAGGCGGCACAGGCCGAAGTCGAGCGCGCTGTGGCCCACGCCACTGCGATTGCCAACGGCATGGCATTCACCCGCAACCTGGGCAACCTGCCGCCGAACATCTGCCACCCGACTTTCCTTGGCGAACAAGCCAAGAACCTGGGCAAGGAATTCAAGACCCTGAAAGTCGAAGTCCTCGATGAGAAGAAGATCAAGGACCTGGGCATGGGCTCGTTCTACGCCGTGGGCCAGGGCAGCGCCCAGCCACCGCGCCTGATCGTCATGCAATACAACGGCGGCAAGAAATCCGAGAAACCTTACGCACTGGTCGGCAAAGGCATCACGTTCGACACCGGCGGCATCAGCCTCAAGCCTGGCTTGGGCATGGATGAAATGAAGTACGACATGGGCGGCGCAGCCAGCGTGTTCGGCACCCTGCGTGCCGTGCTCGAGCTGAAACTGCCGATCAACCTGGTGTGCATCCTGGCGTGCGCCGAGAACATGCCGAGCGGCAATGCTTCGCGCCCGGGCGACATCGTCACCACCATGAGCGGCCAGACCGTGGAAATCCTCAACACCGACGCCGAAGGCCGTCTGGTGCTGTGCGATGCCCTGACCTACTCCGAGCGCTTCAAGCCGCAAGCCGTGATCGACATCGCGACCCTGACCGGCGCTTGCGTCGTTGCACTGGGCGCGCACACCTCCGGCCTGCTGGGCAACAACGACGAACTGATCGCTCAACTGCTAAGCGCCGGCAAGTCCGCCGACGACCGCGCCTGGCAACTGCCGCTGTTCGATGAGTACCAAGAGCAGCTGGACAGCCCGTTCGCCGACATCGCCAACATTGGCGGCCCGAAAGCCGGCACCATCACCGCCGCCTGCTTCCTGTCGCGCTTCACCAAGAACCTGAACTGGGCGCACCTGGACATCGCCGGCACCGCATGGACCAGCGGCGGCAAGGACAAGGGCGCCACTGGCCGTCCGGTTCCGTTGCTGACCCAATACCTGCTGGACCGCGCCAAAGCCTGAAACCGATGACCTCGGGCTGCGTTGCTTTCGAGTAACGCAGCCCCGGGCTCAGGAACCGCAATGACCAAAGTCGACTTCTATGTCCTGCCCAGCGCCGATCCGTCGGCACGGCTGGATTTTGCCTGCAAGCTCACCGAAAAAGCCTGGCGCATGGGCCACCGCATTTACCTGCATTGCAGCGATGCCGCCCAACGCGAGGATCTCGACGCGCGTTTGTGGGCCTTCAAGGGCGAAAGCTTCGTGCCTCACGGTCCTGCCGAAAGCGAGCCGGATAGCTTGATTGTCCTGGGTCTTGGTGATGACTGCGGTCCGCATCAGGATCTGCTGGTCAACCTTGCCCTGAAAGTCCCGGCCTTTGCCAGCAAGTTCGCCCGTGTAGCGGAAGTGGTGGTGGAGGATCCGACGATTCGAGCGGCCGCGCGGGAGAGTTTCCGTTTCTATCGCGAACAGGGCTATCCTCTGCAAGATCACCGTTTACAGCGACTCTGAGCATTCCGATGGACACTCCAAAACCGCAACAAAAGTCCGCGCACCTGCTGGATGACCTCGAGTCGATCCGCCAACTGCTCGGCGATGACAACCTGCAACCGCCGCTGCTGACCGACACGGTCATCGAAGGTGACCAGGAACAGATTCCCATGCTGTTCGACTCCGTCAGCGCTGCGCCGCAGACCGTCGAACCGACACCGCCCGCCCCTGCCGCGCAACCGGCACCCGCGGCCAGCAAAGGCCCCGATGCCTTGCTGCACCTGGACAGCGAACTGCGTGCGGCAGCGCTGTTGATCATGCAAGACGTGATCGACGACTTCGCACCGCATATCGAAACCGAGATCAAGCGCCGGCTGGATGCGCGGATGGAACGGTTGCTCAGCCAGTACGAATAACACTGAGTCGAGCGGGCGTCTGTGGCGAGGGAGCTTGCTCCCGCTCGGTTGCAAAGCAACCGCAGAACCTGAACACACGGTGTACCTGACACACCTGACTTGTTGTTGTCGGGGCCGCTTCGCGCCCCAGCGGGAGCAAACTCCCTCGCCACAGGATCATTCCACATTTGATCTGCGCCCGGTCTGCCCCTGCTCGCCCTCTGCCCCATGCCCCGCTATACTTGCCGGCTTTTCCTGAATAAATGCCAATAGGGTCCCGCCGCGCATGGATAAGACCTACCAGCCGCACGCCATTGAAACTTCCTGGTACAACACTTGGGAGTCAGAGAATTACTTCGCCCCGCAAGGCGCGGGCGAGTCCTACACCATCATGATCCCGCCGCCGAACGTCACCGGCAGCCTGCACATGGGTCACGGCTTCAACAACGCGATCATGGACGCCCTGATCCGTTTCCGCCGCATGCAGGGTCGCAACACCCTGTGGCAGCCGGGTACTGACCACGCCGGTATCGCCACGCAGATGCTGGTGGAACGCCAACTCGAAGCCCAGGGCCAGAATCGTCACGATCTGGGCCGGGAAAAATTCCTCGAGAAAGTCTGGGAGTGGAAGGATCAGTCCGGCGGCAACATCAGCCGTCAGATCCGCCGCCTCGGCTCGTCCGTCGACTGGAGCCGCGAGCGCTTCACCATGGACGACGGCCTCTCGGAAGCCGTTAAAGAAGCGTTCGTGCGTTTGCACGAAGACGGCCTGATCTATCGCGGCAAGCGCCTGGTCAACTGGGACACCAAGTTGCACACGGCGATTTCCGACCTCGAAGTGGAAAACCACGACGAGAAAGGTTTCCTGTGGAACCTGAAATACCCGCTGGCCGATGGCGCCAAGACGGCCGAAGGCAAGGACTACCTGATCGTCGCGACCACTCGCCCGGAAACCATGCTCGGCGACGCCGCCGTCGCGGTTAACCCGAACGACGAACGCTACCAGGCCCTGATCGGTAAATTTGTCGAGTTGCCGCTGGTCGGCCGCCGCATCCCGATCATCGCCGACGATTACTGCGATCCTGAATTCGGCACCGGTTGCGTGAAAATCACCCCGGCCCACGATTTCAACGACTACGAAGTCGGCAAGCGCCACAACCTGCCGCTGCTGAACATCTTCGACAAGAACGCCGCTGTACTGCCGGCCTGTCAGGTGTTCAACCTCGACGGCACGCTCAACGAAAGCATCGACGGTACGCTTCCGGCCGAATACGCCGGTCTGGACCGTTTCGAAGCGCGCAAGCAGATTGTGGCCGCCTTCGATGCCGCTGGTTTGCTGGTCAGCGTCGACGATCATGCCCTGAAAGTACCGAAAGGCGACCGCTCCGGCACCATCATCGAGCCGTGGCTGACCGACCAGTGGTACGTCTCTACCAAGCCATTGGCCGAGCCGGCCATCGCTGCGGTTGAAGACGGCCGCATTCAGTTCGTGCCGAAACAATACGAAAACATGTATTTCTCGTGGATGCGCGACATCCAGGATTGGTGCATCAGCCGTCAGCTGTGGTGGGGCCACCGGATTCCGGCCTGGTACGACGAGTCGGGCAAGGTCTATGTCGGTCGCGACGAAGCCGAAGTGCGTGCCAAAAACAACCTCGGCCCGGACGTTGCGCTGCAACAGGACAACGACGTTCTGGATACCTGGTTCAGTTCGGGCCTGTGGACTTTCTCCACGCTCGGCTGGCCTGAGCAGACCGAGTTCCTGAAGAAATTCCATTCCACCGATGTGCTGGTGACTGGCTTCGACATCATTTTCTTCTGGGTCGCCCGGATGATCATGCTCACCATGCACCTGGTGAAGAACGAAGACGGTACGCCGCAGGTTCCGTTCAAGACCGTTTATGTTCACGGTCTGGTCCGCGACGGCCAGGGCCAGAAGATGTCCAAGTCCAAGGGCAACGTCCTGGACCCGCTGGACATCATCGACGGTATCGAGCTCGAAGAGCTGGTGCAGAAGCGCACCTCCGGCATGATGCAGCCGAAACTGGCGAAGAAGATCGAGAAGCAGACCCGCGAAGAGTTCGCCGACGGCATCGCCAGCTACGGCACCGACGCCCTGCGCTTCACCTTCTGCTCGCTGGCGTCCACCGGTCGCGACATCAAGTTCGACATGGGCCGCGTAGAAGGCTATCGCAACTTCTGCAACAAGATCTGGAACGCCGCGCGTTATGTTCTGGACAAGGGCGAAGACTGCGGCCAGAACGGCGAGGCTTACGAACTGTCGCTGGCGGACCGCTGGATTATCTCGCAGCTGCAACGCACCGAAGCCGAAGTAACCCGTCAGCTCGACCAGTTCCGCTTCGACCTGGCCGCACAAGCCTTGTACGAGTTCATCTGGAACCAGTATTGCGACTGGTACCTGGAACTGTCCAAGCCTGTGCTGTGGGACGAAAACGCCCCGGTCGAACGTCAGCGCGGCACCCGCCGCACCCTGGTTCGGGTGCTGGAAGTTGCCCTGCGCCTGGCGCACCCGTTCATGCCGTTCATCACCGAAGAAATCTGGCAGCGCGTCGCGCCGCTGGCCGGTATCGAAGGCAAGACGATCATGCTGCAACCTTGGCCCGTGGCCAATGAAGCGCGCATCGATCAAGGTGCCGAAGATGACATCGAGTGGCTGAAGACGCTGATGCTCGGCACGCGCAACATTCGCGCCGAGATGAACATTGGCCCGGGCAAGCCGCTGAACCTGTTCCTGAAGAACGTCAGCGCCGAAGACCAGCGTCGTCTCACCGAGAACGAAGCCCTGCTGAAGAAGCTGGCTCGCCTCGAATCGATCACGGTGTTGGCTGCCGGCGAAGAAGCACCGCTGTCCGCCACCGCACTGGTGGGCGAGATGGAAGTGCTGGTGCCGATGGCCGGCCTGATCGACAAGGACGCCGAACTGGCACGCCTGGACAAGGAAATCCTGCGTCTGCAGGGCGAAGTTCAGCGGGTGGGCGGCAAGCTGTCCAATGCCGGTTTCGTCGACAAGGCTCCGGCCGAAGTCATCGAGAAAGAACGCGCCAAACTGGCTGAGGCTGAACAGGCTTTGGGCAAGTTGGCCGAGCAACATGCGCGGATTGCCAGCCTGTAACGGTCAATCGCGATGAAAAAGGGAGGCCAAGGGCCTCCCTTTTTTATGCCCGCCACATTCCCCCCATACACCGCAAACCGCTTCCTGTAGGAGCGAGGCTTGCCCGCGAAGGGGCCGTCATGTCTGGCATTGAGGTGGTACACAGATCGCTTTCGCGGGCAAGCCTCGCTCCTACAGGATCCCCACGCGGCTATCGACTGTGGGACAATACCCGCCACTTTTAGCCATACCCGAATCGACCACGCCCATGAACGCCCCCCGCACTCCAAGACCTGCGCGCAAGAAGCCCGACACCGCGACACCGGCCAAAGCCGTTGAGCCGCGCGAAAAGGCCAGCCTGCACCCGCGCAACCGCCATCAGGGTCGCTACGACTTCCCGGCGCTGATCAAAACCACGCCGGAACTGGCGAAGTTCGTGATCATCAACCCCTATGGCAAGGAAAGCATCGACTTCGCCAGCCCGGATGCGGTGCGGGTGTTCAACCGGGCGCTGCTCAAGTCGTTCTACGGTATCGCCCATTGGGATATCCCGGCCGATTACCTCTGCCCACCGGTTCCGGGCCGTGCCGATTACGTGCACTTCCTGGCCGACCTGCTCGCCAGCGTCAACGACGGCGAAATCCCTCGTGGCGCACCGGTCAAAGTGCTCGATATCGGCATGGGCGCCAACTGCGTCTATCCGTTGATCGGCTACAGCGACTACCGCTGGCACTTCCTCGGTTCGGAAATCGACCCGACTGCGGTGGCTGCGGCCAAAGCCATCGTGCAATCCAACGGACTGAACAAAGCCATCCAGTTGCGTCAGCAAAGTAATCCCAAGCACATTCTGCTGGGCTTGCTGGAACCCGGCGAACGCTTTGACCTGACCATGTGCAACCCGCCGTTCCATGCTTCGATGGACGAAGCGACCAAAGGCAGCGAGCGTAAATGGCGCGCCCTGGGCCGCGCCGATCCTAAACGCAAACTGCCGGTGCTGAACTTTGGCGGTCAATCGGCAGAATTGTGGTGTGAGGGTGGCGAAGCACGGTTTGTGACGCAACTGATCGCCGAGAGTGCGCACTTCCAGCACAAGGTCTTGTGGTTCAGCACGTTGGTGTCAAAGGCTTCTAACCTGCCTTCGATCCAGACGGCGCTGAAAAAAGCCGGTGTTCTGGAAAGCCAGGTCGTGGAAATGTCCCAGGGGCAGAAGCAAAGCCGCTTCGTCGCCTGGACCTTCCAGACCAAGTCCGAGCAGCAGGTCTGGCGCGAACGTTGGGCTCGCAAGAGCTGAGTCACTGACCACCGCAGATCAACTGTAGGAGTGAGCCTGCTCGCGATAGCGGCGTGTCAGTTAACGATGATGTCGACTGATGCAGCGCCATCGCGAGCAGGCTCACTCCTACATGGGGTTAGCGGTGTTTTCAGGTCAGTCACTGAATCACAGACACAAAAAAGCCGTGCCCGGATTGCTCCGGAGCACGGCTTTTTTTACTGCGTCTTACTTGTTAACAGCGTCGGTCAGGCCTTTGGCCACAACCAGCTTGATAACTTTCTTGGCAGCGATTTCGATGGCAGCGCCAGTCGAAGGGTTACGGCCGGTACGGGCTGGACGCTCAGTCACTTTCAGTTTGCCGATACCTGGCAGAGTGATTTCGCCGCCGTTTTCCAGCTGATCGGCAACGATTTGGCCCAGTTGGTCCAGAGCGTTACGCGCGGTGGTTTTTGGCGCGTCGATAGCTTCAGCGATGTCGGCGATCAGTTGGTCTTTAGTAAGAGCCATGTAGTGTTCCTTCCCTATCAAATTCATATGGATTGCAGAGTGCAGTGTCAGCCATCGAGCCCGATCTTCTGGATCTGGCACCCTCGGCCAATAACCACTGGATCGGGGTTATAGATACCGAAATCAGGGTTTGGTTCGACCTGACAAATGCTGAATGCACGCTTAACGCAGTGACTTCGCGTAAGACGGGGCAAAACTAGCACAGAGACGGGGAAATATCCGCCTCTAGCTACCCATTTGGTCAGCTTTATTGCTCTAAAACGGGAAAAAACTGCATAAGGGTCGTCGCACGGCTGCGAATTACCCTACGAACCGCGCCAAAACCAGTGGTTGCGGTACACTTGGCACTTTTTGGGGGAGCACGCCCTCCTCTCTTCAATCAGCCGAGAAGCCCATGCCGATCCGTCATTGCATCGTCCACCTGATCGACAAAAAACCCGACGGCACACCCGCAGTTCTCCACGCCCGCGACTCGGAACTGGCCGAATCGAGCGCCATCGAGAACATGCTTGCCGACCTCAACGAGAGCTACAACGCCAAACAAGGCAAGGCCTGGGGATTCTTCCATGCCGAGTCCGGGGCGCATCCGTTCAGCGGCTGGCTGAAGGAATACCTCGAGGGCGGCAAGGATTTCACGGCGTTCAGCCGGGTGGCGGTGGAACACCTGCAAAAGCTGATGGAAGAGTCGAACCTCTCCGTGGGCGGCCACGTGCTGTTTGCGCATTACCAGCAGGGCATGACCGATTACCTGGCGATCGCCCTGTTGCACCACAGCGAAGGCGTTGCAGTGACCGATCAGCTGGACGTGACCCCGTCCCGTCACCTGGATCTGGGCCAGTTGCACCTGGCCGCGCGGATCAACGTGTCCGAGTGGCAGAACAACAAGCAGTCCAAGCAGTACATTTCATTCATCAAAGGCAAGAACGGGAAAAAGGTGTCGGAGTATTTCCGCGACTTTATCGGTTGCCAGGAAGGCGTCGACGGCCCCGGCGAAACCCGTACCTTGCTCAAGGCCTTCAGTGATTTCGTTGAAAGCGAAGATTTGCCGGAAGAATCCGCCCGCGAGAAAACCAAGACCCTGGTCGATTACGCCAGCAGCCAGGCCAAGCTCGGCGAACCGATGGGCCTGGAAGAACTCTCCGAGCTGATCGACGAAGAGCGCCCGAAAGCCTTCTACGATCACATCCGCAACAAGGATTACGGCTTGTCTCCGGAGATCCCGGCGGATAAACGCACGTTGAACCAGTTCCGCCGCTTCACCGGCCGCGCCGAGGGCCTGTCCATCAGCTTCGAAGCGCACCTGCTGGGCTCGAAGATCGAATACGACGAAGAGGCCGGCACACTGATTATCAAGGGCCTGCCCACTCAGCTGACCGATCAGCTGAAGCGACGCAACTGATGCTGAACGGCGTGCTGAAGAAATTCCTGCTGATCCTGCTGGTGGTCGTGGTTTACCAGAACTGGGGCAAGATCGAGCGGGTGTTCAGTCCCAGCCAAGTGGTGTCCGAGCAGACCCAGGCCAAGGCCAACGTCGTGCTCTACGCGACCGAATGGTGTGGCTACTGCAAGCTGACCCGACGCTTTCTCGATCAGAAAGGCATTCCGTACAAGGAATTCGATATCGAAAAGGATGCCGAGGCACGCAAGGCATATGAAGCGCTGGGTGGACGCGGGATTCCGCTGATCGATGTGAACGGGACGTTGATTCGCGGGTATGACCCGGATGAAATCCTCGCCGCCCTGAAGTAACTGATCAGGCTCACACACCTGTGGCGAGGGGATTTATCCCCTCGCCACAGGCAGTTTTATACGCGTTTGTCGATTCGGAACCCAAACCGCGGAAAGTGCACATGCACCACTCCGGCCCGCTCGTCTTCACGACGCAGAATCAATTCCTCTCTGCCCGCAAACAACAACTCACCCGCCACCGGATCAACGCCGTAATCCGTTGCCGCGATGACCACCTGCTGGCCAGGCTCAAACCCGTTCGGCTCATCGAACTGCTCGTCCGGTAACGCGGCGGGTGTGGCATTACGCGCAACCTCCAGCGCGGCCTCGGAGGTCATCTCGCTGAACGCGCCATGCCCGAACCCCATCACGCGACCCAACCACGCCGACACCGCCGGATATGCATCAACCAACGGCGAGGTCACGGGCGTGGCCTTGAGGAACCACATCGGATGGGCCAGCGCGAAGTCGGCAATCGATGGCTCGCCGAACAGAAAGTCGCCCTGCTCGCGCTGAAGCTGCTGCTCCAGGCGCGCCATGATTGTCGGCCATTGATGCCGGGCTTGCTCGGCGGACAACTTTGTCGCGCTGCCGCCACTGAAGAGTCCGGCGCGATCAGCCAGAAACGCCTTGATCGCTTCCGGCGGCAGATTGCCGAAACGCACCGCGATCGATTCCGGTTGAAACACCAGGCTCACGGCATGCTGGAATACCACCGAATCGGCCCAGGCGGCGAACGTCGCGGCGATCATTTCCTGGCCTTCCGGAAAGAAGGCCGGCAAGGCTT
Source organism: Pseudomonas sp. SJZ077 (assembly GCF_007993905.1). Classification (NCBI taxonomy): domain Bacteria; kingdom Pseudomonadati; phylum Pseudomonadota; class Gammaproteobacteria; order Pseudomonadales; family Pseudomonadaceae; genus Pseudomonas; species Pseudomonas sp. SJZ077. The sequence continues at coordinate 117,618 of NZ_VIUJ01000003.1, forward strand.
TCTCCTGCTCCAGTCGACGGGCGATCAGCGATGTGTCGCAGTAAATATCTGCGCCAACCTGCAGCACTGGCGTCTTGCGGTAGCCACCGGTCAGGGCGGTCAGATCGGGTTTTGGCATGACCGGCGCGATCTTTACCGAGCGCCAGGACAACCCCTTGAAACCCAGCAGCAAGCGGGCCTTTTCGGCGAAAGGGGACGTCGGGTAATGATGAAGAATCAACTCGGACATGCTCGGCTCCGCCGCACGGATTAGGAATCCGCAGCTTAGCGCGCAATTCGGGAGCAGCCTACAGGTCTGCCTGATGGGCACTTATCAGTCAGGTTGATAAGCCCGCGGCGGCGCTTGCGACCAGACATTCCTTGGCGCTTTTCCTGAGTTTTTTGATCAAGCGTTCCTGACGCAAGGCTTCGCTTTTGTCGCGGCAGACTTCTGTGTAGACCAAGGCAACGGCAGGGCTGGAGAGGAAGAAGCGTGCGCCCTTGCCACTTTGGTGGGTAACGAAGCGGCGCACAGGATCGTCGCTGATCCCGCAGTACAGCGAACCATTGGCCGCGCGAACGAGGTAGACGAACCAGGGTTTACTCACCGGCGTATCGGCATCGGCGGGGATTTCGCTGAGGGTAGTCACGTCACGATCAAGGCTTGAAAGGAAACAAGCCGCGATCTTATCAGCGACTGGCCTGGAATGCCTTCAGCCCCTTCAACGCCTGAGCGCGAACGGCATTTCTTACCGCCGGAGTCCAGCCCAGCAGCAGGCCTTTGAAACCCAGCGCCTGGCGCGACCAGGCCCACATATCGAAGCTGTCATGGTGCTCGCAGATCTTGCCGTCACGAAACACGAACTGCGCCTGAATATCATTGACCACCGTGTTGCCGGTCTGGCTGAACAGATAGGTCGCGACCCAATGCGCGCCGCCCGTGCGGTCCTCGGCGCGAACGTTGTCGAACGTCAGGGAAAAATCCTTCGCCCGAGTCGTGAGCATGCGCCACATGTCCCCGGCATCGCGTCCGCGCAATTCGCCGAATGCAGGATCGCTGAACAGCACATCATCGGTATAGCAGGCGCTCATGGCCTCGGCATCCAGCCGCTGGAAGGCTTGGTAGAACTGGGTGATCAATGCGCGGTTGGCATCACTCATGGGCAGGCTCCGGACGTTTAAAGGATTGCCTGCACGATAGTCAACAAATGCGCGGAACACTATCGGCATTCGTGGCGGGAATACCCTGGGGTGCGCTGTCGCCTAGTGCACCATGCCGTTGTCCCGGGCGTAAGCGAAGAGATCCACATCCGTGGAAATGCCCAGCCGCTGCATGGCCATGCTTTTTTGTTTACTGATGGTCGACACACTGCGTTTGAAATAGCTCGCGATCTCACTGACGGTCATCCCGCTGGCGAGCATTCTCACCACTTCATGTTCTTTGGCCGACAGCGAAGGGGAATGCGAATGAGCCTCGACGTCTGCCTGAGCCAGCGCGGTACGCAGGGACTCGCTGATGAAACGCCGCCCTTCACCCACTGATTTGATTGCCAGAGGGAGCTCCGTCGCCGAGGCATCCTTGGCCACGATCGCCATCACGCCTTGCGCGAATGCCACCCTGAGCGTCGCAACGTTGGCAAACATGGTGACCAGAATGATCGGCGTCGAAGCGTAGTGACGTCGAACCGTGCTCAGCATCTTCAGTCCGTCGGCCTGTTGGTTGCCCGGCATGGAGAAGTCCGTGATCAACAGATCGCACGGCGTGGTCGAGAGCAGGCTCAACAGGCTGTCCGGGCCATCGGCCTCACCCACGATCACACACGTCCGGCTTAGATCGATGAGCATCCGTAACCCGATGCGGACGACAGGATGGTCGTCAGCAATAATTACGCGCATTGTCGGATTTATCCTGTGTGGTGACTGGAATACGCGAAAAGTAACGCCGTCCTATTCCGACCACAACGACCAATCTCGACTGCTCAACCACCGTCCTCAACGGATCCGGGCCCCTGTCCTTTCTCTGATAAAACAAAAGGAACCGCCCTACGTTTTAAAGCTACGCAACTCACACCAAAAGACTACAGACAACAGGTCGAACGATGACGACCTGTAGCCCGCCCTGACTTTTCATACACTCGCCCCGCCTTTTTCGTATTAGTTGCATTTCGTCCGGCGACCTCGACCGATAGATTGCGCCCTGCCCGCTCCGGGCAAACTCCTCAATCATCTTTCATCAAGGAAGCGTCGACGCATGAACAAATACATAACCCTCCTGACGGCTACTTTGCTGCTGACTGGCGCATCGTCCGTTATTGCCGCCTCCAGCACGGACCTGACCGTGAAGGGTCTGATCACGCCAAATGCATGCACACCAGCACTGGCCGGCGGCGGTATTGCCGATCACGGCAAGTTTTCCGTACAAGACCTCAATCCCGACAAGCACACTTACTTGCCTGAAATAATCATGCAAATGACAGTGAACTGCGATGCGGCTACGCCGTTTGCGATCAGCCCGATTGATAACCGTGCAGGCACAGGCACGTCGGGCAATTACTTTGGTCTGGGGCTGATCAATACCCACGAAAAGCTGGGCCACTTTCGCGTTGCTCCGCGCAATGTGATGGCGGACGCCACCCAAGCTCAAGCCATTCTCTCCACTGATGGCGGCAAGACCTGGCTTAAGGAAGGGTCGACAGCATTCTGGGGGGTCGACAACATCTGGAGTGTCGGTGCTCTGGGCACCGTCATTGCTCCCATCGCGATGAAGGAGTTGAGCCTTGATCTGTATGTGCGTACCGGCATCGCCCCCACCAACGGCCTGACCCTGACCGACGAAGTGACGCTCGACGGCTCCGCAACCCTACAGATCAAGTACCTGTAACCCTCCGTCATCAACGAGCAACGCCCGGCCCATGGCAATGCCCGCTCACTCAAAGGACGAACCATCATGGAAAGATGCTCCCTCGCTCGATTGGCGCCCCTGTTGCTCATCTGTGCCCCCGCAGCCCTGGCCGCCAGCAGCACCGAGCTGAGCGTTACCGGCCTGATTACACCCGGCGCCTGCACGCCCAGCCTGTCCGGCGGCGGCATCGTCGACCACGGCAAAGTGACGGTGAAAGATCTGAGACCTGACCAGCCCACGGCCCTGGAAAACGGCACGCTGTATCTGGAGGTGAATTGTGATGCCGCCACGCGGTTTACCCTGACGACGATCGACAATCGCGAAGGCTCTTCCGTCTTTCACCCTAACAGTCACGGGCTGGGCGTCGTCAACGACGACCAAAACCTGGGCAGTGTTGCGTTCGGCCTGTTCGATACGGTGGCCGATGGCGCGGCGGTGAAAACCATCATGTCCTTGAACGACGGTGCCTCCTGGCGAGTGTCTTCCTACCTGGGACACGCCGGCCGGACCGCGTTCGCGGCGTTGAATGACCTGGGTACACCGATCGCCATCAAGAATTTGCGCGCGCGGCTCACGGCGTTTACCACCATCGTTCGCGCGAACGACCTGACGCTGACCGACGAAATCCCCATCGACGGGCATGTCACCGTGCAGCTGAATTATCGATAGGCCGGTAATCCAGGCTCCTTTTTAAAACCATTCAACGAGACACGTCATGACGATGTTTTCCAGTGTCACCCGTCATCTGTTCCATTCGGGCATCGGCGCATTCGCCCTGCTGCTGACCGCACACGCCCAGGCCGACGGCATGGTGCCGAACACTTCGGTGGTCATCGTCAACGAGGCTGACGGCGAAGCGTCCGTGTCGGTGACCAACACCGATGCCAACCTGGCGTTGATGCACGTCACCCTCGAAGACATTGCCGAAGACAGCGAATCGCTGGTGTTCGTGACGCCCCCCCTGGCGCGCGTCGAAGCGGGCAAAACCCAATTGGTGCGGTTCATTCTGCAAACGGACAAACCGCTGCTCACTCAGCGCTTGAAGCGGGTGATCTTCGAAGGCATCCCCCAAGGCAAAGCGCCTGCCGAGGCAGGTCAGGCCCGAGTCGGCGTGACGGTGCGCCAGAACTTGCCGGTGATCCTGCACCCCAAAGGCCTGGCGCCCAATCGCACGCCGTGGACCGACCTGCAATGGTCGCTGAAAGACGGTCAACTGACCGTGCGCAACGACACGCCTTACGTGGTGCGTCTGGGCCAGGAAGTGCAATTGTTGCCGGCCGCGGGCAACGCGATGCTGCCGAAAACCTACGTGCTGCCCGGTGAGCACATCAGCATAAAGGTGCCCGAAGGCGCCGCCACGCAGGTGCGTTTTCAACCGGCGACGGTCTACGGCTTTGCCGTGCCGCATTACGAGGCGCCCATCCAGTCCTGAACCACCCTGACGGCGTCATCAAGGAACGATGAGCGCCCATGTTTCAAGGCGACGGCCCCTTGGCCGTTGCCACAGGCGTGCCTGTAACCGCACGCCGCAATAACCCAAGTGATCCTGATGAACACAGTATCGAATTACCGTGATGGCGAAGCCGTGCCCGTTATTCGCGACAGCGCTCGCCCTCATCCATGGCAGCGAACCACCTTGGCGGTGCTGCTGAGCAACGCGCTGATGATGCTCGATGCCTACGGTGAGGTGTCGATGCCAGCGTCGTTCGACAAAGACACGTTACGGCAGCGCGGCATCGATCCGGCGCTGGCGACGCTGCTGATGCAGGCGCCGCAGTTCACGGCCGGCCGCCACCCGGTCACGCTCACCGTCAACGGCCAGCGTCATGGCCGGGTCGACGTCACGTTCGATCGCGAAGGGGCGTTGTGCTTCGATCGCACGCTGCTCGATGCGGCGAACCTTACGGTGCCCGCGCTTACGCTGGACGATGGCCCATGCCACGACTTTCTAGGCCGCGCGCCGCAGACCGTCATCGAACCGGACCCCGCTGGCCTGGCCCTGTCGCTGATCGTGCCCACCGATGCGATACGCCCCACTGCCCGGGATTTTTCCGGCTATCAAACCGGTGGTGTCGCCGGCTTGATCAACTACGACGTCACCGGTTTGCACAGCCGTTCCGGCGACAGCACCAGCCGCTACGCCTCAGCCAACACCGAACTCGGCTTCAATGCCGGTGACTGGATCGTGCGCAGCCGCCAGGTGCAGACCTGGCAGGACGACGTGTCCACAACGACTCATATTGCGGCCTACGCCCAGCGGACTTTCGCCAGCCAGGAAGCGGTGTTGCAGGCGGGTCAGATCAACCTCTACAACCCGGTGCTCGCCGGTGCGCAGATCACCGGCGTGCAAGTGCTGAATGAACAAGCCCTGCAGCTCGAAGGGCAAAGCGCGGTCATTGAAGGGATCGCCAACAGTCAGGCCCAGGTCGAGGTCCGGCAAAACGGTTCGCTGATCCATTCCACGGTGGTACCCGCCGGCCCGTTCGTGCTCACCAACGTGCGGCGGCTCAACACGCGTTCCGACGTGGAAGTCACGATCAAGGAGACCGATGGCAGCGAGCGCCGTATTACCGTGCCGGCCGCGATGTTGGGGGTCAGTCTGCCAGCGCCCGGTTATTCGCTGGGCGCCGGTCAGGTGCGCAGTGTCGGCGACGCTCAGGGAGGCGATCCCTGGGTCATCAGCGGCGGCTGGAGCGGTGCGCTCGCCCCGCAACTATTGCTCAGCGCCGGCCTCACCGGCGCCGTCGACTATCGCGCGGCGGGTGCCAGCGTCGGCCTGTTGCCCTCGCCGTTCACTCAGGTGCAAGCCACGCTGACCGGCGCGGACGCCAGCGGCAGACACGCCAGCCAGGGGCTTCAAGCCGACCTGAGCGTCTCGCATCGGTTGAACGAGCAGTGGGCGCTCAGTGCCGGCAGTTCTTACCGAACCCTGGGCTACCGGGAACTGGAGGAGGCGGTGTTCGCCAACACGTCCGACAACAGCCAGTCACGTTACCGCGATCAGCAAAGCGCGGCCCTGTCATGGTCGCATCCATGGCTCGGCGCCTTCAGCAGCGGCTTCAGTCGGTCCAGTTCGTTCGACGGCCAAAGCAGCAGCCGCGCCCTCGCATCCTGGGGCACCAGCATCGCGGGCGTATCCGTCTCGGCGACCGCCGAATGGCAGCTCAGCGGTTCGAACGGCAACGATGACAGCATCTACCTGAACCTCAGCATTCCCCTGGGCGAGAACCGCCGGGCACGCAGCTGGGTGCGCCGTTCCGCCGGCGAATACCGCAGCGGCGTGGGCTTGAGTGAACGGGTCAACGATCAGCTGGGTTACCGGGTTGGCGTCGAACACGACACGCGCGACAAACAGGTGCAATCCACGGCCGGCGTGTCGCTGCTGCCGCGCTACACCCAGCTCGATCTCAATTACACCCGCGCCGATGCCGAGCGCTCCAGCTATCAGGCCAGCGCTCGCGGTGGCGCCGTGCTGCATGGCGGTGGCGTGACGCTGTCGCCGTACCCGGTGAGCGACACCTTTGCGTTGCTGTCGGTCGGTGACATGGGTTCCATCAAAGTGTCGACGCCCAGCGGTCCGGTGTGGACCGACTGGCAAGGTCAGGCGGTGATCCCGCAAGTGACGGCTTATGGCAAAAGCCCGGTGGAAGTCGACACCAAAACCCTGCCGCGCAACGCCGACATTCACAACGGGCTGGCGGTGATTTCGGCCGGGCGCGGCGCCGTCGACAACGTTGAATTCGGCATCACGATGACCCGCCGGGCCTTACTCAAGGCCACCACCGCCAACGGCGCGCCCCTGCCGCGCGGTGCCTCCGTGAACACCGAGGATGGCGAGTTCGTGACCCTGGTGCAGGACGGCGGCCTGGTGTTCTTGCCCAACGCGCTCGACCGCCGTGCGTTGTGGATCAGCGCGCCGGAGCTGGAGCGCTGCGAACTGCGCTTCGAGCTGCCCACCGACGCCGACGCCGACGCGTACTACGAAACCGCCCCCGCCAAGTGCCGAGCCCTCTGAGGATGACTTCATGAACCTGTTGCGCTTTCTGCTATTGACCCTCGCACTCCTGGCACTGAGTGGATTCACGCCAGTGGCCTCGGCGTCCATGGACGACTGCCAGTTCAACCTGAGCCAGCCGGTGCTCGATTACGGGCTGATGAACCGGGCGATACGGCCAGATGCCGCACCGGAGCGCAACCTCGGTGAACGCCAGCTCAGCCTGACCTTGAGCTGTGCGCAGCCCATCGACATGAGCCTGTTCTACCGGGCGATGGCCGCGACCGCCGAACGCTTTCACTTTGCCGAACGCGGCAGCTATCAGATGCGTATTCGCGATGCCGTGCTCGATGGCCAATCGGTCGAGATTGGGTTGATTGCCGGGGTCGGTCAGCCGCCGGCAGAAATGGCGTCGAGCCTGATCTGGCGACCGGAGCACGGGATCGTCCCGGTGCAGGCCGGCGTGGCGGTGCAAGGGCGCAGTTTCTCGGCGCAGCTTCAGCTGACGGCCTGGGTTCAAGAGCAAGGCATGCAGGTGCGTGATGCGGTGACCTGGGAAGCCTTCGGGGTGTTCGACGCCGTCGCCGCCGGACGCACCCGCGAGGCGACCTTGCGCGCCCGCTTCGCTCCGGCGGCCTGCGAGCCGGTGCTGTCCAACGGCGGCGTGGTCGACTTCGGCACCCTGTCGAAAAAAGACCTGCACGCAGACCAGGACACACGCCTGCCGCCCAAGTCGTTGACGCTGAGGGTCGGCTGCGACGCGCCGACGTCCTTCGCCTTGATCATGCACGACAACCGCTCAGGCTCGGCGATGCTCGACAGCGAGATCGACTACGGCCTGGGCAAGGACGGCAGCGGCAACAGGATTGGCCGTTTTTCACTGCGCGTCGACCCGGCCGACGCCAATGCCGACGGCTTCGCCCGCCTTTATCAAACCCACTCCAGCATCGCCGGCACAGCCTGGAACACCGGCAGCGCCAACCCGATCGCTATCGGCAAAAGCCGTTACCTGGCGTTCACCGACAACGACGGCAGCAGTGCCGGCCCGGTGCTGATCCAGAACCTCAGCACCACCGTGACCGTCGACGCCGTTATCGCCCCCACCCAAAGCCTGGATGTGAGCCGAGCCATCGAGCTCGATGGCGCGGGGACGATCGAGATTATTTACCTGTAACACCCAGCCCGATCCTGCTGGATTCGGGGCGCACTTGAGCGGCCCGGGGCAGTCAGGACACAACCCTAGAAGTGAGCAAATAATGATCAAAAAGTACTTTGCAGCACTCTCCACAACCGCACTGATCGGCGTTGCGCCTTATGCAGTGGCGGCTTCGAGCATTGACCTGACTGTCACAGGTCTCATCACGCCGAGAGCTTGCACTCCTTCGTTGTCCGATGGAGGAACGGTCGACGTCGGCCAGGTGCAGGCAAAAGACCTCAACCTGACAAGTGACACGATAGTAGGCAGTCATCCGATACAGCTGACGGTCGCGTGTGACGCGTCAACGCCATTTGCACTTAACGGTATTGATAACAAAGCCGGAACATCATCGTCCAACCTGTATTTCGGATTGGGCCTGACCAGCAATAACGAAAAAATAGGTTATTTCACGCCATCGATCCAAAGCGCGCTTGCGGACGGACAACCTGTGCACTCGATCAGATCAACTGATAACGGTGCGAGTTGGATGCGCATCTATCAGATCCTGAAGGATAACCTCACATCGGTAAGCGCTGTCGGCACTCTCACGCCAATCTCCGTGAAAGACCTCACGATGGAACTGATGATCTACACCTTCATTGCCCGCGCCGATAGCCTCACCTTAACCGACGATGTCACTATCGACGGTTCAGCCACATTTGAAATGAAGTACCTGTAAGCCGTGCATCTTGCCCGAGGTCCTGCTTCGGGCAAGGACTGATTCCGCTCACCACACACAGCGAAACCTGTCCCATGAAAAAGACTCCACACGCGCTGACGATGGCGATCTTCGTCCTGACGTCGCCGCTCACCTTGGCCACCTCATCGACAGACCTGAGGGTCACAGGCCTCATCACCCCACTTGCCTGCACCCCGATGCTGTCCAACAGCGGCCTCGTCGATTACGGAAAAATCTCCCGGCAAGACCTGAACGTCGACAAACGCACTCGACTGCGCGACCAGACACTCGACCTCAACATTCAGTGCAATGCGCTCACGCGTTTTGCTCTGCTGATGCGCGACAACCGCGACGGCTCGGCCATCGTCAACAGCGAGATTTACTACGGCCTGAACCACGACCACAGCCACAATAAAATCGGCTTGTATTCGCTGAACTTCGATCCTGCCAGCACGGTGGTGGACGACCTGACGCAGGTCTATCGAACCGACTCGACCACGGGGGGCAAAGCCTGGAGCCCGTCGAACAGCCAGCCCATCCCGATGGGCTCCCGAAGCTATCTCGGCTTTACCGACAGCGCAGGCAGCAGCGCCGGCCCGATAGCCATCCGCAACCTGACCAGCCGGGTGACGGTCGAAACGGTCATCGCGCCCACCTCCGAACTGGACCTGAGTGCCGAAGTGCAACTCGACGGCTCGGCGACCCTGGACGTTGTTTACCTGTAGTTCAGACCTTTTCGCTGACGACCTGAACGTACAGCGAACGCCCGGCGCCGAGGCCGGTAACGATGGCGCCGAGGCCGATCACGCCAAAGATCCAGCCCAACGCGGTCCAGCCGCCCGTCCAGTCATGCACGATCCCGACCGCGAACGGCCCCATCGACGCCAGGGTGTAACCGAAGCCCTGGGCCATGCTCGACAGGTTGGCCGCCACATGGGCATCGCGCGAGCGCAGCACGATCAGGGTCAACGCGAGACTGAATGCACCGCCCTGCCCCAGGCCGAGCAGGATCGCCCAGCCCCACAGGCCTTCGATCGGTGCATAGAGACAGCCGAACAGGCCGCCGAGGGTCAGCAGCATGACCACCACAATCGCCAGCCGCTGATCCTTGCCGCGCGTCGCCAGCCAGGGCGCCGCCAGAGAACTGGCCAACTGGACGATCACCGAACCCGAGAGCACCAGACCGGCCTGGGTCGGGGTCAGGCCGCGACCGATCAGGATCGAGGGCAACCAGCCAAAGACGATGTACGCCAGGGATGATTGCAGGCCCATATACAACGTGACTTGCCAGGCCAGCGGATCACGCAACAGGCCGCGAACCCGATACGCGACGTTATGTGCGCCGTGTTTCTGCCCCACTTGCGGCAACCAGAAAACCGCCGCGACCAGCGCAGGCACTACCCAGAAGCCGAGGCCCAAGGCCCAGCTGTTATCGAAATGCTCGCTCAGCGGCACGGTCGCCCCTGCCGCCATCGCCGCGCCCAGACACAGGGCCATGGTGTACACGCCGGTCATGGTGCCGGCCTGTTTCGGGAAGTCGCGCTTGACGATGCCCGGTAACAAAACGCCAATCACACCGATGCTCGCGCCGCCCAGCACACTGCCGGCGAACAGGCCGACCTCACCGAAGGAACTGCGCAGGATGATTCCGCCGGCCAGCATCAACAGAATGCCCAACACCACGCGCTCGGCGCCAAAACGTCGCGCCAGCAAGGGCGCTAGCGGAGCAAACAAGCCGAGACAGAGCACCGGCAACGTCGTCAGCAACCCGGCCTGGGCCGCCGACAGGCCGAGGGTCTTCGACACTTCGCTGAGCATCGGCGCCATGCTCGACAACGCCGGACGCAGGTTCAGCGCCACCAGGATCAGCCCCAGCAGCAACAGCCATGGACGACGCAGGACGGGATGACGCTGCTGGACCTCTTCGTCATCGGCCTCGGCGTCGATCAGCAGCTCTTCGAGTTCTGCCGTGCGCTTGGGTTGAGTGATGTTGCTGTTGCGGCTCGACATGGAGTTCTCGGTTTCAAGGTTCATTGATCAACTGCCTAGACAGGGCTTTGGCCCGTTCCGGGTCGCGTTGCTCGACGGCATCAAGCAGTTCGATATGCAGGTCGAACACCTCTTGGCGTCGCGGGGTGATGTTCAGGGTCTGGCGCAAATGCGCGCCGACGATGCTGGAGAAATAGCGATACAGCTCGCTGAGGGTCGGGTTGTGCGCGGCGTCCACCAGACGGCGGTGGAACACCAGATCGCAGGCAATGTAGCTGTCGAGATCGCCGTGATAGTGGCTGCCGCTGACGCCCAGCGCTTCGCGCAAGGCCACCAGATCCTCATCCGTTCGGCGCAGAGCAGCGAGACCGATGGCTTCGACTTCAAGGATGTGCCGGGTCTCGCGGGCCTGTTCATGGGAGCAGCGCGACAAGGCTTTCATGGTGTCCAGTGGATCGATCACCGCCCGCAAATAGCTGCCGTCGCCCTGACGGATTTCGATCAAACCGGAAAACGCCAATACACGCATGGCTTCGCGCACGGTGTTGCGGCTGATGCCCAACTCGGCGGACAGCTCTGGCTCTGTGGGTAAACGCTGGCCGACCTGCCAGGCACCAGCGTTGATGCGTTGGCGCAGTTGATCCAGAGCCTGGTCGACCAGGGATCGCTTAACGAGTGGAGAAATGTCTGACATAGGATTCGCCCTTTCATCCAATCATAGGATGAATTTTCTGACATGTTAGTCAGCTATGCGTAGGACGGCAACCGCCCAAGTTCAAAGGGCAGGAGAGGAAGCGGGATTTTCGATTAGTAAGAATTACCCTTTGCTTGATCGGCATCCAGAATTACTGGGCGACGTGCAAATACTTCAAGAGGGTGCAGACTTGCAACGTCTATTGGTGGACCTCGATCGATCATCCCCCCTCAGCGCTCGCATCCTGACTGCAAACCGCAGACAAAAATAAACCCGGAACACTGTCCGGGTTTATTTCACTGCCAAGTGCCGATCAATGCAGGATCTGGCTCAGGAACATCTTCGTCCGATCGTTCTGCGGGTTGTCGAAGAAGTCGTTCGGCGCAGCCTGCTCGACGATTTCACCCTTGTCCATGAAGATCACACGATTGGCCACGGTACGGGCGAAGCCCATTTCGTGGGTCACGCAGAGCATGGTCATGCCGTCTTCGGCGAGGCCGATCATGGTGTCGAGCACCTCTTTCACCATTTCCGGGTCGAGTGCCGAAGTCGGTTCGTCGAACAGCATGATTTTCGGTTTCATGCACAAAGCACGGGCAATCGCCACACGCTGCTGCTGACCACCGGACAGTTGTCCCGGGAATTTATGCGCCTGTTCCGGAATGCGCACGCGCTCCAGGTAATGCATGGCGATTTCTTCGGCCTGGCGCTTGGGCATCTTGCGCACCCACATCGGTGCCAGCGTGCAGTTCTGCAGGATGGTCAGGTGCGGGAACAGGTTGAAGTGCTGGAACACCATGCCGACTTCACGACGGACCGTTTCGATCTGCTTGAGGTCGTTGGTCAACTCCACGCCATCGACCACGATGCGCCCCTGCTGGTGTTCTTCCAGACGGTTGAGGCAGCGGATGGTGGTCGACTTGCCGGAACCCGACGGGCCGCACAGGACGATTCGCTCGCCCTGCTTGACGTTCAGGTTGATATCTTTCAGCACGTGGAACTGGCCGTACCACTTGTTCACGCCCTGCATCTGAATAATGCCTTCAGGGCTCACAGGCTTTTTGATTGCTTCGCTCATTACAGAACTCCTAACGCTTGTGGCCAGTGTCGAGCTTGCGTTCCAGATGCATGGAATAGCGCGACATACCGAAACAGAAAATCCAGAACACCAGGGCCGCGAACACATAGCCTTCGGTGGCCATGCCCAACCATTTCGGGTCGGCGGCAGCTTGTTTGACGCTGTTGAGCAGGTCGAACAGGCCGATGATGATCACCAGGCTGGTGTCCTTGAACAGCGCAATGAAGGTGTTGACGATGCCAGGAATCACCAACTTCAGGGCTTGCGGCAGAATCACCAGCCCCATGCTGCGCCAGTAACCTAGGCCCATCGCTGCGGCTGCTTCGTACTGACCTTTGGGAATCGCTTGCAGACCGCCACGCACCACTTCGGCAACATAGGCCGACTGGAACAGGATCACGCCGATCAGCGCCCGCAGCAGTTTGTCGAAGTTCATGCCTTCAGGCAGGAACAACGGCAGCATCACCGAGGACATGAACAGCACCGTAATCAACGGCACGCCGCGCCAGAATTCGATGAAGGTCACGCAGACCACTCGAATCGCCGGCATGTTCGAACGACGGCCCAGCGCCAGCACGATCCCCAGCGGCAACGCACCGGCAATACCGACGGTGGCGATCACCAGGGTCAGCATCAGGCCGCCCCATTGGCTGGTCGCCACCTGGGTCAGGCCGAAAACGCCGCCATGCAACAGGCACCAGGCAATGATCGGGTACAGCACCAGGAAGCTCAGGCCGTAAACCGCTTTACGCGGGAAGCGCGAGATGAACAACGGTGCCACGCCGATGACTGCCAGCCACACGGTCAGGTCTACGCGCCAACGCAGTACCGGCGGGTAATAGCCGTACATGAACTGGCCGAAGCGCTGCTGGATGAACACCCAGCAGGCGCCTTCCTTGGTGCAGTCGGCCTGGGACGTGCCGACCCAGTTGGCGTCCAGGATCGCCCAATGCAGGATCGGCGGCACCACCAGGTAAATCAGGTAGAACGCGAACAGGGTCAGCGCGGTGTTCAGCCAGCTGGAGAACATGTTCGCGCGCATCCACGCCATCGGCCCGAAGACTTTGCTCGGTGGTGGCATGTCGGGTTTGAAAGTATGAGTACTCATGCGCTTTTCCTTACCGCTCGATCAGCGCAATGCGCTTGTTGTACCAGTTCATCAGCAGGGAAATGCTGATACTGATCGCCAGGTACACGCTCATAGTGATGGCAATCACCTCGATCGCCTGCCCGGTCTGGTTCAGCACCGTACCGGCAAACAAGGACACCATTTCCGGATAACCGATACCGGCCGCCAGCGAGGAGTTCTTCGCCAGGTTCAGGTATTGGCTGGTCAGCGGTGGAATGATCACGCGCATGGCTTGCGGGATGATCACCTTGCGCAGGGTCGGACCGTTGCGCAGGCCCAACGAGTGCGCCGCTTCGGTCTGGCCGTGGCTGACCGACTTGATACCCGAACGCACGATCTCGGCGATGAACGCCGCGGTGTACACGGTCAGGGCCAGGGTCAGCGCCAGCAGTTCCGGGATCAGCACCCAGCCATCGACGAAGTTGAAACCTTGCAGCTTCGGCATTTCCCAGTGCACTGGCGCGCCGAAGATCAATGCGCACAGCGCCGGGATCACCAGGAACAGCGCCAGGCCGACCCAGAATTTATGGAACGGTACGCCGGTCGCTTCGAAGCGTTTGGTCGCCCAGCGGCTCATCAGCACGATGGCGACAATGGCCACGACGATGCTGACCACAAACGGCCAGAAACCATCCGCCGTCAACGCTGCCGGCATGTTCAGGCCGCGGCTGCTGACGAAGAAGGTGTCGCCGAAGTTATGGCTGTTGCGTGGCCCTGGCATGGTCAGGAACACCGCGAAGTACCAGAACAGGATTTGCAGCAGCGGCGGAATGTTGCGGAAGACTTCCACATAAACAGTCGCCAGCTTGGCAATGATCCAGTTCTTCGACAGGCGTGAAACGCCGACGATGAAACCGAGGAGCGTCGCCAGGATGACCCCGATGAAGGTCACCAGCAGCGTATTGAGCAGGCCGATGACAAACACTCGGGCATAGCTGTCCGACTCGGTGTAGTCGATCAGGGTTTGAGCGATGCCGAAACCGGCACTGCGCTCCAGAAAGCTGAAGCCGGAAGTAATGCCCCGGTGTTGCAAGTTGGTCTGGGTGTTATCGAACAGATACCAGCCCATGGAGACCACCGCCACAATGGTGATGATCTGAAATAGCCACGCACGCACTTTGGGATCGCTGAGGCTGAGCCTCTGCTTTGGTGCGCCGATTGAATTTTGCATGAAGTGCCCCGGATGTAATGGAACAGAACATCACCCGGTGGTTGGCCCACCGGGTGATAGAACCATCAGCGCACTGGTGGTGCGTATTGAATGCCGCCAGCGTTCCACAAGGCGTTCAGCCCGCGGTCGATTTCCAGCGGAGTGCCTTTGCCGAGGTTTTTCTCGAACACTTCGCCATAGTTACCCACTTGCTTGACGATCTGGACGACCCAGTCCTTCTTCACTTTCAAGTCTTTGCCGTATTCACCGTCGGTACCCAGCATACGTGCGACGTCCGGATTCTTGGTGGACTTGGCTTCGGCTTCGACGTTCTTCGAAGTGACACCAGCCTCTTCAGCGTTGAGCATGGCGTAGCCTACCCAGCGAACAATGGCCAGCCACTCGTCGTCGCCGTTACGCACGACCGGGCCCAGCGGTTCCTTGGAAATGGTTTCCGGCAGAACCACGTAGTCCTTCGGCGAAGCCAGCTTGCTGCGCTGAGCGAACAGTTGGGACTTGTCCGAGGTCAGTACGTCGCAACGACCGGATTCCAGCGACTTGGCGCTTTCATCGGAGGTGTCGAAGGTGATCGGGGTGTATTTCAGACCGTTGCCGCGGAAGTAGTCGGAAACGTTCAGCTCAGTGGTGGTACCGGCCTGGATGCAGATGGTCGCACCGTCGAGCTCTTTGGCACTCTTGACGCCCAGCTTGCTATTTACCAGGAAGCCAATGCCGTCGTAGTAGGTGATGAAGCCTGGGAACTTCAGGCCCATGCCCGCGTCACGGGAGCTGGTCATGGTGGTGTTGCGCGACAGAATGTCAATTTCGCCGGACTGCAGCGCGGTGAAGCGCTCTTTGGCGTTCAACTGGCTGAACTTGACCTTGGTCGCATCGCCGAAAACGGCAGCGGCCACAGCGCGGCAGAAGTCAGCATCGATACCGATGATCTTGCCAGTGGAGTCCGGAACCGAGAAACCCGGCAGACCGTCACTGACACCGCACTGTACGAAACCTTTCTTCTGCACTGCATCCAGGGTTGCACCCGCCTGAGCGAACCCGCTGACACCGAGCACTGCAGCTGCAGTCACGATGGCCAGGGTGGATTTCAACATCTTCATTCAAACCTCCAGTTTTGCTCTTGTTGTGTCGGAGCGTGAGTCCAGTCGCACCCTTATGAGGCGTAGTCGACCCGTGTTGGCTTTTTTTGGGGTCAACCGACGTAAAGACCTTAGCTATGAGTCTAGTAAGAGAAAATCCACATCATGGACAACTCACTTCTCACCAATCGGCCGAACGGGCTGTAGCCCTTTCACGTTCGCGAAGCCCGTAGCGGCCACTGGCGAACATCCATCACCGGATTCTTTGCTATCCCGCTGCCAGCAGTACACTGATAGTGTTACCGCAAGGCGCGAGATTGGTTGCACCGCTTTCACATAGCAAAGCCCGTACCAGACCGCTTGCCGATGCGGTTAAGGGACAGGTCAATAGCAAAACTTGTAACCTTGCGACATCTTCTTAACGGATCAACCCGACGCGCACTCACATCACGCACTTAATGAGAGCGCACGCACAAAATTGGAGCAGCCATGACCGAGCCCTTGATTCTTCAACCCGTAAAGCCCGCAGACGCCTGCGTTATATGGCTGCACGGCCTGGGCGCCGACCGCTACGACTTTCTGCCGGTTGCCGAAGCCTTGCAGGAAACCCTGCTGACCACCCGCTTCGTTCTGCCCCAGGCACCGACCCGCGCCGTGACCATCAACGGCGGTTACGAGATGCCAAGCTGGTACGACATATTGGCCATGAGCCCGGCGCGCGCGATCAGTCGTGAGCAGCTGGAAACGTCGGCGCAGCGAGTCTTTGATTTGATTGAAGAGCAGCGCGCCAGCGGAATAGACGCCTCGCGTATCTTTCTGGCAGGTTTTTCCCAGGGTGGCGCCGTGGTCTTGCACACCGCTTTCCTGAAGTGGCAGGGGCCGCTGGGTGGCGTACTTGCCCTCTCGACTTACGCACCGACCTTCAGCGATGAAATGGAGCTTTCGGCCAGCCAGCAACGCATTCCCGTGCTGTCGTTGCATGGCCAGTACGATGACGTCGTTCAAAACTCGATGGGCCGCACCGCCTACGAGTTTTTAAAGCAGCATGGTGTCACCGTGACATGGCAGGAATACCCAATGGGCCACGAAGTGTTACCCGAAGAAATTCGCGACATCGGCGTCTGGCTGGCCGAGCGTTTACGCTAAAAGCTACCCATTGATCCATCCCACTACGCCGCGCCCGATTCTTGCATTACACTGGCCGGCGTATATTCCTTAACCAATTGATGAGATGACCGTGCTCAAAGCACTCAAGAAAATGTTCGGTAAAAGCGAGACTGAGCAGCTCGCGCCAGTTCCCAGCGCTCCGTCTCATATCCCCAGCCACCGCACCGACGGTAATCAGCCTGGCCGGACCGCAACCGTAGCGGCACCGAAACACGAGCCTGTGACCACACCGGCCGCCCCACCTGTCGAGATTGTCGCCGCCGAGCCACCGCGCAGCGAATCGCCGAAACCGGCAAAACCGCGTCGCGAACCGAAACCGAAAGCGCCGGTCATTCCCTGGAAACTCGAAGACTTCGCCGTTGAACCCCAGGAAGGCAAAACCCGTTTCCACGATTTCAAACTCGCCCCGGAATTGATGCACGCCATCCAGGACCTGGGCTTCCCGTACTGCACGCCGATCCAGGCGCAAGTGCTGGGTTTCACCCTCGCGGGCAAAGACGCCATCGGTCGCGCCCAGACCGGCACCGGCAAAACCGCCGCGTTCCTGATTTCGATCATCACGCAACTGCTGGAAACCCCGCCACCCAAGGAACGCTACATGGGTGAACCGCGGGCGCTGATCATCGCGCCAACCCGCGAGCTGGTGGTGCAGATCGCCAAGGACGCCGCCGACCTGACCAAGTACACCGGCCTCAACGTCATGACGTTTGTCGGCGGCATGGACTTCGACAAGCAGCTCAAGCACCTCGAAGCCCGTCACTGCGACATCCTCGTGGCCACCCCGGGCCGCCTGCTCGACTTCAACCAGCGCGGTGACGTGCATCTGGACATGGTCGAAGTCATGGTGCTGGACGAAGCCGACCGCATGCTCGACATGGGTTTCATCCCGCAAGTGCGCCAGATCATTCGCCAGACGCCGCCGAAGAACGAACGTCAGACGCTGCTGTTCTCCGCAACCTTCACCGAAGACGTGATGAATCTCGCCAAGCAATGGACCACCGACCCGTCGATCGTCGAGATCGAATCGCAGAACGTGGCCAGCGAAAACGTCGAGCAACACATCTACGCCGTCGCTGGTGCCGACAAATACAAACTGCTCTACAACCTGGTCAACGACAACGGCTGGGAGCGGGTGATGGTGTTTGCCAACCGCAAGGATGAAGTGCGGCGCATTGAAGAGCGCCTGGTGCGTGACGGCGTCAACGCCGCGCAACTGTCCGGCGACGTGCCGCAGCACAAGCGCATCAAGACCCTGGAAGGTTTCCGCGAAGGCAAGATCCGCGTGCTGGTCGCCACTGATGTGGCCGGTCGCGGCATCCACATCGACGGCATCAGCCACGTGATCAACTTCACCCTGCCGGAAGTCCCGGATGACTACGTGCACCGCATCGGCCGTACCGGTCGTGCTGGCGCAGAGGGTGTGTCCATCAGCTTCGCCGGTGAAGATGACTCCTACCAGCTACCGTCCATCGAGGCATTGCTGGGTCGGAAAATCAGCTGTGAAACACCGCCGACGCATCTACTGCGGGCGGTTGAGCGTAAGCGCCCGTAACTCGGCCCTTGCTGAAAGAGGCGCAGCCGGAAACGGACTGCGCTTTTTTTTCGTCCCGATGTTGCTCGATACAACTAAAAGTCCATAATGGACAAATTAGTTTACTTTCAGCGCCCGGAGCCGACCATGTCCAGTACGCCTTATGTGATCACCCAACCCCAGGCCCGTGAACTGCTGGCGCAGGTCGACGTGCCGCAGATCCTGCGCAAGCTGTTTCGCGACCTGGCGGCCGGGCTAGCGGTGCAACCGGCGCAACAGCTGGTGGAGTTCCCTCAGGGTGCCGGCGACTTCATCAACTATCTGGGCGTGCTGGCTGAAGACGGCGTCTACGGGGTCAAGACTTCGCCGTACATCGTGCGCGAACAAGGTCCGCTGGTGACGGCCTGGACATTGTTGATGTCGATGCAGACCGGCCAACCGTTACTGCTGTGCGATGCCGGCGAACTGACCACCGCACGCACGGCCGCGACCACCGCCGTCGCCGTCGATGCCCTCGCTCCGCTGAAGGTGCAGCGCCTGGCGATTATCGGTAGCGGCAAGGTGGCTCAGGCGCATCTGCATTACGTTAAAGATCTGCGTGACTGGCAAAGCATCAGCCTCTATTCCCCGAGCCTGAGCGATAAGAACCCTGAAACGCTGGCACAGCTAAAACGCCTCGATCCACGCCTGACCATCGCCGACAGTCGCGAAGCGGCGATTGAAGATGCCGACGTGATCATGCTGTGCACCTCGTCCGCCGGCCCGGTGATTGATCCCTCGAACCTGAGCAAACCAGCGCTGATCACCTCCATCAGCACCAACGCCCCGCGCGCCCATGAAGTCCCGCCGCAGAGCCTCAATGACATGCAGGTGTTCTGCGACTATCGTCTGACTACCCCGGGCTCGGCGGGCGAAATGCTGATTGCGGGGGAACAACATGGCTGGGACAAGTGCTTGATTGTCGGCGACCTGCCTGATTTGCTCAGCGAAAAGGTCCCGCGTCCCGACTACGACCGTCATGTGTTCTTTCGTTCGATCGGCCTGGGCCTGGAAGACATCGCACTGGCCAATGCCATCTACCGCCTACAACCCTGACACCACAATCCCCTGTGGGAGCGAGCCTGCTCGCGATAGCGGCTAATCAGTCAACATTGGTATCGACTGACCCAACGCTATCTCGAGCAAGCTCGCTCCCACAGGGGACTTCCACAATTTCGGCATTTGCGCTCGACAGGAGACGTTCATGAGCCAGGCAGATTTCATCATCATCGGCGGCGGGATTGCCGGCGCTTCCACCGGTTTCTGGCTGTCGCAGCATGCTCGGGTGATTGTGCTCGAACGCGAATCCCATCCGGCTTATCACTCCACCGGACGCTCCGCTGCGCTCTACACCGCCGCGTATGGCACACCGCAGGTTCGCGCGCTGACCCAGGCCAGCCGCGAATTCTTCGACGCCCCGCCAGTCGGTTTCTGCGAACACCCGCTGCTGACCCCGCGTGGCGAGATGACCGTGGACTTCACCGGCGACCCGGCCGAGCTGAACAATCAATACCTGAGCGCCAAGGCCACGGTGGCGGAAATGCAACTGCTCAGTGCCGACGAAGCCTGCGCGCGCCTGCCGATCCTGCGCCGTGAAAAAGTCCATGGTGCGATCTACGACCCGACTGCCAGCGACATCGACACCGATGCCCTGCACCAGGGTTACTTGCGCGGTATCCGTCGCAATAAAGGCGAAGTCCACACCGACAGCGAAGTGCTGAGCCTGACCCGCAATGCAGAAGGCATGTGGCAGGTTCAAACCAACAACCAGACTTTCAGCGCACCGATCATCATCAACGCGGCAGGCGCGTGGGCCGACAAAATCGGCGAGCTGGCTGGCGCCAAGTCGTTGGGCCTGCAACCGAAGCGGCGCGCGGCGTTCATCTTCGCCGGCCCCGAGGGGGTGGACATCCACCATTGGCCGATGCTGGTCAGCCTCGACGAATCGTTCTACATGAAACCCGACGCCGGAATGTTCCTCGGCTCGCCAGCCAACGCCGACCCGGTGGAGCCGCACGACGTGCAGCCCGAAGAGCTGGACATCGCGATGGGCATCTACCAGATCGAAGAAGCCACCACCCTGACCATCCGCCGTCCGACCCGCATCTGGGCCGGTCTGCGCAGCTTCGTAACGGACGGAGACCTGATCTGCGGCTTCGATCAACATGTGCCAGGGCTGTTCTGGGTCGCGGCGCAAGGCGGCTACGGCATCCAGACATCACCTGCCATGGGCCAGGCCAGCGCAGCGCTGGTACGCGGTGAAGCCTTGCCCGAACAGCTCAGCCGTTTCGGCCTGGACGCCGAGATGCTCTCCCCTGCCCGCCTGGGTTGATTTTCGTCCTCAGGTGACGTGTCGACCCGATTGCGGCAAACTTCCAGCGCCCTTTTTGCAGGGCGCTGACGCTGCCTGGAGTTCCACCGTATGAACGCACCTGAAAAAGACCCGGCCATGGACAACTACCGGGCGATCGCCGATGCGATCGCTACGTTGTTCTTCCCTCATGCCGAGGTGGTGCTGCACGATCTGCGCACGCAAAAAATCGATTACATCGCCAACAATCTGTCCAAGCGGGAAGTGGGAGATGACGCGGCACTGGAGGACATGCTCAGCGACGATGTCAGCGAACGGAACATCGGGCCCTACGAAAAGCTCAATTGGGATGGCCAGAAGATTCGCAGTCTGAGCAGTGTCTTGCGCGACAGCGATGGCCACCCACTGGCGGTGCTGTGCATCAACCTGAACATCTCGCTGTTCGAAAATGCCAAGGCCGCGCTCGACCTGTTCCTGTCACCAAGCAAACTGATTCCGCAGCCGGACTCTCTGTTCCGTGATGACTGGCAGGAGCGCATCAATACCTTCCTGCACGCCTGGCTGCGCGAACGCCAGCTGAGCCTGAACCTGCTGACGCGCGACCACAAACGTGAACTGGTGCTGGCGTTGCACGCCGAAGGGGCCTTCAAGGGCAAAAGCGCTTCGAACTATGTGGCCAATGTGCTGAACATGGGGCGGGCGACTGTTTACAAGCATTTGAAGGAATTGAAGGGCTGAGCCCTGAGGTGTTTGTTGCCTGATCTGACGCCATCGCAGGAACGCCGCCCGGCAGCGTTCCTGCGATGCGGTTGATCAATCGCCGTAGATGTCAGCCTTGAAGTACTTCTCGGAAATCTTCTGATACTCGCCACTCGCACGAATGCCATCAATGGCAGTATTCAACTGGCTCACCAGCTCGGTGTTGCCCTTGCGCACCGCAATCCCGGCACCCTCGCCCACGTACTTCGGATCCTTCAACTCCGGCCCGACAAAGGCATAGCCCTTGCCACGCGGCATCGCCAGGAAGTCACTCAACGGGATGGTGTCGGCAAAAATGGCGTCGAGGCGACCGGCTGCCAGGTCCATGTAGATTTCTTCGTTGTTGCCGTAGCGCTTGACGTTGATGCCCTTCGGTTCAAACACCTCGGTGGCGTAACGGTCGGTGGTGGTGGCACGCTGCACACCGACGGTCTTGCCCTTGAGGCTGGCGTATTGGTCATCCACGGACGCGCCTTCCTTCATCACCAGACGCGATGAAGTGAAGTAGTACTTGTGGGAGAAATCCACCGACTTCTTGCGGTCTTCGTTGATGGTCATGGACGACAGCGCCATGTCGATTTTCTTCACTTTCAAGGAAGGAATCAGACCGTCGAACTCGCCTTCGACCCACACGCACTTGACCTTCATTTGCGCACACAGGGCATTGCCGATGTCGTAGTCGAAACCGACGATCTCACCCTTTTCGGTCTTGGAGGCGAAGGGCGGATAAGCGGCTTCGATGCCGATGCGCAGGGTTTTTTCGGCGGCGAACAGCGTGCTGCACGCGAACAGGCTCAGCGCCAGACCGGTGATGAGGGGGAATTTCTTCATGTTCGTTCTCTCGCGGGTTGTTGTTGGTTTGGCAAGACAGAAGAAAGAGCTGGAAACGGGGAAACACCTTTTTTGTACTTATAATTCCATACTGGACTTTTATGTATTGATCGTCAATTGGGGAGAATGGAGATGTGCCGGCCGGTGGTCGGGCGAGGGTCATTGGGATTTTTGGTGTTGCTGATGGCCTCTTCGCGGGCAAGCCTCGCTCCTACAGGTTTTGTGTTGTTCACAAAATGTGCGCACGACACAAAACCTGTAGGAGCGAGGCTTGCCCGCGAAGGCATACTGGCAGACACCGCAGGAATCACTGCTTCCAGCGATCCGCCGCCGCATGATCGCTGTCACGCCCTTCCACCCAACGCGGTCCGTCTCGGGTGTTTTCCTTCTTCCAGAACGGCGCACGGGTTTTCAGGTAGTCCATGACAAAGGCGCAGGCGTCGAACGCCGCCTGGCGATGGGCGCTGGCGGCGCCGACGAAGACGATCGGTTCGCCCGGTTCAAGGGCGCCGATCCGGTGCAGCACTTCAAGCTTGAGCAGCGGCCAGCGCTGTTCAGCCTCCAGGGCGATTTTGCCGAGGGCTTTTTCGGTCATGCCCGGATAGTGCTCGAGAAACATCCCGGCCACATCAAGCCCGTCATTGAAGTCGCGCACATAGCCGACAAAACTCACCACCGCCCCGACGCCGACATTGGCGGCGTGCATGGCATTGACTTCCGCACCCGGATCGAAGGCCGTGGACTGCACGCGAATCGCCATGTCAGCCCCCGGTCACGGTCGGAAAGAACGCCACTTCGTCACCGTCAGTCACCGGTTCGTCGAGCTGGCAGAGGTCCTCGTTGCGGGCGCACATCAAGTTCTGCTCGCTCAGCACCTCGGCACCGTCACGCTGAGCCAGCAATGCACGGACGTCGTCGACCGTGGCGAAATCGCCTTCAACCTTGATTGAGTCCACGCCAAGCGCTTCGCGGTAGCGGGCAAAAAACTTCACGGTGACGTTCATGGTTGATCTGCCTGGAAATGGCCGCTCTTGCCACCGAGTTTTTCCAGCAGCCGCACGCTTTCGATGGTCATGCCACGGTCCACGGCCTTGCACATGTCGTAGATCGTCAGCGCGGCGACACTGGCGGCGGTCAGGGCTTCCATCTCGACGCCGGTCTGTCCGGACAACTTGCAGCGCGCGACGATACGCACGGTGTCATCGCCTTCGGCACTCAGCTCGACCTTGACGCCGGTGAGCATCAGCGGATGGCACAGGGGAATCAGATCGCTGGTTTTCTTCGCAGCCTGAATGCCGGCGATGCGCGCCACGGCGAACACATCACCCTTGGGGTGACCGCCGCTGACGATCATCTGCAGGGTTTCGGGGAGCATGCGCACCAGCGCTTGAGCGGTTGCCTCACGGAACGTCACGGCTTTTTCGGTGACGTCGACCATATTGGCGCGACCTTGGGAATCGAGATGAGTCAGCACAGGTTTACTCCTGATCAGGAGCGTCGATTGTAAACCTGTGGGTCAAATTTCCGCACGTTTGATTATTGGATGAATAGCCCTTGCAGGAGCGAGGCTTGCCCGCGAAGGCGGCGTGTCAGACAGATTGATGTTGAATGTGCGGTCGTCTTCGCGGGCAAGCCTCGCTCCTGCAAGGGGATTTGTGTTGGGCATAAAAAAACCGGGCGGCTTTTGGGGCCGCCCGGTTCTGGTGACGTAGTTACAAATGCGTTTCGGCGTATTCGGCCAGAATCGAACGTGGCACCCCTTGCAGGGTGATGTGTACACCGTTGGGGAAATCCTTGAAGCGTTCGGTCAGGTATGTCAATCCGGAGCTGGTCGCGGACAGGTAAGGGGTGTCGATCTGCGCCAGGTTGCCCAGGCACACCACTTTGGACCCGGCGCCGGCACGGGTGATGATGGTTTTCATCTGGTGCGGTGTCAGGTTCTGGCATTCATCAATCAGGATCAGACTCTGCTGGAAGCTGCGGCCTCGAATGTAGTTGAGGGATTTGAACTGCAACGGCACTTTGCTGAGGATGTAATCGACGCTGCCATGGGTGTTTTCGTCATCCATGTGCAAGGCTTCAAGGTTGTCGGTGATGGCGCCCAGCCAAGGCTCCATTTTTTCCGCTTCGGTGCCGGGCAGGAAACCGATTTCCTGGTCCAGGCCCTGCACGCTGCGCGTCGCGATGATCCGGCGGTAGCGCTTGCTGACCATGGTCTGCTCGATCGCCGCCGCCAGGGCCAGGATGGTTTTACCGGAGCCGGCAGCACCCGACAGGTTGACCAGGTGGATGTCCGGGTCAAGCAAGGCGTATAGCGCCAGGCTCTGATAGATGTCACGGGGTTTAAGGCCCCACGCTTCCTGGTGCAGCAGCGGTTCCTGGTGCAGGTCAAGGATCAGCAGCCGGTCTTCCTCTATCTCCTTGATCCAGCCGACAAAGCCCTGTTCGTCAATGATGAACTCATTGATGTGGACGGCCGGCAGGTTGTCGATCAATTGCACCTGATGCCAGGTGCGACCGTGGTCCTGACGGGTTTCGACATTCCTCACCCGGTCCCAGAAGGAGCCGTCCATGTTGTGATAACCGTTGGGTAGCAGCGACACATCATCGACCAGTTGGTCGGTGCTGTAGTCCTCGGCCGCGATCCCGCAAGCCCGGGCCTTGAGGCGCATGTTGATGTCTTTGGTGACCAGCACCACGGGCAGCTTTGGTTCGCGCGCGTGCAGGTCGATCAACTGGTTGATGATGATGTTGTCGTTCAGGTGTTCGGGAAGAATGATGTTCGGTTCGGCACGCTTGCTCATCAGAATTGACAGCAAACCCTTGGGCCCACTCTTGCCGCGCTGGATTGGCACACCGAGCTCGACGTCTTCGGGGCTGGCATCGCCCAAGGTCTTGTCGATCAGGCGAATCGCCTGACGGCATTCTGCGGCCACGCTGTGATGCCCGCTCTTGAGCTTGTCCAGCTCCTCAAGCACGGTCATCGGGATGGCAACGTGGTGTTCTTCGAAATTAAGCAGGGCGTTTGGATCGTGAATCAATACGTTGGTATCGAGTACATAAAGGATTGGCTGGTTGGAGGAAGAACTACGTCCGTGATCATCCATACTCGGTCACCTTTGTGGGAGCCATTCGACGCAATACCGTGACAGTGCTGCGCCTCGAAGTGGCCACCGAATTCACCTGCGAGGATTCAAGTGAACTGCGAACAAGTAGGGTCTTGGAAGACGCCACCTGTGTTGCAGGTTTCGGCGGTCTGTCTTCGTAATACTCCAAAACCCATGACAGAAAAAAGTACTTTGACGTTTTTTTGAAGTTTATTTTTCAGAGTGACCAATAGCACTAGGCGGATGGCCATCACCCCGTTAAAGTCGGAAGTCGGCCTGCATCGAAATCTGCTCGAAAATCACCCCGCCGCGCCCTCCTCCCCAATGATTCCGGGCTTTTTACGGGCTTTTTACGGTTTCAGCGAAACGCGTCCTGACAGTCCTCCCAACCGATCCCGCTTTGCGCCGTTTGCGTGATGAGCCAGGGCATCGCCGTTTTCACCGCATCCTGCTTCACATTGAAGTTGATCACCCCATGTCGCCATAGCAGCATCAGCGTCAACACGCGCTGGGCGCTCGGGTTGCCCTTGAGCTTGCCGGCGCCATCCTGGGCATCAATGTCCCACAGTGCCACCTGCAAACCCTGAGCCTTGAAGAAGCCTTCGGCGTCAGAACGACGCTGGCCATCGGGCGGACGGAACAGCGGCACGTAATTCTCCGGCAGTTTGCTTTTGACCAGCTCGACGCTGCGGCGCACCGAGTCCTGCCAGTCCTGCCAGTGGCTGTGGGAGCGAAACTCCCAGCCTTGCACGCCAATGCACTGCGTTGAATAGGTCGCTTGCAGACTGGCCACCGAGCGCTCGGCCAGACGCGCCTGAATGTCTTTGCCCAGGACGAAGAAGGTGCCGCTCATGTTCGACTTGCGCAGGTACTCGGTGACCCAGCCGGTGTTGTCCGGCGTGATATTGGCGGCGCTGTCGAACGTCAGCAAAAACAGCCGGTCATGCATCTCTTCGCCGTTGCGCTCATAGTCACCAAAACGATCGACTTCGCTGCTGCTCTGCGGAAACAGGGCCGCCTTGCGCAGTTGCTCGTCCAGATACTGGGCGTGGAACAACCGGCTCGGCTCCGACCACTTGATGTAATAGCTGTCGTCGCTGACCTGAAACTTGGCCGCTTGCTGGCGCAGGGTGTCCATGTCCTCGACGAGGAAACAGAAGGAAGCATCCTGATCGCAGCTCTGCTGGGCGAAGTTGTAGTTGGTCAGCAGTCGCTGCCACAGGCGCTGGCGCAGGTTGTTGACGGCCTCCAGATTAATCTTGCGCAGGCCCAGACGCTGGGCCAGGCTCGCTTCATCCAGCGACTCGCTCGCCAGCAGCACCCGCGAAAACATGAGGATTTCGGCGCGTGATGCCACGTCGAACAGCGTCGGGCTGCTGAGCTTTTCCGGCCAGGTGCTGCGATCAAGCGTCGCCACATCGCCCGGCGCCGCCATGGCACCAAAGCTCAATAGCCAGGCCGATAATAGAAAAACGATACGCAATGGGATGTCTCCATAACAAAACCCGCGCGGCACTATAGCTGATCCTGCCCATATTCCCGCAGCCGCACTGCCCCCCGCTCCTGCAGGGTTTGTGCAACACCACCGATCACCTATGGACTTGATAGCTGGAGTCAACCGGTCCAACCCCCTAGAATCGCCCCCACGATTAAAGGAGACGACTTCATGCTGATGGTGATTTCCCCCGCCAAGACCCTCGACTACGAAACACCGCCGGCGACCCAGCGCTTCACCCAGCCGCAATACCTGGACCATTCCCAGGAGTTGATCATGCAACTGCGCGACCTGACGCCCGCGCAGATCAGTGAGCTGATGCACGTCTCCGACAAGATCGGCGGCCTCAACGCCGCGCGTTTCGGCAGCTGGACGCCAGCGTTCACACCGGAAAACGCCAAGCAGGCATTGCTCGCCTTCAAGGGCGACGTTTACACCGGCCTCAACGCACAAACTTTCAGCGAAGCCGATTTCGATTACGCGCAACAGCACTTGCGCATGCTCTCAGGCCTGTACGGCCTGCTGCGTCCTCTGGACCTGATGCAACCGTATCGTCTGGAGATGGGCACCAAACTGGCGAATGCCCGTGGCAAGGACCTGTATGCGTTCTGGGGCACCCGGATCAGCGAATGGCTGAACGAAGCCCTGGCCGATCAGGGCGACGACGTGTTGTTGAACCTGGCCTCCAACGAGTACTTCTCGGCGGTCAAACGCAGTGCCCTTAACGCACGCATTATTAATACCGACTTCAAGGACCTTAAGAACGGCCAATACAAGATCATCAGCTTCTACGCGAAAAAAGCGCGCGGAATGATGAGTCGTTTTGTCATTGAAGAGCGCGTCAACTACCCGGCAGACCTCAAAAACTTTGACGTTCAAGGCTATCGCTACAGCGCCGAACAGTCTAAACCGGACCATCTGGTGTTCCTGCGCGATCACGCGCCAGAGTAAGCACCTGACCGGCGCACGACGGCAAAAAATCGTCGTGCGTCGACGTCTGATCGTCCAACAATTCCCCGCCTTGTTCGCCGACTTATTGGCGCCAGAAATCCATCGACTGATTTTCTAACTTTAGTTTCACTCGACTTTGATGTTTTTTTTCAGTAGTGGCACTGAAATTTTTTATCAGTAGTGGCACAAAACTATCTGACTCAATAATAAGCCTATATATAAAGGGCCAAACGGCAAGTGCTATCAATCTGAGAGCAGTGCCATCTTTCCCAATATTTCAAGAAATTTCAGAATCGGCGATGGGCGGGCAGGAACTATGTCCAAATGCGTAGCTCATACCACCGGTAACGATTTTCTCGATGCATGTACGAGATAACTTACGCAGAGAAGAGCGTCACATAGCGAAGTTGTCACATTAACTTCTGCAGACCGGACCTCTAATTTGGGCAACACATACAGGACAGGAGATACGCTTATCAATATCCCCTTCAAGGCCAAGGCTGCGCCCCTATAAACGTGCTCACCTGAGCACCCAACCGCTTGATTTACGGGCTTATTGCCTGGCATTGAGCGCGCAAGACCTTTGCACACGGTCCTCTGATTAGAAGATCGGCTGCATAACAGGGCATATCAGAATAATAAGGCCTAGTTGCGCACATCTTGAGTGCACTTATTTAGACACTCGGAACTTTGTATGCCTGCACGCGGCACTGCGGCGCCCGTAAGGCCGCACTTGCGAGTGCACTATAACGATGAACACCATTAACTCCGGCCATGTAATGGCTTGATAAACACAGAGGTAATTGCGATGCGCATCAGCATATTTGGTTTGGGTTACGTCGGCGCAGTATGTGCCGGTTGCCTGTCTGCACGGGGCCATGACGTCGTTGGCGTCGATGTTGCCAAAGACAAAATCGATATGATCAACGCCGGCCGTTCGCCGATCGTTGAACCGGGTCTGGGCGAACTGCTGAAGAAGGGTATCGAGACGGGCAAATTGCGCGGCACGACCAACTTCGCCGAAGCGATTCGCGACACCGACCTGTCGATGATCTGCGTCGGTACGCCGAGCAAGAAGAACGGCGACCTGGAACTGAACTACATCGAAGCGGTGTGCCGCGAGATCGGTTTTGTCCTGCGTGACAAGACCACCCGCCACACCATCGTGGTTCGCAGCACCGTGCTGCCGGGCACTGTCGCAAACGTTGTCATCCCGATCCTCGAAGACTGCTCCGGCAAGAAAGCCGGTGTCGACTTCGGCGTTGCAGTGAACCCTGAGTTCCTGCGTGAAAGCACCGCGATCGCCGATTACGACCTGCCGCCAATGACCGTCATCGGCGAGTTCGACAAGGCCTCGGGCGACGTTCTGCAATCGCTGTACGAAGAGCTCGACGCACCGATCATCCGCAAGGACATCGCTGTCGCCGAGATGATCAAGTACACCTGCAACGTGTGGCACGCCACCAAGGTGACCTTCGCCAACGAGATCGGCAACATCGCCAAGGCTGTCGGCGTCGATGGCCGTGAAGTGATGGAGGTGGTCTGCCAGGACAAGACGCTGAACCTGTCCCAGTACTACATGCGTCCTGGCTTCGCGTTCGGCGGCTCTTGCCTGCCGAAGGACGTTCGCGCCCTGACCTACCGCGCCGGCTCGCTGGACGTGGAAGCGCCGCTGCTGAACTCGCTGATGCGCAGTAACGAGTCCCAGGTGCAGAACGCCTTCGACATCGTTTCCAGCCACGACAAACGCAAAGTCGCCCTGCTGGGCCTGAGCTTCAAGGCCGGCACCGATGACCTGCGCGAAAGCCCGCTGGTAGATCTGGCGGAAATGCTGATCGGCAAGGGCTACGACCTGAGCATCTACGACAGCAACGTCGAATACGCCCGTGTCCACGGCGCGAACAAGGATTACATCGAGTCGAAGATCCCTCACGTCTCGTCCTTGCTCAACGCTGACTTTGACGACGTGATCGCCAACTCCGACGTGATCATCCTCGGCAACCGTGACGAGAAATTCCGCGCCCTGGCGCAGAACGCTCCACACGGCAAGCAAGTCGTCGACCTGGTTGGCTTCATGTCCAAAGCCACCAGCGTCAGCGGTCGTACCGAAGGCATCTGCTGGTAACAAGCCGTTCCCTGTAGGAGCCAGGCTTGCCGGCGAACCAGGCAACGCGGTGTGTCAGGCACACCGCCTTCGCGGGCAAGCCTCGCTCCTACGGTTTTTTATGCCTGCCTTAACCCCATCGGGCCACCCCACAGGCTCGCCCGAGATAGAGACGGATGCAGATTATGCACAGGCTAAAGCACGGCCTACTTCAGGCCGCCGGTTGGCTGTTTTACCTAAGTTTATTGATGGGCATCGCCATGGCGTTGCCTGCGTCCACATTCGATTCCGATTCGAAGGATTTTATCTTCCTCATCGGTTTCATCGGCATCTGGCGCTACTCGATGGGCGCCACGCACTTTGTGCGCGGGATGCTGTTTCTGTACGTGGTCTACCCGCACCTGCGGCGCAAAGTGCGCAAGCTGGGTGACGCGGCAAACCCGTCCCATGTTTTCTTGATGGTCACCAGCTTCCGTATCGACGCGCTGACCACCGCCCAGGTCTACGCCTCCGTCATTCGCGAAGCGATCGACTGCGGCCTGCCGACCACCATGGTCTGCTCCATCGTCGAAATGTCCGATGAGAAGCTGGTGAAAAGCCTTTGGACAAAGATGAATCCGCCGGATCGGGTCAAGCTCGACTTCGTGCGCATTCCCGGCACCGGCAAGCGTGATGGCCTGGCCTACGGTTTCCGCGCCATCTCCCGCCACCTGCCGGACGACCGCGCAGTGGTTGCAGTGATCGATGGCGACACCGTGCTCGCCGAGGGCACCGTGCTCAAGACCGTGCCGTGGTTCCAGCTGTTCGGCAATGTCGGCGGCCTGACCACCAACGAGTTCTGCGAAGTGCGCGGCGGCTACATCATGAGCGAATGGCACAAACTGCGATTCGCCCAGCGCCACATCAACATGTGCTCGATGGCCTTGTCCAAGCGCGTACTGACCATGACCGGCCGGATGTCGGTGTTTCGCGCGACCGTGGTCACCAACCCGGACTTCATCGCCGACGTGGAAAGCGACTCGCTGCAACACTGGCGCCTGGGCCGCTTCAAGTTCCTGACCGGTGACGACAAGTCGAGCTGGTTCAGCCTGATGCGCCTGGGCTACGACACGTTCTACGTGCCGGACGCCGCGATCCACACCGTGGAGCATCCGCCGGAAAAAAGCTTCATCAAGGCCAGTCGCAAACTGATGTTCCGCTGGTACGGCAACAACCTGCGCCAGAACGCCCGCGCCCTGGGCCTGGGGGTTAAACGCCTCGGCCTGTTCACCTCGGTGGTGCTGTTCGATCAGCGCGTGTCGATGTGGACCTCGTTGCTGGGCTTGACGGTCGCGCTGATCGCCAGCTTCAAGTACGGCACCGCGTTCATCCTGGTGTACCTGCTGTGGATCGGCATTACCCGCCTGATCCTGACCGTGCTGCTGTCGTTGTCCGGCCACCGGATCGGCCCGGCCTACCCGGCGATTCTCTATTACAACCAGATCGTCGGCGCGCTGGTGAAGATCTACGTGTTCTTCCGCCTCGACCAACAGTCCTGGACTCGCCAGCCCACTTCCCTGACCCGTGACCTCGCCAGCTTTCAACGTTGGTTCAACACCTGGTCGTCTCGGACCATGACCTTCTCCGCCGGCAGCATCTTTGTTGCCGTGCTGCTGATGATGGTCTGACCGCCCCCTTATTGAATTAACCAGGAAAACGCCCCTATGAATACCGCCGTCAACGCCAACGTAGTGCATGAGTCAGAAGCCCAGCGCCAACACGCCCGAGTGAAAATCCCGGCCAAGCTGCGTTTCTTCGGTCCCGACCGGACCCCGGTAGAAGCTCGAGTGATCGACCTCTCCGCTGGCGGCCTGGCCTTCAACGCCGGTCAGCTGCCGCTGAAAACCGGCGATGTGTACAAGGCGCGCCTGCAATTCGTCATCGATAACCTCGGTCTGGCCATGGACGTGGAATTGCTGATCCGCTCCGTCGACCGCCAGACCGGCCGCATCGGTTGTCAGTTCCAGAACCTGGAGCCCCAGGATATCTCCACCCTGCGTCACCTGATCACCTCGCACCTGGCCGGCGACATCGTCAGCATGGGTGAAGTGCTGGCGACCCTGCAGCGCGACAACTTCACCAAGGCGCGCAAGATGAAGGACGGCGGCCACGGCATGACCGCGTTCGGTCGTCTGCGCGCCGTGACCTTCAGCCTGGCGATTTTCATCGTCGGCCTCGCGGCGTTCGGTTTCATCTTCAAGTCGGTGTACGGCATGTACTTCGTCAGCCACGCCCAGGCGGGCCTGGTCAGCGTGGCAGGCATGAACATCACCATGCCCCGCGACGGCACCGTACAGAGCCTGATCAAGGCTGACGGCGTTGCTGCCAAAGGCGCGCCGCTCGCAACGTTCAGCACCAGCATGCTCGACGTACTCAAGGGCCATCTGGACGACAACCAACTGCAACCGGCCAAGGTTGAAGAACTGTTCGGCAAGCAAATGACCGGCACCCTGACCTCGCCGTGCGATTGCACCGTGGCCCAGCAACTGGTCGCCGACGGTCAGTACGCCAGCAAAGGCGACGTGATCTTCCAACTGGTGCCGCGCAACAGCGAAGCCAATGTTGAAGCGCGCTTCTCCTATCGCCAGTTCGGCGATGTGCTGCCAGGTAACACGGTCAGCTTCCAGATCGCCGGTGAAGACAAAACCCGCAGCGGCAAGATCGTCAGCAGCACCAGCCTGAAAAGCGCCGACCTTTCCTCGGACATCCGCGTGCTGATCCAGCCTGACGAGCCACTCGACAGCAAGTTCGCCGGTCGCCCGGTTGAAGTGAACAGCACCCGTGGTCCGAACCTGAACTGGCTGATCGACAAAGCCATGGCCGCCGGTATTTAAGCAGAGGACATGCCCGTGACTAGCCCACTCAGAATCCTGCCGGTCCCGCTGACCCTGGCCATGGCAATTGCTCTGGCCGGTTGTGCCGGCCTTCCAGACCAACGTCTGGCTAACGAAGCCCTCAAGCGCGGTGACACCGCGCTGGCGGCGCAGAATTACCAGCAACTGGCAGACCTGGGCTACAGCGAAGCACAGGTTGGCCTGGCCGATATCCAGGTCGATAGCCGTGACCCGGCGCAGATCAAACAGGCCGAGGCGACTTATCGCGCCGCAGCCAGCGTCTCGCCGCGGGCCCAGGCTCGCCTGGGTCGTCTGCTGGTGGCCAAACCCGGCTCCACCGAAGCCGAACAGCACGAAGCCGAAGGCCTGTTGAAAAAAGCCTCGGCCGCTGGTGAAGGCAACACCCTGATCCCGCTGGCGATGCTGTACCTGCAATACCCGCACAGTTTCCCCAACGTCAACGCCCAGCAGCAGATCAGCCAATGGCGCGCCGAGGGCAAACCGGAAGCGGGCCTGGCTCAAGTGCTGCTCTATCGCACCCAGGGCACTTACGACCAGCACCTGGACGAAGTGGAAACCATCTGCAAAGCGGCGTTGAACACCACCGACATCTGCTACGTCGAACTGGCCACGGTCTATCAGAAACAGGCCAAGCCTGAGCAACAGGCCGAGCTGATCAAGCAGATGCAAGCCGCTCACGCTCGCGGCACGGTCACCGCTCAACGCGTGGACAGTGTGGCTCGCGTATTGGGCGATGCGAGCCTGGGCAAGACAGACGAGAAAACCGCTCAGTCGCTGCTCGAAGGCATCGCTCCGGGCTACCCCGCTTCCTGGGTCAGCCTCGCACAATTGCTCTACGACTTCCCGGAACTGGGCGACGTCGACACGATGATGAAGTATCTGGACAACGGCCGCGCCGCCGACCAGCCGCGCGCCGAACTGTTGCTGGGCAAGCTCTATTACGAAGGCAAAATGGTGCCGGCCGACGCGAAGGCTGCCGAAGAACACTTCAAGAAAGCCGTCGACCGAGAAGTGGCCGCCGATTACTACCTCGGCCAGATCTACCGTCGCGGTTACCTGGGCCAGGTCTATTCGCAGAAAGCGCTGGACCACCTGCTCAAGGCTGCACGCAACGGCCAGAACAGCGCCGACTTCGCCATTGCCCAACTGTTTTCCCAAGGCAAGGGCACCAAGCCCGACCCGCTTAACGCTTACGTCTTCAGCCAATTGGCCAAGACGCAGAACACCCCGCAAGCCACCGAGCTTGCGCAAACACTCGAAGCCCAACTGCCGCCTGCCCAGCTCGCCGAGGCCAAACGCCTGTTGAAACAAGAACAGGACGTTCGAGGTGCCTTGAGCCAGAACACGCTGGAACTGCATGCCCTGCAAGAAGAAGACGGCGAGGAATCCCTATGAAGCTGAATCCATTCGTGAAGGCCGGTATTGGCCTGTCGTTCGCCCTGTTGTGGTCGTGCCCGACCCTGGCGGCCCTGACTGAAAGCAAAAACTACGGCCTTGACGTAAAAATCACCGGCCAGTCCCAAGACGACACCGATCTGGGCACCGCAAGCGGCGGCGACGTCAACGGCGTCGGCCTCGACCTGCGTCCATGGATCTACGGCGAGAGCGGCGCGTGGAGCGGCTACGCCATGGGTCAGGCCGTGACGTCCACCGACATCATCGAGACCGACACACTGCAGCAGTCCGACAGCGACGGCACCCAGACCACCGACAACGGTGACCGCAAGAGCAAGAAAAATTACCTGGCGATGCGCGAGTTCTGGGTCGGCTACAGCGGCCTGACGCCGTACCCTGGCGAGATCCTCAAGCTCGGTCGCCAGCGCCTGCGCAACGACGACGGCCAATGGCGCGACACCAACATCGAAGCCCTGAACTGGACCTTCGACACCACCCTGTTGCGTGCCAACGCCGGTGTGGCCGAACGCTTCAGCGAATACCGCACCGACCTCACCGAGCTGGCCCCGAAAGACAAGGATCGCCTGCACGCTTACGCCGATGCGGCGTATCAGTGGACGCCGGGCAACTGGGTCGGCATTCGTGGTCATCACACCCACGATGACGGCAAGCTTGACTATCCGCAACCTGGTGTTCCGGCCGATTCTCTGGACAAGAAAGAGAACGGCGACATCAGCTGGATCGGCCTGACCGCCGACAGCGATGCCTACAACTGGCGCAACACCAACACCGTCAATTACTGGGGCAGCGTCACTGGCATGAGCGGCGACCGCGACACGGTCAATCCGCTGAACGCCGACGGCACTCCGCCGGCACAAGCCAAGACCAGCGGCAACGTCGATGGCTGGGCCACTGACCTGGGCGTGCGTCTGCGCCTCGATCCGCAATGGCAAGTCGGTGCAGCCTATGCCCGCGCCAGCGCCGATTACGAACAGAACGGCCTGGAAAGCAATCGCTCGAACTACACCGGTACCCGTTCGCGGGTTCACCGTTTCGGCGAAGCCTTCCGTGGCGAAATGAACAACATGCAGACCGCTACGCTGTTCGGTTCGTGGATGCTCAACGACGAATACGACGCCAGCGTGATCTACCACAAATTCTGGCGTGTCGACGGCAACAAGCCGGTCGGCAGCAACGGCATCAACGCCGTGCAGAACGACACCGACGACGTGACCGGCGCTGTGCTCTCCAGCACGTCCCTGCCGCTGGAAGATGGCAACAAAGACCTCGGCCAGGAAATGGACGTGGTCGTCACCAAGTACTTCAAGCAAGGCCTGCTGCCGGCCTCCCTGAGTCAGTCGATCGATGAGCCTTCGGCCCTCGTGCGCTTGCGTGGCGGTGTGTTCAAGCCGGGCGATGCGTATGGCAAAGGCGTCGATTCGTACATGCACCGCGCGTTTATCGACGTGATCTGGCGCTTCTGATGCGAACCGCGAAGGGAGTTCCTGACATGAACAGTCCGAAGAGAGGCTCGTTGACCTTGCTGGCCGGCGCGATGCTGCTGGCCAGCTCGGCGGCCTTCGCCACTGCGGAGCCGGTAGCGCCCGCGCAGAAAGGGCAGCCGGCGACCATTGCCAAGGGGCTGCAACAGGCCAAGACCTACACCGTCAACAGCGCGCCGACCGAGCCGCTGGAACTGGCTGCGCCGAAACTGCCGGACACCTCCGGCTACACCGCCGAAGCCATCGCCGCGAAAGTCGTGCGCACCAAGGCCGGCAAAATCAGCGTGCGCCGGATGATGCAGGAGAACGCCCTGAAGGACTTCATCGGCGGCGATAACAAGATGGCCGAGTGGGTGGTGCGTCAGCACGGCATCCCACAGGCGATCTTCGTCGACGACGGCTACATGAACCTCAAGGATCTGGCCAAGAAACTACCCAAACAGTACTTCAGCGAAACCTCGCCGGGTGTGTTCCTGGCGAAGTTGCCGATCGTGGTAGGTGAGAAAGGCATCCTGGAAATCGACAAGCAGACCCAGGAACTGCGCCTGTCCCAAGAGTCCGGTTCGTTCCTGGTCAACGACGGCCAGCTGTTTGTGCGTGATACCAAAATCACAGGCTGGAGCGAGAAGGCAAACGGCCCGGCGGCCTTCAAGTCGCCGAAGGAATTCCGTCCGTTCCTGCTGTCCTGGGGCGGCACCCAGACCTACATCGCCAACAGCAAGATCGCCAGTTTCGGCTACGCCAACAGTAAGTCTTACGGCGTGAGTATTTCCCAGTACACGCCGAACATGGCCAAGGTGCTCAAGCGTCCTGAACCGACCGGCTGGATCGTCGGCTCCGAGTTCTCGGACATGTGGTACGGCTTCTACTGCTACGAGACCCGCGACTTCGTGGTCAAGGGCAACACTTACAAAGACAACATCGTCTACGGCATTGACCCGCATGACCGTTCCCACGGACTGATCATCGCGGACAACACCGTATTCGGGACCAAGAAAAAGCACGGGATCATTATTTCCCGTGAGGTCAACGACAGTTTCATCTTCAACAACCGCAGCTACGACAACAAGTTGTCGGGCATGGTGATTGACCGTAACAGCGTGAACAACGTCATCGCCTACAACGAGATCTACAAGAACCACACCGACGGCATCACCCTCTACGAGAGTGCTGACAACCTGCTGTGGGGCAACAAGGTGATCAGCAATCGCCGCCACGGCATCCGTATTCGTAACAGCGTGAATATCCGCCTCTACGAAAACCTCGCCATGGCCAACGGCCTGACGGGCGTCTACGGCCACATCAAAGACCTGAGCGACACCGACCGGGACATCAAGCTCGACCCGTTCGACGCCCAGGTGTCGCTGATCATCGTCGGTGGCGAACTGGCCGGTAACGGCAGCGGACCGCTGTCCATCGACTCGCCGCTGAGCGTCGAGTTGTATCGCGTGTCCATGCTCGCCCCGACCAAATCCAGCGGCATCAGCTTCAACGGGATTCTTGGCGAGCGCCAGGATGAAATTCTCGACTTGCTGGTGCGCCAGCAGAAAGCCGTGCTGATCGACCCTGTCGAACGCCAGACCGAAATGCAGGACTGAGGATAATTTTATGCACCCACACTTGATCAAATTACTCAGCCTGTCGGCCCTGACCGCCGGCATTCTCGCGGCCAGCGCCGGCGTCCGTGCCGATGAAGCTGCCAGTAAAGTAAGTCCGCCGAGCTTCAGCGCCGAACCGTGCTGCAACCTGTGCCCCGAAGCCCATGACGCGAAGAACTACACCACGCGTTATCAGCAGAACTTCACCACGCTGGTGCAGGCTCAGGGCGACTGGCTGTTCCGTACCCAGGAAGACTTGCGCACCGAATTCGACACCACCCCCGCCGGCTACAAACGCATGAAAGAGCTGCACGATGCGTTCAAGAGCAAAGGCGTGGAACTGGTCATCGTTTACCAGCCCACCCGTGGTCTGGTGAACCGCAACAAACTGAATCCGGAAGAAAAAGCCAAATACGATTTCGACAAGGCGCTGAAGAACTACAAGACCATGCTCGGCCGTTTCGCCGCCATGGGCTACGTGGTTCCGGACCTGTCGCCGCTGACCAACGAATCGCTGCCCGACACCCTGCCGGCCCACGACTTCTACTTCCGCGGCGACCAACACTGGACGCCGTATGGCGCCCAGCGCACGGCGAAAATCGTCGCCGAGAAAATCAAGCAACTGCCTGAGTTCGCTGACATTCCCAAGCGCGAATTCGAGAGCCATAAGTCGGGTCGCATGGGCAAGACCGGAACATTACACAACATGGCCGGTCAACTCTGTGGCACCAGCTACGCGATCCAGTACATGGATCAGTTCACCACCGAGCCCAAGGGCGAAGCGGCCGACGGCGACCTGTTCAGTGACTCCGGCAATCCCGAGATCACCCTCGTCGGCACCAGCCACAGTGGCAAGAACTACAACTTCGCCGGTTTCCTCCAAGAGGCCATCGGCGCCGACATCCTCAACGTGGCGTTCCCCGGCGGTGGCCTGGAAGGTTCGATGCTGCAGTACCTGGGCAGCGAAGAGTTCCAGACCAAGCCGCCGAAGATTCTGATCTGGGAATTCTCGCCGCTCTATCGCCTCGACCAGGAAACCATCTACCGCCAGATGATGGCGCTGCTGGACAACGGTTGCGAAGGAAAGGATGCACAGATGACCGGCAGCACCACGTTGAAACCGGGCAAGAACGAATTAATGGTCAACAGCAAGAACCTGAACCTGCAAAACGGCAGTCACCAGGTCGACATCCAGTTCGCCGATGCGTCGGTGAAAATCCTGCAAGCCACCCTCTGGTACATGAACGGTCGCCACGAGGACATCAAAATCGAAAAACCGGAAACTTCCGACACCGACGGGCGCTTTGCCTTCGAGTTGCGCACGGACGAAGACTGGGCCACGCAGAATCTGCTGGCCGTCGAGATCCAGGGCCCTGAAGCAGGTGCCACGCCACAGAAAGTCGAAGCGAAAATCTGCAAACGCAATGTATTCCCTGGCGCTGGGCAGCGCACCGCTCAAGCCGGGCAATGAGGCAACCTCTTATGACATGCATGCAAACCCGAACTTTGAAAAAGTTACTCGCGCCCTCCCTGCTGACGTTGGCGATGTTCGCCGGCGCCACCCAGGCCGCCGCGCCACTGCGCCCGCCACAGGGTTACTTCGCGCCGATTGAAAAAGTCAAAACCGGCGACAAGAGCGAAGGCTGTGATGCGATGCCGACGCCGTACACCGGCTCACTGCAATTTCGCAGCAAGTATGAAGGCTCCGACAAGGCCCGTTCGACCCTGAACGAGGCCTCGGAAAAAGCCTTCCGCGACACCACCGCCGACATCACCAAGATGGAGCGCGGCACCAGCAAGCGCGTGATGCAGTACATGCGTGACGGTCGTCCGGAACAACTGGAATGCACCCTGAATTGGTTGACCGCCTGGGCCAAGTCCGATGCGTTGATGTCCAAGGATTTCAACCACACCGGCAAGTCCATGCGCAAATGGGCATTGGGCAGCATGGCGTCGGCTTACATTCGCCTGAAGTTCTCCGATTCGCAACCGCTGGCCAACCATCAGCAAGAGTCGCAGTTGATCGAAGCCTGGTTCAGCAAAATGGCGGATCAGGTGGTCAGCGATTGGGACAACCTGCCGCTGGAAAAAACCAACAACCACTCGTACTGGTCCGCCTGGTCGGTGATGGCAACGTCCATCGCCACCAACCGTCGCGACCTGTTCGACTGGGCAGTGAAGGAATACAAAGTCGGCGCCAATCAGATTGACGCCCAGGGTTTCCTGCCCAACGAACTCAAGCGCCAGCAACGCGCCCTCGCCTACCACAACTACGCCCTGCCGCCGCTGGCGATGATCGCCAGTTTCGCTCAGGTCAACGGTGTGGACTTGCGTCAGGAAAACAACGGCGCGCTGAAACGCCTGGGTGACCGGGTGTTGTCGGGGGTTAAAGACCCGGACGAGTTCGAGAAAAAGAACGGCAAGGAACAGGACATGACCGACCTCAAGGTCGACTCGAAATTCGCCTGGCTCGAACCGTTCTGCACGCTCTACACCTGCTCGCCGGATGTGCTCGAGAAAAAACACGAGATGCAGCCGTTCAAGACCTTCCGCCTCGGGGGTGACCTGACCAAGGTCTACGACCCTGCCAACGAGAAAGGCAAAAAAGGTTCGTAGCCAAAGCACAAAACCTTGTAGGAGTGAGCCTGCTCGCGATTGCGGCCTGACATTCAACATTCATGTCGACTGACACGCCCTCATCGCGAGCAGGCTCACTCCTACAGAGGGTCAGTGTCAGGTTTGAGATTTGAGTAATGCCCTCTGGATTTTGATGGGGGGTTTGGGGGGGCCGTTGGCCCTTGACTGTTGGTTAAACATGGAGAGACCGGGATGGTATTTTCATCCAACGTGTTCCTGTTTTTGTTCCTGCCGATCTTTCTCGGCATGTACTACTTGAGCGGAATACGCTATCGCAACCTGCTGCTGCTGCTCGCCAGCTACGTGTTCTATGCCTGGTGGCGTGTGGACTTCCTTGCGCTGTTCGCGGCCGTCACGTTGTGGAACTACTGGATCGGCCTCA
The DNA here is from genome assembly GCF_007993905.1 of Pseudomonas sp. SJZ077. Classification (NCBI taxonomy): domain Bacteria; kingdom Pseudomonadati; phylum Pseudomonadota; class Gammaproteobacteria; order Pseudomonadales; family Pseudomonadaceae; genus Pseudomonas; species Pseudomonas sp. SJZ077. The sequence continues at coordinate 158,210 of NZ_VIUJ01000003.1, forward strand.
AAGTCGGTGCCGCAGGCGTTCGGACCAAACCGGCACAACGCTGGTTGCTGCTGGGCGTGGCCGTCGACCTGTGCATTCTCGGCTACTTCAAGTACGCCAACTTCGGCGTCGACAGCATCAACGCGATGATGACGTCGGTCGGTCTGTCGCCGTTCATCCTGACCCACGTGCTGTTGCCGATCGGGATCTCGTTCTACATCTTCGAGTCCATCAGCTACATCATCGACGTCTATCGGGGAGACACCCCGGCGACCCGCAACCTGATCGACTTTGCCGCATTCGTGGCGATCTTCCCGCACTTGATCGCCGGCCCGGTGTTGCGTTTTCGCGACCTCGCCGACCAGTTCAACAACCGCACCCACACCCTCGACAAGTTCTCCGAAGGTGCCACGCGGTTCATGCAGGGTTTCATCAAGAAGGTCTTTATCGCCGACACCCTCGCGGTGGTGGCCGACCATTGCTTTGCCTTGCAGAACCCGACCACGGGCGACGCCTGGCTGGGCGCCCTCGCCTACACCGCGCAGTTGTATTTCGACTTCTCCGGCTACAGCGACATGGCCATCGGCCTGGGCTTGATGATGGGTTTCCGCTTCATGGAAAACTTCAAGCAGCCGTACATCAGCCAGTCGATCACCGAGTTCTGGCGTCGCTGGCACATCAGCCTGTCGACCTGGTTGCGTGACTATCTGTACATCACCCTCGGCGGTAACCGTAAAGGCACGCTGATGACCTATCGCAACCTGTTCCTGACCATGCTGCTCGGTGGTCTGTGGCACGGCGCGAACATCACCTACATCATCTGGGGTGCGTGGCACGGCATGTGGCTGGCGATCGAAAAGGCCCTGGGCCTGAACACCTCGCCACGCAGCATCAACCCGATCCGCTGGGCCCTGACTTTCCTGCTCGTGGTCATGGGCTGGGTGATCTTCCGTTCGGAAAACCTGCACGTCGCCGGTCGCATGTACGGCGCGATGTTCAGCTTCGGCGAATGGTCGTTGTCGGAACTCAACGCGGCCAGCCTCACCGGCCTGCAAGTGGCGACCCTGGTGGTGGCTTACATGACCCTGGCGTTCTTCGGCATCCGCGATTTCTACAGCAACCTGCCGCCTGAGAAGACCAAGCCTGTGGTCAACGTCGAGGCCGACGGCCCGGCCGCTGCCACGCCTGGAATGATCAAAGCCGTACCGGGCGACAACCCGACCAGCATCCACGAGCCTGGCTACACCGTTGGCGTTGAAGCCACCGTGCAACCGGCCTACTGGACCGCGGACTGGTCCCGCTACGTGATGCGCACGCTGGTACTGGTGCTGTTCATCGCCTCGATTTTCAAACTCTCGGCGCAAAGCTTCTCGCCGTTCCTTTACTTCCAGTTCTGAGGGATCTGACCATGACCCGCTCATTACGTATCTTCTACATCGCCCTGTTCATGGTGACCCTGCTGGTGCTGGGCCTGTGGTCGACGCGCAGCTTCTTCGGCTTCAGCACCAACGCCGATGCGACGGTACTCAATGGCCGCTGGGCCAAGGCTGTGGAAACGCACTACGACGACGAGTTCCCGATCAAGCGCCTGGGCACCAACCTTTGGGCCGCGCTGGATTTCAAACTGTTCAACGAAGGTCGTCCGGGCGTTGTGCTCGGCCGCGATCAATGGTTGTACAGCGATGAAGAATTCAACCCGATCGTCAACGAAGAGTTGAACCTGCAAGGCAACTACGCGCTCGTAGAAGGCGTACGCCAGGAACTCAAGGCCAAAGGCGTGAAACTGGTGATGGCGATTGTGCCGGCCAAGACTCGCCTGTACCCGGAACACCTGGGCGCAGTGAAACCTTCGAGCATTCACGCCAACCTCTATGAAGACTTCCACGCTCGCGTGGCAGCCAACAAGATCATCGCGCCCGACCTGTTCGGCCCGATGCTCAAAGCCAAGCTGGACGGTCAGCAAGTGTTCCTGCGCACCGACACCCACTGGACCCCGGAAGGCGCGCAAATCGCCGCCGAGACCCTGGCCAAAACCATTGCCGAGAAAACCCCGCTCAGTGGCGAGCCGCAACGCTTCGTCACCGAACCTGCGGAGAAGGTCACGCACAAGGGCGACCTGCGGTTGTTCCTGCCGCTGGACCCGCTGTTCGAAAACCTGATGCCGAAGACCGAGCCGTTGCAAAAGCGCAACACCGTGGTCGCGCAAGACCAGCCTGCCGGTGATGACGCGCTGTTCGCCAACACCGAAGTGCCGGTGGCCCTGATCGGCACCAGCTACAGCGCCAACCCTAACTGGAACTTCGTCGGGGCGCTGAAACAAGCGCTGAACAGCGACGTGGTCAATTACGCCGAAGACGGCCACGGCCCGATTCTGCCGATGCTCAGCTACCTGAAAAGTGATGCTTTCAAGAACAGCCCGCCACAGGTGCTGATCTGGGAGTTCCCTGAACGTTATCTGCCTGTGAACAACGAAATAGGCGACGCCGACCCGCAGTGGGTCGCAGAGCTCAAAGAAGCCGGCGCCCGCCAACAAAACGTAGCCGCAAACACTAAATCCGAGACGCCCGACCGGGCGCAAAACTGAAAGAGAGGTACACCATGACTTTCACTACTACTCCTCGCCGTCTCGCCAAGACCTTCGCACTTGTTGCTGGCATGAGCGTGTTGTCGATGTCCGCCTTTGCTGGTGACGCTGCACTCTACGGCCCGACTGCACCGAAAGGTTCGAGCTTCGTCCGTGTCTACAACGCCGGTAACGCTGAAGTCAGCGCCACCGTCGGCAGCACCAACCTGGCCGAAGTCGCGCCGCTGTCCAGCACCGACTTCAGCTTCATGCCGGGCGGCGACTACAGCGCTAAGGTCGGCAGCCAGACCCTGCCGGTGAAACTGGCCGGTGATCACTATTACACCCTGGTCAACAACGCCAGCGGCGCGCCGCAACTGATCGAAGAGCCGCCGTTCAAGAACAAGCAGAAATCCCTGGTTCGCGTGCAGAACCTCAGCGACAAGGCCCTGACCCTGAAAACCGCTGACGGCAAGACCGAAGTGGTTCCATCCGTAGCGGCCAAGGGCCGTGGCGAACGTGAAATCAACCCGGTCAAAGTCAGCCTGGCCCTGTACGACGGCGCGACCAAAGTCGGCGACGTGAAACCGGTTGCCCTGGAACGCGGTGAAGCCGCCGTGCTGTACGTCACCGGTAAAGGCAGCAGCCTGTCGCCAGTCTGGGTAAAACGCCCGGTTTCGACGCGCTAAACATTTTGCCTGACTGACGCTGTTCCCTTGTGGGATCGAGCCTGCTCGCGATAGCGGTCTGACATTCAACATTGATGTCGACTGATACGCCGCCTTCGCGAGCAGGCTCGCTCCCACATTGAACCGCAGTGCCATTCGGGACACGGAATAAGAACAAGAGTGAAACGACAGAACGCAGTAGCTCTGACCCATACGATTTTCAAGGAGTAACAACATGATTCCGGTGATCTTGTCAGGTGGTAGCGGCTCACGTCTTTGGCCGCTTTCGCGTAAGCAATTCCCTAAACAGTTCCTCGCCCTGACCGGCGAACACACGCTGTTCCAGCAAACCCTGGAACGCCTGGTGTTTGAAGGCATGGACACCCCGATCGTGGTCTGCAACAAAGACCACCGCTTCATCGTCAACGAGCAGCTGAGCAACCGTAAACTGGAAACCCAGCGCATCCTGATGGAACCGTTCGGCCGCAACACGGCGCCGGCCGTGGCCCTGACCGCGATGATGCTGGTCAATGAAGGTCGCGACGAGTTGATGCTGGTGCTGCCGGCCGACCACGTGCTGGATGACCAGAAAGCCTTGCAACGTGCGCTGGCCCTGGCCACCGTCGCTGCCGAAAACGGCGAAATGGTGCTGTTCGGCGTTCCGGCCACCAAACCGGAAACCGGCTACGGCTATATCAAATCGACCGCTGACTCCCTGCTGCCCGAAGGCGTCAGCCGCGTCTCGCACTTCGTCGAAAAACCGGACGTCAAGCGCGCCACCGAGTTCGTCCAGTCCGGCGGTTACTTCTGGAACAGCGGCATGTTCCTGTTCCGTGCCAGCCGCTTCCTGGAAGAGCTGAAAAAACACGATCCAGACATCTACGATACCTGCCTGCTGACGCTTGAACGCAGCGAACAGGATGCCGACACCGTCACCATCGACGAAGCGACTTTCGCCTGCTGCCCGGACAATTCCATCGATTACTCGGTCATGGAAAAAACCCAGCGCGCCTGCGTCGTACCGCTGACCGCCGGCTGGAGCGATGTCGGTTGCTGGTCGTCGCTGTGGGAAGTGAACGAAAAAGACGCCAACGGTAACGTCACCAAAGGCGACGTGGTCATTCAGGACAGCAAGAACTGCATGATCCACGGCAACGGCAAACTGGTGTCGGTGATCGGCCTGGAAAACATCGTGGTCGTCGAAACCAAGGACGCCATGATGATCGCCCACAAGGACAAGGTCCAAGGCGTGAAACAGATGGTCAACACCCTCAACGAGCAGGGCCGCAGCGAGACCCAGAACCACTGCGAAGTCTATCGTCCGTGGGGCTCCTACGACTCGGTGGACATGGGCGGCCGTTTCCAGGTCAAGCACATCTCGGTCAAGCCGGGCGCGTGCCTGTCCCTGCAAATGCACCATCACCGCGCCGAACACTGGATCGTGGTCAGCGGCACGGCCGAAGTGACCTGCGACGAAAACGTGTTCCTGCTCTGCGAGAACCAGTCGACCTACATCCCGATCGCCTCGGTTCACCGCCTGCGCAACCCGGGCAAGATTCCACTCGAGATCATCGAAGTGCAATCGGGCAGCTACCTGGGTGAAGACGATATCGAGCGGTTCGAAGATATCTACGGTCGCTCCACCCCGATCGAACGCGGCGTGTCGGTGAAAACCATCGCGCAGTAAGCGTTCAGTAAAACAAAAGCCCCCGTCCAGTCCGCTGCGTTTTCCCTATCCGCAGCGGGTTGGTCGGGGGCTTTTTTGTTCGTTCCCACGCTCTGCGTGGGAGTTCAGCCCAGGATGCTCCGCATCCTATTGGAACGCGCAATGTCCATTCCCTCAGCCCTTCGGTAGGATGGTGGCCATGAGTTCAAGGAGCGTTCAAACATGTTCATCGGCGTTTTGCTGGTTATTACCTGGCTGATCCTGTTGCTGCGCTACCCGGCCAAGGCCTTGCCCGTCTCGGTGGCGGCCGCCATCGGCCTGGGTCTGGTGGCCACGTGGGTGATCTGGATGGACAACCGCGAGGTCAAGCAACTGGCGCGCCTGGAGTTGCGCATCACCTACGCGCCGGAACACTGCCCGGCAGACCGGCCGTTGAAACTGACCATGAACAACGGCAACGACGTGCCGCTGACCGAGTTGCGCTGGCGTGTCGCCGCGTATGCGCCGGGCGATACGGTCAATCTGGCCGACAATCAATACACCGCCCCGCGCTATCGCGGCCCCGGCGAACTGCAAGCCGGCGCCAACTGGGAAGACTGCTTGCCCCTGCCGCCGCTGCGCCCTGGCTATCGCCCGCAAACCCTGGAGTTTCGCGCCGAGCGTTTGCAGGGTAGTTTCTCCGACTGATCCCCCTACTTCTTTTTGCACAAGGACCGCGCCATGCCCGTTGCGTTGATTACCGGTTGTTCCAGCGGCATCGGCCGCGCCCTCGCCGATGTGTTCAAAGGGGCCGGATACGAAGTCTGGGCCAGCGCCCGCAAGGCTGAAGATGTGGCCGCGTTAACCGCCGCCGGATTCACGGCCGTACAGCTGGACGTCAACGACGGCGCGGCGCTGGAACAGTTGAGCGAGCGGATCAACCAGCAACATGGCGGCCTCGATGTGCTGATCAACAACGCCGGCTATGGCGCCATGGGGCCGCTGCTCGACGGCGGTGTGCCGGCGATGCAGCGCCAATTCGAAACCAATGTGTTCGCGATTGTTGGCGTGACCCGCGCGCTGTTCCCGGTGTTGCGTCGGGCCAAAGGGATCGTGGTAAACATCGGCAGCGTTTCCGGGGTGTTGGTCACACCGTTTGCTGGCGCGTATTGCGCCTCGAAAGCCGCTGTCCATGCCTTGAGCGATGCATTGCGCATGGAGCTGGCGCCGTTCGGTGTGCGCGTGATGGAAGTACAGCCGGGCGCAATCGAGTCCAGCTTCGCCAAGAATGCCGGGCATGAGGCGGAGCAGTTGATCACCGAGCAATCGCCGTGGTTTCCCTTGCGCGAAGGTATTCGTGCGCGGGCCAAGGCCTCTCAGGATAAACCGACCCCGGCCAAGGAGTTTGCCGGTGGTTTGCTCAAGGCTGTGCAGCAGAGCAAACCTCCGCGCCTGATTCGTCTGGGCAATGGCAGCCGGGCGTTGCCGTTGTTGGCGGGGTTGCTGCCTAAAGGGTTGCTGGAGGCGGGGTTGATGAAGCGGTTCGGGCTTAGGGGGCAACTGTAGGACCGCGTTATCGTTCTTCGCGGGCAAGCCTCGCGCCTACAGGCTCGCGTCGTTCGCAATATTTGCCCAGGCTTGCCCGCGAAGACGTCAGACCAGACGCTGCAAAAACTCAGGAAACAACCATGACCGACTACACCGACTACACCGACTACTTCGACGAAGTCATCCAGGCCCACGTCGCCATCGAACAATGGCTGGCCGAAGAACGAGACGACTCGGCACTTGAACAACTGCTGAGCCGGTTTTCACCACAGTTTTCCATGATCTCGCCCCTCGGCCGGGTGCTGGACTTCGAAGCGTTGAGCGAGTTGTTCTTGCTGGCCGGCGGGAAGAAGCTTGGCTTCAGGATCGAGCTCAGCGAGTTGCGGGGTATTGCACTGTACGACGGTGGCGCGGTGGTGGGTTATCGAGAGCAGCAGACCGATGCGACGGGCCTGCACTCGGATCGCCGCTCGACAGTAGTGTTTGAGAAACAGGCCGGTGGCAAGGTGGTTTGGCGACATTTGCATGAGACGTTTTGCAAGGGCTGAGCCTTTGTCTTATGCCTGACGGACCGAGTCAGTTAACCACGACCGTGCACGTAATCCCCGCCGCCAAAAGAACACCTTCCGGCACTTCATCAATGTGAATCCGCACCGGCACTCGCTGCGCCAGGCGCACCCAGTTGAATGTCGGGTTCACATCCGCAATCAGCTCGCGGCTCTCCGGGTTGTCCCGGTCGTAGATGCCACGGGAGATGCTTTCCACATGCCCCTTCAACACCTCGCCGCTCATCAACTGCATGTCGGCCTTGTCGCCCACCCGCACATGCGGCAGTTTGGTTTCTTCGAAGAAGCCATACACCCAGAATGAGTTCATATCGACCACAGCCATTTTCGCTTCGCCGATGCGCGCGTAGTCACCGCGATGCACGTTGAGGTTGGTGACATAGCCGTCCACCGCAGCACGGACCTCGGTGCGTTTGAGGTTCAGTTCAGCCGCTTCCAGTTGTGCCTGGGCATGCTGGTAATCGGCCAGGGCCGAGTCGGCGATGTTGCTGGCGTCGTCACGGTTTTCCTTCGAGATCACCAAGGCGTCCATGTCGGCGCGGCGATGGGCGTTGACCTTGCGCATCTCCCACGTCGACTTGCGCGAGGCCACCAGGGCCTGCGCCTGTTTGACCGCGATGCGGTAGTGCTCGGGGTCGATGCGCATCAGCAGATCGCCCTTCTTCACTTGCTGGTTGTCGCGCACCGGCACGTCCACCACTTCCCCGGTGACGTCGGCGGCAACGTTGATAATGTCGGCGCGCACCCGGCCGTCGCGGGTCCACGGCGTGTCCATGTAATGCACCCAGAGGGTCCGGCCGATCCATATCGCGAGGGCCAGTACCAGCAACGTGGCGAGCAGGCTGAAAAGCTTTTTCATCAGGGCCTTCTTCAGAAATAGAGAGTCAACGGTAGACCGTCAGCGCCAGAGCGCCGAACAGACAGGTAAACAGGCTCAGGCGCAGCAGCGCCGGGTGCCAGAAGAAGCGGTACAGATCGAACCCGGACAGGAACCGGTCCAGCGCCCAGGCCAGCGCCGCGGCGATGAAAAACATCAGCGTCATGGTGGGCATATACACACCGTGGAAGGCGATTTCACGAGGCATGTTCAAGTCCTTGGGGCCGGGTCCCGGCGTAGGCGGCGAGCGGCGATTGCGGGTCCAGCAGCGAGGTGCGGATGAAGTGCAAATAGCTCTTCACCCGCCGCAACGCAGAGGTGTCGAAGTGCGGCGCGAACGGTTCGTCGGTGGCTTGCACGCGGCTGATGGCATGGTCGACCGCGATCAGGCCGCGTTCCAGATTGCTCGGGCTCGGTTGCAGAAATAGCCGCACCAGCGAGCGCCCCATCACGCGGATCGCCTGGCGCCACGGCTGGGATTCGGCGTAGGCCGGATGCACCGGCAGAATCGCCTGTTCCTTGCGCAACTCGATGATCGCGTGGCCGACTTCCAGCACCACGAACATCCAGCGCAGCAAATCCCGTTGCACCTGCGGCTGACCCACCGCGAGGCCGTAAGCCTGATGCAGCAAGTCCCGGGTCCGGCTTTCGAAACTCGAAGCCAGGCCCTTGAGCTTGCCGCTGATCGCATACACCACTTGCCCACGCAAATCCTGCTCGAGCCGGCGCCACAACCAGCGGCTGTTCGGCGGCAGAATGATCGCCCCGGCCGCCGCGCACACCAACATGCCGAGCACCATGGCGATGTAGTCGTTGATGAACGCGTAAGGGTTGTAGACGGTGAGGTTGTCCGGCACCGAACCGGTGCTGAAGAAGATCAGCAACCCGAGGCCGACACCGGCATATTGCGGCCGCGACGTGAGGAACGAACCCAGCACGATCACCGGCGCGAGCATCACGCACAGCAAGGGAAAACCGTCGATCCACGGGAAGATGAAAAACATCTCGACGAAGCCGATCAGTGCCCCGAGGAATGTGCCGCTGGCCATCTGGAACGCCATGCGTTTCGGGTTCGGTGTCGCCGCAGACAGACCGACGGTGGCCGCAGCGATCAGCGTCATGGTCGCCCCGCTCGGCCACGCCGTTGCCACCCAATAACTGCCCAGCACCACCAGAATGAACGCCGCCCGTATCCCCGACGCCGCCGAGGCCATCCAGTTGGTTTGCGGGGTGAACGGTTCGTCCCATTGCTCGCGCGCATGGCTGTGATCGGCCAGTGAAGCGTGGGTCTGTGCATAACTGTGCAACTCGTCGACGAAGCGATAGAGCAGTTCGTAGGCGGTATGAAAATCGAGCTGCTCGGCGTCGCTCGGACCACTTTCCTGAAAGGTCGCCCGCAGGCTGCGAACCCGCGCCGGCAAGTTTTCCTTGTAAGTCGCCAAGGCGCTGGCCAGGCGTGCGGCATCGGGGCTGGTCAAGGCACGACCGCTGAAGCCATCGAGCAATTCCGCCAGGTCCTGCAACCCCGGTTTGATCGCCGCCACCACGTGGTCAGCGCCGCTGCTGCGCAAGCGTTCGAGCAATTGGTGCAAGGCGTTGAAGCGCGTAGTGATGCCCATGAATTCGCTGTTCAAGCGACTCAGTCGTCCGTTGCGTCGACGCATGTGTGGGTCTTCGAACACGGTGACGCTGCGCAGCCCTTCCAGGCCGACAGCCTCGGCAATAAAGCGCACGTTACTGGCTTCGAAAGCCTCGGGTTTGCTGCGACCGCGCAAGCCATCGGTGACGAACAAGGCGAACACACCAAAGCGCTGATACAAGGCGTTGCGCATCGCCGCGCTGGCGGTTTGCGGCAGGATCGCGGCGCTGACCACGGTGGCGCAAAGAATCCCCAGCGAGATCTCCAACACCCGCCAGACCGCGGCCATGAACGCGCCGTCCGGGTGGGCCAACGCGGGCAAACCGACCATCGCGGCGGTGTACCCGGCGAGCACGAAACCGTAGGCGCGAAAATTGCGATAACGCGCCGCGCCGGCCGAGCAGAGACCGACCCAGATCGCCAGTGAGCCGAGGAACAGTTCGGTGTTCTGGGCAAACAAGGCAATCAACGCGACCATCACCGCTGACCCGGCCAGCGTGCCGAGAAAGCGGTAAAAACTCTTGGCGAACACCTGGCCGCTTTGCGGTTGCATGACAATGAACACGGTGATCATCGCCGTGCGCGGTTGCGGCAACTCCAGACGCATCGCCAGCCACAGGGTGAGGAACGCGGCGAACAGCACTTTGAAAATGTAGACCCAGGTCACGCCGTCGCTGCGTGCCCAGTCGAAGAAACCCCGGCGCCATTCAAGGGAATACAGCCAGCGCAGAGGTGCGGGCGAGGGAGTCATGAGTATCCTGGAAGCACGTGAGGCAAAAGAGATTCTGTGGCGAGCGAGCTTGCTCGCGCCGGGCTGCGTAGCGGCCCCAATATTCGGGCAGCCACCTCACATGTTGTGAGTGCTGCGCACTCAAGCGGGAGCAAGCTCCCTCGCCACAAATGCGGATGTACCTGGAACATCGTGTTCAATTCGAGAGGCTATTTAAAAGGGCCGGGGTTTTCGGTGCCTGGGTCTGGCTGTCCTTCGGCACATCATTTCCTGCACCCAGCCCGCCACCCAGCGCTGTCACCAATTCGGCGTGGGCACTCAGGCGTGCGGCCTGAACCTGCTGCTGGACCTGCTGCTGCTTGAACAACAAGGTTTGGGCATTGAGCACGTTGAGGTAGTCGGTGAGCCCGCGCTGCCAGGCGACCATCGCGATGTCATAAGTCTTCTGCGCAGCGGCCACCGACTCGGCGGCGAAGGTTTGCTGCTTGTCCATGGACTCGCGGCGGATCAACTGGTCGGAGATGTTTTTCAGCGCGTTGACCAGCGTCTGGTTGTACTTGGCCACGGCGATGTCATACCCGGCCGAGGCTTCGCCCAGCTCCGAACGCAAGCGCCCGCCGTCGAAGATCGGCAACGAGATCGCCGGGCCGACGCTGTAGTTGAGTTTCTTGCCGGTCAAAAACTCCATCGCCCCACCGCCAGTGGCCATGTAGCCGAGGCTGCCGACCAGATCGACGTTGGGGTAGAAACCGGCGTGGGCGACATCGATGCCCCGCGCCTGGGCCGCCACTTGCCAGCGGCTGGCGACCACGTCCGGACGTTGACCGAACAATTGCGCGGGCAATGACGACGGCAGTTTCAGTGGCGCGGCCAATGACAGCGTGGGCCGTTGCAACTGCGCGCCCTCGCCTGGACCTTTCCCCGCCAGAGCGGCCAGTTGGTTACGGCTCAGGGCGATTTCCTCGTCCAGCGCGTCGATCTGGCGATGGGTTTCCGGCAGCGGCGTTTCAGCCTGACTGACATCGAAATGGGTGCCGATGCCGCCGTTCAGGCGTTTTTGCGCCAGATCGAGAATTTGCTGCTGCTGTTTCAGGGTCGCCTCGACAATGTCCCGCTGCGCGTAGTGCAACGACAGTTCGATGTAGGCGCGCACGATATTGTTCTGCAATTCGAGCTGCGCCAGACGCGCTTCGGCGGCCGTCATGTGCGCCATGTCCACGGCGCGCTCGGTGGCGTTGCTTTCGCGGCCCCAAAGGTCGAGGGCGTAGCTGAAACCCAGTGCAGCGTTGTTGTCCCAGGTGGTCGTGTTGGCCAACTCGCCCGGCCCGTAAAACTGATCGGTCGGCCAGTTGTGGCGCTTGAGGGTGGATTCGCCATTAATCTGCAACGACTCGGCAGACTCGGCGATGCCGGCCATGGACCTGGCCTGTCGCACCCGCGCGGCGGCCATGGCCATGGTCGGGCTGCCTTGTACGGCGAGGTCGATCCAGCGGTTCAATTGCGGGTCGCCATAGGCCTGCCACCATTGCGCGGTGGGCCAGTGAGCGTCCTGCGCGGCGCTCTGGATGGCGTCGTCGGTGGCCAGTGAATTGGCCTCCAGTGCCTTGCCCTGCGGGGCAATTCCTCCGGTGCCGATGCAGCCGCCGAGGGTCAGGGATAAAGCCAGAACACTGAGCGTCTGAAGCGCTCTGTTGATGCGACGCGGCACTGCTGCGATTTCCTGAGAGAAGGGGCGTACGAAGTCCTGTAGGAGCGAGGCTTGCCCGCGAAGGCGGCGTATCAGTCGACATCGTTGGTGACTGTCACGCCGCCTTCGCGGGCGAGCCTCGCTCCTACAATGACCGGCGCAATTCTAGGGGGCGGCCTGTACGGCGATAAGCTGGGAATCCTGTGAATCTTTGTTACCGTTAACGCGATAATCCCTTGGTCGGGGTCTCAGACTCTGAAACCTTGTGTCACAATTTGCCATCGCACCCGAGAGCACCCCATGGACACTTTGCAAAACATGCGCGCCTTCAGTTACGTGGCCGAGGCCGGCAGCTTCACCGCCGCCGCCGTGCAACTGGACACCACCACGGCCAACGTCTCGCGCGCGGTCTCCAACCTGGAAGCCCACCTGCAAACCCGCCTGCTCAACCGCACCACCCGTCGCATCGCCCTGACCGAGGCCGGCAAACGCTATCTATTGCGCTGCGAGCAGATCCTGGCCTACGTCGAAGAGGCTGAAGCCGAGGCCAGCGACGCCCACGCGCGCCCGGCCGGGCAGCTCAAAGTGCACACCATGACCGGCATCGGTCAGCACTTCGTGATCGACGCCATCGCCCGTTATCGCAAGACCCACCCCGACGTGACCTTCGACCTGACCATGGCCAACCGAGTGCCGGACCTGCTCGACGAGGGCTACGACGTGTCCATCGTGCTCGCCAGCGAACTGCCGGACTCAGGGTTCGTCTCCCAGCGCCTGGGCATCACCTACAGCATCGTCTGCGCCTCGCCGGCGTATGTGAAAGCCAACGGCTGCGCGCACAAGCCCAGCGACTTGCTTAACCACGCGTGCCTGCGCCTGGTGAGCCCGGTGATCCCGCTGGAGAAATGGACTTTCGACGGCCCGGAAGGCCAGGAAATGGTCACCATCAACAGCTCGCCGTTCCTGGTGAACTCGGCTGACGCGATGAAAACCGCAATCATCAGCGGCATGGGCGTCGGCGTGTTGCCGGTGTACGCGGCGATTGAAGGCCTGCGCAACGGCACACTGGTGCGGGTGATGCCGAACTACCGCTCGCAAGAACTGAACCTGTATGCGATCTACCCGTCGCGCCAGTACCTGGACGCGAAGATCAAGACCTGGGTCGAGTACTTGCGCGGGTCGTTGCCGGAGATATTGGCGGCGCATCAGGCGGAATTGGTGGCGTATGAATTGAGTGGGAGTCTGGGTGCGGCTCGGGTGGCGAACTGATTTCACGGTCCTACAGACGCAGTGATTTTGGGGAATGTTTCCGACGGGTTCTGTCGGTTGTTGGGTCAGACGGGAAATGGGTAGGCTTTGTGGGTCGCTGCAAAATCAGCGGCCAGGCTTGGAAACCTGATTCCCATCACAGCACATGGCATACTGCGGCGCTTTTTTCTGCCCGCAATTCCTTGTTATGGCGGCTGTGCGCGGGAGACCTTCGGGTCTGCCGGTTTTGATGGGATATCGGTTTTCCAAACCGCGCATGGCTGCCACCCCTTCGCTTGGAAACGAAAATGGCAGCTCGATTAATCCCATTTCGAGTAACTTTTTATGATCAAAGAAACACCGAACCCTCCGAAAACCGACGACGTTTCCCCTTACGAATCCCTCGATTCCAAAAAACTCAACGACGCCGCCGAACGCGCGTTGGATCACTACCTCAACCCCGCCGCCCTCAAATCCCCAGCCATCCGCAAACCCAGCACCATGTTTGTGATCGCACCGGACATCAAAGACGAAGACCTGCTGGCCCACACCTGCGAGTCATTGGCCCAGGCCAGCGTGATGGCGAGCGACTTCGCGGACCATCTGGAAGGCCCGTACCGGCACAAGGCGATGGCCATTCAACAGATCGTCATGCTGGCCGAACTGGCCGCAAACCGGATGCTCGATAACGTCGCCGTACCCAACCCTGCGCCACATAGCTGATCCTCCGGTGTGAACTGTTTCCCTGTGGGAGCGAGCCTGCTCGCGAAAGCGGTGAGTCAGACGACTTCAATGTCGAATGTTAAACAGCCTTCGCGAGCAGGCTCGCTCCCACAATGGATTGGTGGGTACCTGCAAAAGAGATTGGTCGGCTGTCAGGCCGCCTTCGCGGGCAAGCCTCGCTCCTACAAGAATTCAGCGTACAGCTTTTGATTCTCACCACTCATCAGGCCGAGCGTTAGCTCGCCTGCAGCTCTTGATCTTGATCCACCCGCCCCGTCGGGAGGCTGAGTGGAGGTGTTCATCCGGGGAGTGGCGCGCAGCGCCGTTCGACGCAGTCGAACACGCTGCATGTAGGTCGTCGCGAAGCAGACCGGAGGGCAGTGTCCCCGGATGGATACCGGAGCGAAGGAACGCCGAGCCCAGGCGAGGGGCCGGACGTTTGGGGCGAGCCTTTTTTTGCTTACTTTTTTTTGGCGTTTGAAAAAAAAGTGAGTCGCCGTAAGGGCGAAACCGCCAGCCGCCGTAACCGCAGGAATGGATATGTACCCGGTCAACCACAACATGGTCGGCCCGAAGGCCGCCATCGCTGACAGGCCAGCGCCCACAGAAACTCCCGGGCAATCCGCGGACTCGCGCAACAACGGGGAAGAATGTTAGCGTGCTTGGCATTCACCAAGCCCCGACGAGCCCTCCTCCCATGAAAAAGACCGTCCTCGCCTTCAGCCGCGTCACCCCGGAAATGGTCGAGCGCCTCCAGCAAGACTTCGACGTCATCGTCCCCAACCCGAAAAACGGCGACATCAACGCCCAGTTCAACGAAGCGCTGCCCCACGCCCACGGCCTGATCGGTGTCGGCCGCAAACTTGGCCGCGCACAACTGGAAAACGCCGCCAAACTCGAAGTCGTCTCCAGCGTCTCCGTCGGCTACGACAACTACGACGTCGCCTACTTCAACGAACGCGGGATCATGCTGACCAACACGCCGGATGTCCTCACCGAAAGCACCGCCGACCTGGCCTTCGCCCTGCTCATGAGCAGCGCCCGCCGCGTCGCCGAGCTCGATGCCTGGACCAAGGCCGGACAATGGCAAGCCACCGTCGGCGCACCGCTGTTTGGCTGCGATGTACACGGCAAAACCCTGGGCATCGTCGGCATGGGCAACATCGGTGCGGCCATTGCCCGTCGCGGGCGACTGGGCTTCAACATGCCGATCCTCTACAGCGGCAACAGCCGCAAGACTCAGCTGGAGCAAGAACTCGGCGCGCAATTTCGCAGCCTTGACGAACTGCTGGCCGAAGCCGATTTCGTTTGCCTGGTGGTACCGCTCAGCGAGAAAACCCGGCACTTGATCAGCCACCGCGAACTGGCCCTGATGAAGCCGAGCGCCATCCTGGTCAACATCGCGCGCGGTCCGGTCGTGGATGAGCCCGCCCTGATCGAAGCGCTGCAAAACAACCGCATTCGCGGCGCCGGGCTGGACGTCTACGAGAAAGAACCATTGGCCGAGTCGCCGTTGTTCCAGCTGAAAAACGCGGTGACGTTGCCGCACATCGGCTCCGCCACCCATGAAACCCGCGAGGCCATGGCCAACCGTGCGTTGGCTAACCTGCGCAGCGCACTGCTGGGCGAGCGCCCGCAAGATCTGGTCAACCCGCAAGTGTGGAAAGGCTAACTAAAACGGGCAGAGACTTATAAAGTCTCTGCCCGCTCCTTACATAACTTGCAATTCAGTCAGCCCACTAAAATAGTTCAAGCGCTATACACTCACCATCACTTATCCGACCCACGGAAAACAGTGATGGAGCACTCTAGCCTTGAACAGTATTACTACCGACAAGATCATCAGATACAGCAAGCTGGCACTAATGACTTATATAAGCTTTTTTGGCCTGCTGGTGATGTACAGCAACTTCACCGACTACGCATCCAACTATGAGTACGTCAGTCATATTCTGAGCATGGACACCACCCGGGAAAACATCAACCTGAACTACCGGGCAATCACCTCACCCATGCTCCACCACCGGATCTATTGGTTCATCATTACACTTGAAGTGATCTATACGGCCTTCTGCCTGATTGGTGCCTATTATCTTTTCCATTACAGGAATGCGCCGGCCGAGGAATTCCATGAGGCCAAAAAGTTTTCAATCATCGGATTATTGATCGCCATATTTGTCTACTACGTTTGCCTGCAAGTGATCGGCGTTGAATGGTTCAACATGGACGAATCACAAACCTGGAATGCCAAGGACTGGGCCCGGCATATTGTCGACTTCATACTTCCGCTGCTGATATTCGTCGCACTCCGGACCGAGCGCTAAGCGCACTCGGCCCCGACGTATTCAGGCGAGTTTGCCATTGCCTTGCGCTATCGGCGCCTTGGGTTTGCGGAACACCAGTACGTTGCCAAGCATCACCAACACTAGCCCCACCAATGCCGGCGCGGTCCATTGATAGCCTTCAGCAAACGCCGAGACATTCAGCGCCACGACCGGGAACAGCACGGTGCAATAGGCCGCTCGCTCCGGGCCCATGCGCCCGACCAGCGTCAAGTACGCGGTGAAGCCGATGACCGAACCCGGAATCACCAGGTACAGCAGCGAGCCGATATAACGCGCGTTCCATTCCATGTCGAACGGAATGCCCCTGACCAGACACCACACCGACAACATCGCGGCGCCATACGCCATGCCCCAGGCGTTAGTGGTCAACGGCTTCAAACCGGCCTTCTGTTGCAGGCTCGAGAGCATGTTACCGGCCGAGAAACACAAAGTTCCGAGCAGTGCCAGGCCCAGGCCGAGCAAGGTTTCCGGGCTGGCGGTGTGGCCGGCCAACTCAGGCCAGAACAACAGGCCAAGCCCGGACAAGCCCAGCGCACCGCCCATCAAAACGTTGCGGGCGATTTTCTGGCCGAAGAACACCCGTGCATTGAGCGCGTTCCACAACGTGGCCGTGGAAAACACCACGGCGACCAGCCCGCTGGGAATCCACTGACTGGCCGTCAGGAAACACATGAAATTGATGCAGAACAGGCACAAGCCCTGTGCCAGACAGATCAAATGCCCGCGACGGTTCATCACTTGCAGGCGCCGGCTGAGCAGCAACAGGACGAACAGCACCAGTGCCGCGAGGCCGAAGCGATAAACGATCGACACGGGAATGGCCACCACACCCAACTGCCATTTCAAGGCAATCCAGGTGGTGCCCCAGATCAGCACGGTCAATAAATACAGCGAAAGGTTCATGACTAAGGCTCCTCAATAGGAACTCAGTGTCCTGCGCCCAGCGTGGGCGCACTTGCATAAACTTGCGCTTTTGTCGTGGCAGAGGCTGGCAGCGCATGGTCTACGGAGTAGGATGCAAGGCGTTGGAGAGAAGCCATCATGCCCACACTGGAAACCCTGCAAGTCTTTCAAGCCCTCAACCGCTCGCCCAATGCTCGTCTGGAGCAAAGCGCCGAGCTTGGTGACGGCATGGCTGCAGCCCTGTGGAGCAACCATCACGATGCCCAGGATTACGAAGCCCCAAGCCACCACACACTGTCGTGCTACATCGCTGGCGGCACCGGCACGTTCCGCCGCGATCAGCCCGGCACCAAGGGCGGCCCGGACAAGCTGTGCATCCTGCCGGCCGAGCATCAGTCGGGCTGGGTGATCAACGGCGACATTCGCCTCGCCCATGTGTATTTCAGCCCCGAACAATTTGCCCTCGGCTGCGTCACGCTGCTGGACCGCGAGCCTCGCGAACTGCAATTGCGCGAAGCCACTTTCCTTGACGATCCAGCGCAGGCCCGACGCTTTCGGCAGATGCTCACCCTCAGCTGGGACGAACCCGGCGAGCGCCTGCTCACCAGCAGCCTGGCTCACGAAATGCTCAGCCACGTGTTGCTCGGCCAAGTCGGGATGCGTGAGGGCTTGCGGTTAAAAGGCGGATTGGCGGCGCACCAGCGGCGGCAGTTGGTGGAGTTCATCGACAATCAATTGGCCGAGGCGATCAGCCTAGGGCAATTGGCGGCGTTGTGTACGCTGTCGGAATATCACTTTGCGAGGATGTTTCGGGAGAGCTTTGGCTTGCCGCCGCATCAGTATGTGTTGGCGCGCAGACTGGGCCGGGCGCGGGAGTTGTTGCGTTCGACATCGCAGCCTTTGGGAGAGATTGCATTGGCGTGCGGCTTTGCCAGTGCGAGCCATTTCACCAATCGGTTTCGGCAGGTTTTGGGTGGAACGCCCGGCGAGTATCGGCAGGCGTTTTTGCGTTAGTCCCGACATTTGCAGCGCCCGTCATGCCGTCTTCGCGGGCAAGCCTCGCTCCTACACGGACAACGTAAAACGTGTAGGAGCGAGGCTTGCCCGCGAAGAACGATTACGCGGTCTGCGATCAGAATTCCAGTGTGCTGGACAACGACACCTGCCGCGAATCCCCCATCGACACAAAGAACCGGCTCGCCGCCGAGGTGTAGTAGGTGCGGTCAAACAGGTTCTTCACGTTGAGCTGAAACTTGACCTTCTGCCCTTCGACTTTGGTGTCGTAGGTCGCGAACGCATCGGCCACGGTGTAGCTCGGCAGGTCGAAATCGTTGACCGCGTTACCCGCCCGCTCGCCAACATACCGCGCGCCCGCGCCGACCCGCAGTTGATCGCCGCCCACAATGGTGCCGAAGTCGTAGACCGCCGACAGCGAGCCGCTGTTCTTCGCGACGTTTTGCAGTTTTTTGCCCTTGTAGGTCGGGTCTTCGGTGACCTCGGCATCGGTGTAGGCATAGCTGCCGATCAGGCTCCAGCGGTCGCTGAGCTGGCCGCTCAAATCCACTTCAAGACCCCGGGAGCGTACCTCACCGGCGGCGCTGTAAATCGTCACCGGGCCTTCGGAGTTGGCCACCAGCACGTTGCGTTTCTTGATGTCGAACAGCGCGACGTTGCCGGTCACGCGCCCTGGCATGTCGAGCTTGGCGCCGATTTCCCACGACTTGGCTTCTTCCGGCGCGACGCTGCCGTCGAGCACGGTGCTGCTGCCGCTCAACGGCGCGATGGTTGAGTTGGGTTTGAACGATTCGGTGTAGCTGCCGTAGAACGACAGTTCATCGGTGAACCGATAGACCAGACCGGCGCGCGGCACCCATTTCTGACCGTTGCTGTCGGTGTTGGCCTGGAACGGCACGCCTTTGCCGGCGTATTGGTCGTATTCCTGGAAGCGTGCGCCTGCGACGAAAATCCATTGATCGGTGAGGTGGATCGAGTCCTGCAGGAAGATCGAATCGCTGCGCAGTTCATCGGTCTGCGCACTGTCCGCCGGGCTGACCGTGGTGCCGGCGACTTCGCGGCCATAGACCGGGTTGACGTAGCTGAAGGTGCTCAGGCTTTTCTGGCGGATCAGGTCTTCGCGGTAGATCTTGCGGTATTCGTCATCGATGCCGAACACCAGGTCGTGTTGCATACCCAACACGTTCACCTTGCCTTCGAGGCTGGCGGTGGTGAAACGGTCGGTGCTGATCGCGTTTTGAGTGCCGTCCATGCTACGGGTCAGCGTTCCGCGTCGGGTGTCGATGGCGGTGACGCGCACCTGGCTGGCGTCGTAGGTTTCACGGTTCCAGCTGTAGCCGAAATGAGCGTTCCAATTGTCGTTGAGCTCGTGATCGGCCTCGAAGTGGTACAGGTCCGAGCGGCCTTCCATGTTGTTGAAGGGCTCGTCCAGGCGTTCATTGCGCGAGATGTCCAACGGATGGTTGGTGCGCGGATCGATGACCGTGCCGCGGTCGAACGGGGTCAGGAACTCGCGGTGTTCGTAGGAAAACAACAGCGTGGTGCTTTCGCCGAACCACGCCAGCGACGGCGCCACCAACGTCTCGCGGTGGGTGCCGAAGTTGCGCCAGTAATCTTCGTCTTCGTGGTCCAGCACCATACGGTAAGCAAAGCCGGAATCACCCAGTGCGCCGGTGCTGTCGAGGCCACCGCCGCTGCCGTTTTTACCGTCGCCGTAGGTCGAACCGCGCAGTGTCAGGGCGTTGTATTGCTCAAGCTCGGGTTTCTTGCTGACCATGTTGACCACGCCGCCCGGGTCCTGGATGCCGTATAGCAGCGAGGCCGGTCCCTTGAGGACTTCGACCCGGTCCACGGTCGCATTCATGCCGCGGCCCTGCACGATCGGCATGCCGTCGCGCATGATCGAGCCGTTGCGGTTGTCGCCGAAACCGCGGGTCATCACCGAGTCCTGGGTGCTCGCCAGCGTGTTGCCCTGAGTGATGCCGCTGACGTTGGCCAGCGCATCATCCAGATTGCGCGGCGCCTGATCGCGAATGACCTGGGCCGGAATGACGTTGACGGTCTGCGGGATGTCCTGGAGCAAGGCCGACGAGCGCATCACCGAACTGGTGGGCGGCGGCTGATAGCTCATGGACTGATCGGCCACCGAGTTGATGGTGGTGGTGCCCAGATTCAACGTGCCGGCGCTGGGCAGCGGTTCAAGCACCAGGGTGTGAGCATCGCTACGGCGGAAGGTGAGGCCCGAACCGCTGAGTAAACGCTGCAGGGCCTGCTCGGCGCTCAACGGGCCATTGACCGCCGGGGCGGTGAGCCCGTAAGGCGCTTCATCGGTGTAGACCACGCTGATTCCGGTGACGCGGCTGAAGTCGCTCAAGGCCTGGGGCAGCGGTTTGGCAGCGATGGCGAAGCTGAACGGCGTAAGCGGCTGCGTATTGCCCGCCTCAGCGGCCGATGCGACGCTCGAAGGCAGCAAGGCCAACGCCGACATACTCAGTGCAGAAGCACCCAACCACTGTTTGACCGAACCCGGTTTTGCCCTGGACTTCATTGCTCATTGACCTGTGTAGAACCTACGGGATGCGAATGACTCGCAGTTTCAGTCACTACACGGATGGGGGTTGGGTTTACCTCATCATAATTTTGAAAAATAATTTTTTTGCGGGGTGATGTGGCGTTAAGCCTGACGCCTTCGCGGGCAAGCCTCGCTCCTACAAGGATCGCGCGAACCTGTAGGGGGGCGGGCTTGCCCGCGATGGGGCCGGCAGCCTCACCGCAAAATAATCAGATGCCCCATCACCTTGGTCTGCTCAAACCCCAAAACGCCCTGCAACGAACCCAACACCGCCTGCGGATCCTTGCTCGGAAAACTGCCACTGACCCGCCGCGCGGCCAGTTCATCGTTGAGCAGCACAATCCGCCCCGGGTAATAACGCCCCAGATCCTGCACCACATCGGCCAGGGTGACCTTGTAGTAATTGAGCCAACCCTGACGCCAGGCCAGTTGCGCTTCACTGTCAACCACACGCAGCTTTTGCGCCGAACCTTCGCCATACGCCACTTGCTGGCCAGCGGTCAGAATCTGCTGCTCGGCGTGCCTGTCCGCTGTCACGCCGACCCGTCCTGACAGGACCGTGACCTGCGCACCATGGGGCTGCAAACGTACTTCGAACTGAGTGCCGAGCACCCGGGCCTGGCCCTTTTCAGCGTCGACCACAAACGGATCGCCCGTGTGGGTCACGCTGAAGAATCCGGCACCGCGACGCAGCTGAACGTGGCGCTCGCCGCCACTGAAATCCACGGCAATGGCGCTGTCGGCGTCCAGCGTCACTTGCGACTGATCGGCCAGCGTCACGGTGCGAATTTCACCTGGCGCAGACACATAGTCCGCCCCCAGATCATCGACCCAGCGCATCGGCTGCCAACCCGCGCCGATGCCGATCATCAGCACCAGGCACGCGGCCATGGCCAGCGCGCCAGACCAGCGCCGCACGCCGGTGCGTCGGGATCGGTTCATCGCATTGAGGTAACCCCGCAAGGCGAAAGCGTCTTCATCGGCCAGGGTTCGTGCGGGCATTTCGCTCAACTCCCACAGCACTTGCGCCTGGGCGTAAGCCTCGGCGTGGGCGGGATCGGCCTGGAGCCAGCGGCTGAAAGTGAGTTGATCGCCGCTGCTCGGTTGGTCATGCAACAGGCTCAGCCAGGCGAGTGCAGCCTGCTCTTGAGCGGGCGTCGGGGTGACGCGGTCGAGTTGATTCACGGTGCTTTCCCTGGCGTGCGCGTTGGCGGTTCCCGCAAACTGGCCTTGCAGGCATCGAGGGCGCGCATCATGTGTTTTTCTACGGCGCTTTGGGACAGGCCCATGGCCTTGGCGATCTCCGCGTATTTGCGGCCATGGATGCGGTTGAGCAGAAAGATTTGCCGGGTACGTTCCGGCAATGCGCGCAACGCCGCTTCGACGTGACGCAGGTCGTTGCCCGCTTCCAGCGCCGCTTGTGGTTCGCTGCCCTGGCTGTCCGGTTGATCCGGCATCCAGCCTTCGTTGACCCGCACCCGCGTGCCTTCGCTGCGCAAATGGTCGATGGCGATGTTTCCGGCGCAACGCAGCAGGTAAGTGCTGAGTTCCTCGACCTGCACCAGCGGACGCCGCCAGAAACGCAGAAACAAGTCCTGCACCAGATCGGCGGCGGTAGCGCGGCAGCCGACACGCCGGCTCACCAGCGCTTCCATCTGCGAACGCTGGGAAAGGAACACCTGAAGGAAATGCGCACGGGCGCCGCGATATTCGTCGTCGCGGGATTCCGGGGGATCGCTGGTCATCACTGCGCCAACACGGCGACGGGACTGGCAAGCAGGCTCAACCCAGCCAACGCCAGGGCCAGTCGCGGGCGATAAGGCATCAACAACACCAGCAGCAAGGCGCTGAGCATCAACACCGCAAACCACTCCACCAACCCGAGCCCCCAACCGGTTTTCGCCACCGCCGCCCATAACGAAACTGCCAGCAGCAACCAGCCGCCCAGCTTGAACGTTTTGCGTCGCCGGGCAGACGGCTGGCGCCCCAGCAGTTCGCCGTGATGCCGATCCATTGATAAACACAGCGCGGTGAAACCGCCGTAGCAGAGCAGCAGGGCCAACAGCATTCAGTTCACCTTTTGCTCAAGCATGATCAATCGGGCGCGTTCTTTGGCGACGCGAACGGTCTGCCCGGTGTGCTGCATTTTCCAGGCAGCCCAGGCCAGGAACAGGCCACTGCCCAGGCAGGTCAGATCGAACCCGGCGAGCGTCCAGTCACCTTGAGCCAGCGTCACGCCCAAGTGATACGGCGTGGTCAGCGCGTTCAACAGCGGCACCCCGCAGAACAGCATCGCGGCCAACGCCAATTGCTCGATCCATGCCGCGCGACCACAACGGAACACTGCGTGAACCACGCTCAAGCCCCAGACGATGAAGAAGCTGTTCACTTCCCACTCCGCCCGGGTGGCCATCTCCACCGGCAGCAACCGATTGGCCCAGAAAAATGCCGCCACCGCGACCACCAGCCCGGACATGCTGGCAATGTTCAGCACTTCCACCAGCCGCAGTTCGAAGGGCATTACGCCGCTTTTCACATGTTTGAGCTGACGCTTGCCGAGCCAGATCACCAGACCGGTTCCGATCATCGCCGTGCTCGCCAACCCGCAGATGAAGTACAGCCAGCGCAGCACGGGGCTCGCGAAATGGCCCATGTGCAAGCCATAGAAACTGCCGGCGATGGCCATCGGCACCGGTTGCTGTGGCGTGGCGCTGAGTTGCTGGCCGGTCACGCCGTGGAAGGTCACCGCGCTGCTGGCGTCATAAATCACGCGGTCTGCATCATCCCTTGAGACGACAATCGAGGCATACGCATCCCCCGGATTGTTCACCGTCAGCCGTTCCGCCCGGCCGCCCGACCACTGCGCGCGCGCCCGCTCCAGCAACGGCGCCATCGGTGCCAGTTCCGCCGGTTTGCCGGCCAGTTCGGGCGTGCCGGAGGCCGGGAATACCTCCGCGTAAAACGCGCGGGGATCGCCTTTGTACGAAGCCAGGATGCTCGCCGGCATCACCATCGCCATGAAAATCACCAGGCTGCTGTAGGTGATCATCAGGTGAAACGGCAACACGAGAACGCCCACCGCGTTGTGCCCGTCCAGCCAGGAACGCTGGCCTTTGCGCGGGCGGAAGGTGAAGAAGTCCTTGAAGATTTTCTTGTGGGTGATGATCCCGGTGATCAGGCCGATGAACATCACCATGGCCGCGATGGTCGACAACCAGCGGCCCCACGGATAGGGCATTTGCAGCTGGAAGTGGAAGCGATAGAAGAAATCGCCGCCCATCGATTCGCGGCCCTGCACTTCGCTGCCGGTTTGCGCGTCGAGCAGTTTCTCGGTGAATTGCCCGCGCTCGCCGGGCTTGGCAGGGGTCTGTTGCCAGCGCACTGACAGACCCGGTTCCCGGGCACTCGGCAGGTCGATCAACCAGCGCGAGGCGCCGGCCGCGTGTTGCTGGAGGTAGTTTTGCGCCAGCGTCAGACTGGCTTCGGAGGTCACCGCACGCGCCGGTATCTCGGGCTGCATCCAGTGACTGATCTCGTCCTTGAAATAGGCGAGCGTGCCGGTCAGGAAAATCGCGAACAACAACCAGCCGAAGGTCAACCCGGCCCAGGTGTGCAACCAGGCCATCGCCTGACGAAATCCCTCTTTCATGCGTGGCCCATCCAATTAGCCAACCCCGACACCGCCGCCAGCAGCAGGCTCGCCACAATCAATCCGAACCAGGCTCGCCAGGCACTGCGACAGGCAAAACACCAGAGCACCGCGATCAGGTAGGCCAGAAAAGAGCTCATCATCCCGGTCACCACCGCTTCGGCCCGGGCCATCGGCAACCATGAACTCAAGCTGACACTGGCCAGCGCTGCGACGATATAGCCGCCCAACACCGCGGCCAGCACTCGAGAAGTGACGGCCAATCGATAAGGAACGGGGAGCGTGCGGGTTTTGCCTTTCATGGTTCGACCTTGAAACCAGGTGAGGCCGCATGAAAGTCATGGGGCCAACAAGACCGCAATATTAATGATAAATATTCTCATACGCAAAAGAGTTCCGATGAGATCGGTTGTTCCGGACAGTTCGATTGCGATGCGAGGGGTGCCGAGCCGCTGATCCGCGGGCTCGGGAACGATCAGTTGATTGATCGGCAAAACGAAAACGGGCCTGCATGTGCAGGCCCGTTTTTAAGGGTGGAGAGCGGAAAGGTTAAATGTGGATCAGGCTTCAGCCGTTTTGCGCAGCCTGTTCGTTCTCGAGAAATTCATCTTCCAGCAGCGCATCGGCAGTGGGTCTTTCGAACGGCACCAAAGCGGCACGTGGTTTGCCCCGCAGTTTGCCGAACAGATGCTCAAGCGCATGTTCGAGTTTTTCCGCCGCACCGTCGATTGCTTGCTCCAGGGTGTCGGCTTTATGAGTGACAGAAATCGGTTGGTGGCCTTTTGGCCGCGCTTCCAGTTGGCAGCGCATGTCATGGGGACCTGGCTTGTCGCCATTCTCGTCCCGCAGATGAACCTCGACGCGTGTCAGGTCCTCTTCATAACGTTCGAGCGTGCTCTCAATGGTAGTACGTACCCACTCCTCCAGTCGGATGCTGCTTTGAATATGGTTATCACTGTTGACTTGGATTTGCATAGTTCATCCCTTATTTCAGCTAGCTCGCGAGAGGCGCATCGGCTGGCCCTTGGGCGTCATCACCGTGACCTCTTACTTACACAATCGGTCTGCGCGAAGAACATTTCAACCCCTAAAAAAAGATAAATATGGATTCGCAAAAAAAGTCGGACAACCACCAAAAGCGCTGTTAAGGTCGGGAGTTGGGTCGCCTCTCTCCTCAGTCACAATTGCTCACATCTGTCGCTCCGCCAGGGGGTGCAGACTGCGGAAAATCCCCGCCTCTTCTACCAGCCAGTCATGCACCGCACGCACGCCCGGATGGCTCAGCGCCCCTGGCGCATAGAGCAGCACGTAGCGTTTGTGATTGGGCACCGCCAGCCCGAACGGCACAATCAACGTCCCCCGCTCCAGTTCATCGTTAAGCAACGTGCGCCGCGCAATTGCCACGCCCATGCCGGCAATCGCCGCTTCGATGGTCAGGTGATTGCGGTTGAAGGTATGCCCGCGCCGCACGTCCGCGCCTTCGAAGCCGATGGCATTGAGGTAGAACTCCCATTCCGCGTACTCGTAACTGCCGCGCCAGGCGGTGATGTCGTGCAGCAACGGAAAGTGCACCAGGCCCGCCGGACCGTGCAGCGGCGGTCGGCCACGTAGCAGGCTCGGGGCGCAGACCGGGAAGATCTGCTCGTCGAGCAGGGTTGTGGATAACAACCCGGGATAACTGCCGTCATTCAGGTCGATCGCCAGGTCGAAGTCCCCTTCATGCAACGGCACGCTGCTGTCCTCGGCCACCAGGCGCAATTGAATGTCCGGAAAGCGCTGCTGCAAGCGTGGCAGGCGCGGGGTCAGCCACTTGCTCAGGAACGATGGAATCGAACGCACCCGCAGAATTCCGCTGATCATTCCGGCGTCCAGTCGTCGCAATTCCGCATCGATGCTGCCGTAAGCCTCGTTGACGGTGATGGCCAGTCGCTGGCCCTCGGCGCTCAATTCCACGCCGCGCGCACGACGGTGAAACAAGCGAAAGCCCAGCCGCTCTTCCAGTTGGCGGATTTGCTGACTGACCGCACCCGGCGTGATGTGCAGCTCTTCGGCGCAGCGGGTGAACGACAAGTGCCGCGCGGCACAGGAAAACACGTGCAGCCAGACGTAAGTCTGGGCGTGCAATTGGCGACTCATTGTTTAGTCCTGATAAAGGCTGTCTTAGGAAGTTTCGTTGGTCATGTAGGACCGAGGTCGGCAGTATCGCCGACATTGCGCTTGTCCTACAAAAATGGCAGCGATTTCTCTTCCATTGCTTGTATAGGCTTTAGCATGGCTATCAGTGTTTTCGATCTCTTCAAAGTCGGCATCGGTCCGTCCAGTTCCCACACCGTCGGCCCGATGCGCGCCGCCGCGACCTTCGCCCAGGCACTGATTGACCAGAATTTGCTCGACGCCGTCCGTCGGGTAGAAATCCGCCTTTACGGCTCCCTTTCCGCCACCGGCGTCGGCCACGCGACCGACCGCGCCTGCGTGATGGGCCTGATGGGCGAATGGCCGGACAGCATCGATCCGACCACCATCGACAGCCGAATCCAGACCTTGCGCGAAACCGGCGAACTGACTCTGGCCGGCAACAAGACCATTGCCTTCAACTGGCAACGCGATCTCCTGTTGCTCGATGAGAGTCTGCCCTACCACCCCAACGCCATGTCGCTGACAGCCTTCGGCGAAACCGGTGAGCTGTCGGAGCAAACGTACTACTCGATCGGCGGCGGTTTCATCATCGAAGCGGCGGAAGCCGAGTCCGGCATTGCGCCGGCCAGCGATGTGGTGCTGCCCTACGATTTCTCCAGCGCCGCCGAATTGCTCAAGCTCTGCAACCAGCACGGCTTGCGGGTTTCCGAGTTGATGATGGCCAACGAACTGGCCTGGCGCAGCGAAGCCGAGATCCGTCAGGGCTTGCTGCACATCTGGTCGGTGATGCGTGAGTGCGTCGAGCAAGGCATGCGTCACGAAGGCATCCTGCCCGGTGGTCTGAATGTTCCGCGCCGCGCGGCGAAACTGCACCGCAGCCTGCTGGAAATCGGCAAACCGAATGTCATCACCTCCACGCTGTCGGCCATGGAGTGGGTGAACCTGTTCGCCCTCGCCGTGAACGAAGAAAACGCGGCGGGCGGGCGCATGGTCACGGCACCGACCAACGGCGCAGCAGGGATCATTCCGGCAGTGTTGCACTACTACATGAAATTCAACCCGGACGCGTCGGACGATGACGTGGTCGCCTTCTTTTTGGCCGCGGCGGCCGTAGGCATTCTCTGCAAGAAAAACGCGTCGATCTCCGGTGCCGAAGTCGGCTGCCAGGGTGAAGTCGGTTCCGCCTGCGCCATGGCCGCCGCCGGCCTGGCCGACGTGCTCGGCGCCACGCCCGAGCAACTGGAAAATGCCGCCGAAATCGGCCTGGAACACAACCTCGGCCTGACCTGCGATCCGGTCGGCGGCCTGGTGCAAGTGCCGTGCATCGAGCGCAACGCCATCGCGGCGGTGAAGGCCATCAATGCCACGCAAATGGCCCTGCGCGGCGACGGCAAACACTTCATTTCCCTGGACCGGGTGATCCGCACCATGCGCGATACCGGCGCCGACATGCATGACAAATACAAAGAGACTTCACGGGGCGGCCTGGCAGTGAGCTGGGTGGAGTGCTGAGGAGCATTCCCTGACCGCCTGCAACACGTGAGCCCGAGCAAGAACAATAACGAGGCCAAACGATGACCGATGTACGTACACCTGCTGCCGAAAATCCCGCTGTAGACCTGACACGCAATAGCGAAATAACCCACAAGGGCTGGAGCAAACACGACACCACCTGGATGCTCGGCCTCTATGGCACGGCGATTGGTGCCGGAACGCTGTTCCTGCCGATCAACGCCGGCGTGGGTGGCTTCTGGCCGCTGCTGATCCTGGCAGTGCTGGCATTCCCGATGACCTACTTCGCTCACCGGGGCCTGACCCGCTTCGTGCTGTCCGGCCGTTCCGGGGACATCACCGAAGTCGTTGAAGAACACTTCGGCATCGGTGCAGGCAAGCTGATCACGCTGCTGTATTTCTTCGCGATCTTCCCGATTCTGCTGGTGTACAGCGTGGCGCTGACCAACACCTTGAGCAGCTTCATGGAGCATCAGTTGCACATCGCCCCCCCACCACGAGCGATTCTGTCGCTGGTGTTGATTCTCGGTCTGATGGCGATCGTGCGCTGCGGCCAGGGCGTCATCGTCAAATGCATGAGCGTGTTGGTTTACCCGTTCGTCGCGGCGTTGCTGCTGCTCGGCGTCAGCCTGATCCCGAACTGGAACGGCGCGTTCTTCGCCACTGCCAGCGAAGGCATGCCGTTGCCGCTGTTCTTCAAAACCCTGTGGCTGGCGATTCCGGTGATGGTGTTCTCGTTCAACCATTCGCCGATCATTTCTGCGTTCGCCGTTGACCAGAAACAGCGTTACGGCGAACAGGCCGAACGCAAGAGCAGCGGCATCCTCGCCATCGCCCACGCGATGATGGTGGTGACGGTGATGTTCTTCTGCTTCAGCTGCGTGCTGGCACTGTCCCCGGCTGACCTGGCGGCGGCGAAGGCGCAGAACATCTCGATCCTGTCGTACCTGGCCAACCACTTCCAGACCCCGGTCATCGCTTATGCCGCGCCGCTGATTGCGCTGGTGGCGATCACCAAATCCTTTCTCGGCCACTACATCGGCGCCAGCGAAGGCTTTCAGGGCCTGATCGTAAAAAGCCTGCGCGGCCGTGGCCGGGTGATGTCGGCGAGCTGGCTGAACCGCATCACGGCGCTGTTCATGATCCTCAGTTGCTGGGCCGTGGCGACCTTCAATCCGAGCATCCTCGGCATGATCGAAACCCTCGGCGGGCCGATCATTGCGTGCCTGTTGTTCCTGATGCCGATGTACGCCATCCGCCGCGTGCCGGCCTTGCGCCAGTACTCCGGGCAAGTGTCGAACGTGTTCGTGGTGTTGATCGGTTTGATTGCACTGTCTGCGATCATCTACTCGTTCATGCCCTGAAACGGGCAGGCAAAAAGAAGGCGGGCCAAGGTGCCCGCCTTTTTTTGGCCGCGATCATTGTTCGACAATTTTTCCGGCATGGCCCTTGCTACATCACCTGCGAGGCAAAAGGACTTTTGAAAACCTCAGCGAGCGGCTTGCCGATGGTCCGGTAACGCAAACCAACCCGATCATGGCCGGTCAACAACTGCACGTTCAATCAGGCGGTGACGCATCATGGACAACCCTTTTCAGCTCATTACCGATGCCTTTGCAGCGGATTATCAGATCAACCTGAGCATTCAAGGTCTGGACGGCAGCATCATGCTGACCCTCTCCAACAGCGGCCATGTGGTTGCCAAGCGGATGATCAGCGCCGAACAGCGCAATGACCCCAAGCGCCTCAAGCGCCTGGTGCAAAGCATTCAGTTCGGCATCGCCATTGAACAGGGCCACAGCGCCGTGGCCATCCTCGAAGCCATGACCGATGGCGACAATCGCAACCTGCCGCCACCCTTGGCCAAAGCCCGGCCTCGCCCGACCATGGGCCTTTAAATCTCGCCCTTCTCGACGTCTGGATGCTCACCGGAACCCGTACCGATCTTGCGTTGCGGGTGCTCGATCTTCACAGAAGGGAATTGCGACGAAGCGTAACGCACCACTAGGATCGCGAACGCCAACAGCAGAATCCCGCCGCACAGGTAGATGATGCCGATGTCCGGCGGATTGTGGTGCGAGACGTTGGAGATCAGCAGCCGCGTCAGCGCCGTGATCGCCACGTAGATCAGGAAACGTACCGGCATGTGGTTGGTCTTGACCACGCGGTCTGACATTCGCCTTTATCTATGGCACAGCTGGAGGCCTTGGATGCTAATATTTTTGCCTCACAAAGCAGAGCGTCGACATTCCTACCGGTTGACAGAGAAAACTCTGACCCTATGATAGCAATTGGCCAAAAACTACAACCGCCAATATACTACATAAGGAAATACATGAAAGCTTTTGGGGTAGGATGTTTTCACTTTTCATTGAAAGACAACATAGACAAAGAAATCTCCGTACAAGAATATATCGATGAAATAACCAAAACCCTTAAAAATCTTACAAACGCATCAGACGTAACTATATCTTTCGATGAAGATATTAAAGATGAGAAAATAGACACATCACCCCCCAACCCTAAAATTAGAGAGGGGGACCATGGCTATCCACTTATTACATTCTTAAATTTAACTTTTAAAATCTATATACCATCTCGAATTCAAGCAGAGTTAATTAATCTACCAGAAAAATATTTAGATACGGGCACCGAGAACTTTAAAATCACTGTGCGACATGAGTGGCATGGCCCAGTGAGCTATATCGAGTGTCTATCCGCCACAGAAGACACCCTACCCTCTACAGCGGTTCAAGTAGTCAGGGAGTTCTTAACTAAAGAACTACAAAAGATCGAAACATTCCTAGAGTATGATTTTCTAGGCCCGTCGCCCTTTCACGCAAATTTCTACCTAAACGAAAGCGACACAACCATTGAAAGTTCGTCATTTACACTCAATGAAATAAAGAGCCGAGGATACAACACTCTTAAATTTAATTACAACCCACATAAATTTAAAAACGAGGACAAAGCTCTTGAAGAACTACAAGAAACCCTCGCGGACGAATTGTCATTTTTCTACCAATTAAACAAAGATGCACAATTCAGTTTGAAAAAATGGGGAGAGATTCAGGACACAACACATTCGATCCTTGAGCTTCAAGAAAAAACAAACAAGAAAAACATCATAAAAAGGACAATAGAAAAGCCAAAGCTCTTCCAAAAAGCATTCAAGGATATCGGCTTACTTAAGGGACATTTAATATTCAGAAAAGGGCAGATCGCTAGCAACTACGCGGCGATGTATAAAAGCGGAGAATCAGAGACATACCTGCAAGAATACATCGACCAAGAAATATCCGAGCACCCTCAATACCCCCTCAACGAAACAAGCGAACTTATAAAATACTTCGATCAAAAAAACAGCAAAGCAATCGAGCTTTTGACTATTCTTTCGGCAGGTATTCTCGGGGGAATAGTAGGATCTACAATCACAACAGCTTTTGGCAGTTAACAACCTCCCTAAAGCAATGGCACGTTAATACGTGCCAAAACTGCATGTTCAACTCGCACTATTAAAAATCCTGCCACAAAGACCCTTAATGCATTGAGGCCATAATTATGGAAAAAGAGAAAATATCGGTATCCGACGTTTCCAGCACAAAGAATCAGTGCCTAATACTTTGGGTCATTTTTACAGGCAGCATTATCACTGACCACAAGACACACTCAGCACGAATTCACTTAAAAATTCTAAGCAGTCTCAAGCTTAGAACCCTCAACTGAAGCAGTCTTAAATGCATCAAGAACCTTCACCAACTCAGAAACACAAATAAATCGGCTGTGGTCACAATACTCACCATCGTTACCAATACCAACAACACCTACTACTCGACTATCCTGATTAAGCACTGGCCCGCCGCTATTTCCGGCATACAACTCTTTATCTACCTCAACAAAACCAACCCCACTTATGGGGAATTTATTTCGAACAAGGGCAGTTTGATTCCCTGCACTCTGAGCACCGAGCTTGTCTTGCGGGAAGCCCAAGATAGAAACTTCATCACCGACATCAGCCAACACTGAAGCTTCCAAATCAAAATAGTCAAACTCAGACTTATCAACTAAAATCTTAAGCAAAGCTATATCTCTATGGTCGTCACGATAAAGCAAATTAGCTTTATAACTTCTTGACCTAGAGGATGCTTGATAAACTGTTGCTTCATCCAGCTTAACGCCTTTTAAATCCAACACATGGGAGCATGTCACAAGCACCTGATCAGAAATCATGAAACCAGAACCCTGACCACACTCAAACTCCCCGCGTATCTCACCCTCAACTTCCACAACCCAGCACTTAGAGTCGTACCAC
Organism: Pseudomonas sp. SJZ077; assembly: GCF_007993905.1. NCBI lineage: Bacteria > Pseudomonadati > Pseudomonadota > Gammaproteobacteria > Pseudomonadales > Pseudomonadaceae > Pseudomonas > Pseudomonas sp. SJZ077. The sequence continues at coordinate 190,526 of NZ_VIUJ01000003.1, forward strand.
TTGGTGAATCTCCTAAAATCCTCGCTAAATTTATTTTTTGAAACCCCTAGAGGCACTCTGTACTTCAATCCAAGAAGGTTAAAACGTAACGCCAGCCTTCTGTAAACCTGCGACTCAAGCCCGACAACCTGCTTCAAAAACAACAGTCGCCCCTGTATATGAGCCTCAACCGGTGGAACCTTGATCTCTTCTTCCTTACGGCCTCCACTCGTTTTTTTTTGCTTAATAATTTTTTCCGAGTATATCCTCCTCGCTTCCTCCAGCCCCTTTGTTTCAATCGAGTGAATCATCGCACCCGTTTTTCTGACGTATTGCCGATTTACATTTGGCTTTTTGTTTACTACGAGACCAGTAACTATTTGTCTCTCGTTTCGCCCCTGCAACCTAACCTTTAAATAATTTACCTTGAAACCAGCGTCAACAATTAGCCTCTCCAAGCTCTGCCCACACTTTGCAAAGTAGTGATTAGGGAGCTCGTCGCCTTTCAACACCTCAACTATATCGCTCTCAATATAATCAAGATCATCATAGAAAGAAAAGGTTATATCATCAGCGTATCTTGTGTATTCAGCTCTATTTTTCGCCGCAAGAGTTTTTAGTTTCCTATCCAGCGAAGAGCAAATCATATTTGAAATTACAGGAGAACTGGGACCGCCTTGTGGCAATTTCCCATTCACCGTTACAAGGTGGGCTATCACAGTTGCTACAGATGAATCTAGAGAATAGGGTTTAGAAATTAATAAGCCGCGAATACGAGCAAATGTTATTGAAGGAAAGAAATCTTGCAAATCCAGATTAAAAACAAATTTCTTTCTGGTGTGAGGCTTTGCATTTGCGACAATAGATTTGCCATTAACAAAACCTGTCACATACTTTTTAGGCTCGTAAATCTCACTGAGCAAAACTTTCAATCGACCCTGAAGAGTTTTTAACTTATCAGAGGGAGCCGAGATCTCTCGCACACCACCACTTTTCTTCTTTATCTCAAATGTGGAGTAGCTTTCTGATGTGGGGTGCAAATAATAGAAATACCTGATTTTCCCATATGTAGTCCCAAGCAGAGCAGCCAGATCGTCGACAGATTTACATAACTTAAGCTTGCTCAAAAAACCCCCACCCGCATTTCACTCTATAGACTTAACGGTAGCCAAACGTTAACCATTGGGATTAGCGTAGAGCAGTTGGTTATAGCATTTTTGAATCAGGTCGCATTTGAACAACCTATTTAATTGGGGGTGGAGGTAACGGGTTTTTATCAAAAAATTACTGCCGCGTCAATTTTTTTCAACCGTTTTTATCTTCAACGAAGTCACCGGTCGCATCTATCGCCTTACTGGAGGGGAATTTATTTGAAGCAACCCTAACCGCCAAAACGGATAGCGATAGGAAAAAGATCCCGCCACACAGGTACAACAGTCCAATATCTGGAGCCCTATGATGCGATACATCGCCAATCAGATATCGGGTAAGTGCAGTTATTGCTATGTACAACAAAAAACGAATAGGCAGATGATTTGTTTTGAAATATATGCCTACCATCGCTCCCAGCTCTAAATAAATAAAGAGCAAGAGAATATCATCAATGCTGGCATTTCCTTTTTCGAACATCTGCATAAAGGCCATTACAGAGGCCCATGCCGTAGCAGCTCCAATAGCAAACAAACCCAAATAGTGGAAGCTCTCCACCAGCAAGTTGCCAATCGAGTTGGCACCGTCGTGTAAGCGTTTTCGGCTGACATCCGCCCACTTCATACTCAATTACTCCAAATTACGCCAGATAGAATGAGATCTAGGCTTGCCAACCAGCAGGCTGTAGAGAAAACTGTGTTAGATACGGTTGGTTGGTCTTGAAGTAAATCCCGACCATCGCCCCCAGTTCCAGATAGATGAACAGCAGCAAGATGTCATCGATCTTGATGTGTCCTTCTTCGATCATCCCCAGAAATTCCATCACCGCCGCCCACGCGGTCACTGCACCGATGGCGAACAGCGCCAGGTAATGGAAGGTCTCGACGAACAGGTTGCCCAAAGACTCTGCCAATTGATGCACGTTCTGCCGCAGGTTCTCGGCCCAGTTGATTTTCACGATGATTCTTCCTTAGCTCGGTTCGAGCGGATAATGCGGTTTTGACGTGACGGTTGTTCTGCATGCAGAAAAAAGGCCAGGGGCTGTTGGGTGAGATGGCGATGGGCTGCCACGGGGCACTTTTTTGGTGTCTCGTCGGGCCCTTCGCGGGCAAGCCTCGCTCCTACAGATCACATCAACCTGTAGGAGCGAGGCTTGCCCGCGAAGGGAGCAACACGGTTTAACTGACAAATGCTGATTTCGGTCTACATTAAAAAGCCACTACCCAAAGCGCAGGGATTCGCTTATCCTTTTCGCTGTATATAAATACAGTGGTCGAAACAGACAACTAATGTGAAGGCATGTGAGGTGGTGAATGGCCGTCGAAGTGGTATACCGCAGCAGCCGAGATCTGGAGCGCTTGTTCATGGATAAAGCCGAAGCTGACCGTCATGACAAAATGCTCGAACTGGCTGAATTGCTGGCTGAAGTGTTGCAGAAAGCCGTTCCGTCCCTGACCGAACAGCAAGTGGAAGAAGCCGGGATCTACATGGCGAAGAATCGCGATGTATTTGCCAAGGCATTCAAGAGCCAGCCGGACGCGTTGTCCGAACTGCTGAATGCGCCGGTTGAAGTGGTTGAAAAGGTTGAACCGGTCGAAGAGGGTGAAGCCGCTGCGCCGACCAAGCCAGCCAAAGCCGCCAAGACACCGAAGTAAACAATGCCCGAATTGAATAGGCCCTGAGTCCAATGGCTCAGGGCCTTTTTCATGTCTGCAGTAAAGGCATGGCTCAGCGGTACAGCACTTTTTCCGCCAACTCGTCCGCCACCCGCGCCGGAGAGCGTTTTTCCGCCTGGGCATGGGCGAAGACTTCGGTCAGCCGCGAGGCGATTTTCGACAGGTGGGCGGTAATGGTTGTGAGCTCTTCGCCACGGTGTTTGAGTGAAACGTAGATCAGCCCGCCGGAATTGATCACGTAATCCGGCGCATACAAAATGCCGCGCCGCTCCAGTTGATCGGCGACTTCCAGATGGGTCAGCTGATTGTTCGCAGAACCGGCCACTGCCGAGCAGCGCAGTTGCGTCACGCTGTGGCTGTTGAGCACACCGCCCAGGCCGCAGGGCGCGAGAATGTCGCACGGTGTACTGAGCAACGCGTCATTGGCGATCGGGTGAGCGCCCAATTGCTCCATCGCCAATTGCACCTTGCCATGATCAATGTCGCTGACCAGCAGTTCGGCACCGGCCGCATGCAGCTGTTCGGCCAAGGCATAACCGACGTTACCCAGCCCCTGGATGGCCACTCGCAGGCCTTCGAGGTTATCGCTGCCCAGACGGGCCATGGCGGTGGCACGGATGCCGGTGAACACCCCCATCGCTGCGTGTGGCGCGGGGTCGCCCGCCGAGGTGGTGCTGGTGACGTGTTGGGTCTGTTGGGCGATGCAATCCATGTCCGCCACCGAGGTGCCGCTGTCGATCGCCGTGATGTAGCGCCCGTCGAGCTGATTGATGCAGCGGCCGAAGGCTTCGAACAGCGCCGCGCGGTTTTCCACATGGACCGGTCGAACAATTACCGCCACCCCACCGCCCTGCGCCAGGCCGGCCAACGCAGCTTTGTAACTCATTCCCTGCGCCAGGCGAATGGCATCCTCGACCGCAGACTCGTCGCTGGGATAGGCAAGGTAACGACATCCCCCCAGGGCAGGCCCCAGGCGGCTGCTATGAATGGCAATGACCGCCTTCAACCCGGTGACCGGGTCGACGCTCAGATGCAGCGATTCAAGGCGAGTGCTTTGCATGAGAGCGAACATCGTCGGGCTCCCGAATCACTTCTTGTAGTCGCCAGTATAGGCTTGCGCCCAAAATTTGCAGAAGCGCACCGGAATAAGCGGCGCTGCATTGCAGGCTTTCGGGCATAACCTGCGACCTCATGTGTGCGGTACTGGACGAATGCCGGCGACGGGGCTAAAACGAGGCATTGCCCGGAGATTTCGATGACGCCGCGCCAACGTTTTTTTGACTGCCTGCAACGATCACCACCCGCGCTGTTCGAGGCCGCGCTGTGGATGGCGGCCGAACATGACAAAGAGGTGGATGCCGAGAAGGTGCTGGCAGACTTCCGAGACCTGCAACAGCGGGTCAGCCATGGCTTGCCGATGCTGCCGGTGAGCGAACTGGCCCAGCCGCTGCTGCGGCGCATGAATGACCTGGGGTTCGCCCAAGACGATTTCACCCCGCTGCGCCCGCAAGTGGCCCTGCTCAACAAAGTGCTGGAACTCAGGCGCGGCCAGCCGTTGTCCCTGGGGCTGATCGCACTGGAGTTGGCCAAGCGCCTGGAGATCCCTTTGGTCGGGGTCAATTTCCCCGGCCATTTCCTGCTGCGGGTGCCGGGCGCCGATCATCTGCTGGACCCCTGCGGTGGCCGCCGCTTGTACCCCAATGATTGCCGTGAACTGCTGCAACGCCAGTACGGCCCGAACATGCAACTCAACGCCGAGCACATGCTGACCGCCGACCCTGTGCAGATGCTGCAACGGCTGTCACGCAATCTGCGTCAGTTGCACCTTGCCCACGATGACTACATCGGCGCCTTGATCGACGCTGAACGCGTGCTGGCACTGGGCAACGCCAACGCCGCCGATTACCTGGCCCGGGCCAGCCTCTATCAACGGCTGGATTGCCCGAACGCCGAGCGTTTCGACCTGGAGCATGCGCTGCTGCTCAGTGATGACCCGATCCAGCGGATTCGCCTGACTGAACGACTGGGGCATTTGCCGCCCAACTCGATTGTGCATTGACGCCATGGGTGCTCCACTGGCGCTCTGCATTTTTTCGTCATCTGGATGAAGCCGCCATGTACTCCCCTTCCCCTGCGGAACGTTTCTTCGAGGACTTCCACCAACGCCGACCTGGCACCACCAGCGCAGCATTTGCCCATTTGCGCAGCGACCGGCATGAATCGTCTTACGCGGCACTGGCCGCAACACTCCTCCCCTCGTCTTCCCCCTTGACCGTACTGGATCTGGCTTGCGGCAACGGTTACTTGCTCAAGCTACTCGACGAACTTCGCCCCGGCCGCCTGCACCTGATCGGTGTGGACATGAGCCAAACTGAATTGGATGTGGCCCGTTCGAAGCTGCCGAACGATGTTCGCCTCCTCAAGGAGCGCGCCCAGGCGTTGTCAATCACTACCGCCAGTGTCGACGTCGTAGTCTCGCATCTCGCGCTGATGTTGATGGATGACATAGAAAGGGTGCTTGGCGAAATACACCGAGTGCTCCGCAAGGAAGGCACCGTTGTCGCCATCGTCGGTCGCGGTTTTCTCCTGGGGCCAGTGGGAGAAACCTATTCGCAGGTGTTTCGCGAAGTCGCCGCGCAAGATGCCCTGGCGCATTTGCCGATGGGTGATCCGCGCATGCGCACTGAAACCGGTTGGCTGGAGTTGTTCAACAAGGATTTTGAGGCCGTGACCTTTGAAGACATCGACGTGTCCTGGCAGCCAGACTTCGCCGAACTCTGGCAATCGCTCAGCGAGACTTACGACATCGACCGGTTGACCCCGGCCGCCAGAGTGCAATTGAAGGAACGCTTAAGCACGTCAATCAGCACACTGGAACAACCGGATGGGACCTATGTCACTGGTTGGGGGTTGCGCATGATCCAGGCTCGGGCTCGCTGACGAGAACACAGGCGCTTGCGACTCATGGCGTATCGGGCTGATTCGCCGGATGCGCCTTGATGAACGCCGGATGCGTAGCTGCCAACGCCGCCACTCGGCGAATCCGTGGATACGCCTCAAGCGAAATATTGAAACGTTCGGCGGCATAGAGCTGCGGAATCAGGTACACATCCGCCAAGCCCGGTTCGTTGCCAAAGCAGTAACCGTCATCACCGATCAACTGCTCCACCGTCGCCAGCCCCTGGCTGATCCAGTGCCCGATCCACTCCACCACCTGCGGTTCATCGTGGCCCAACTGCCGCAGCTTGTTGAGCACGCTGACGTTATGCAGCGGATGCACGTCGCAGCCGATTACCGCCGCAACACCACGCTCATGAGCGCGCGCGGCCAGGTCTTTGGACAGCAACGGCACCTGTGGATAACGTTCCTCCAGGTACTCGATGATCGCCGGTGACTGGATCAACAGTTCGCCTTCATCGGTTCGCAAGGCCGGCACGCGCCCTTGTGGGTTGATGGCCAGATACGGCGCTTGCCGATGCTCGCCACCTGGCGGTGCGATCAGGTTGACCGGCAGTGCCTGGTAATCCAGGCCCTTGAGCGCCAACGCGATACGCACCCGGTACGACGACGTCGAACGGTAGTAGGTATAAAGCTCCATGACCGGATCCTCTTAGCGCGCCGCGATCACTTTGCCACGGCATTCGCCGAAACCGATGGAGGCAAAACCGTCGCGGCTGCAACGGGCGCGCAGGATGATTTCGTCGCCGTCTTCGAGGAATTTGCGCACCTCGCCCGACGCCAGCTCGATCGGCTTTTTCCCGCCTTCGGTGATTTCCAGCAAGCTGCCGAATTGACCGCTTTCCGGCCCCGACAACGTGCCCGAGCCAAAGAGGTCACCGGCCTGCAACTGGCAGCCGTTGACGCTGTGGTGCGCGACCATTTGCGCCACGGTCCAGTACATATGTTTGGTGTTGCTGAGGGTCAGGCGATGGGCCGGGAGTTTTTGCTCGCGCAGGCCTTCGGTGAGCAACAGCACTTCCAGCTCGATATCGAACGCTCCTGCGGCTTGATCGCGCTTGTCGAACAGATACGGCAGCGGCTGTGGATCGCCTTCCGGACGTGCCGGTTGAGCACGGCGGAACGGCTCCAGCGCTTCGGCCGTCACTACCCACGGCGAGATGCTGGTGATAAAGCTTTTTGACAGGAACGGCCCCAGCGGCTGGTATTCCCAAGCCTGGATGTCGCGCGCCGACCAGTCGTTGAGCAGGCAGAAACCGGCAATGTGATCGGCCGCATCACCAATGGCGATCGAGTCGCCCATCTCGTTGCCCGGGCCGATCCAGATGCCCAGTTCCAGCTCGTAATCCAGACGTGCGCACGGGCCGAAGGTCGGCTCGGTCTGACCGGCCGGCAAGGTCTGGCCTTTCGGGCGGCGAACGTCGGTGCCGGAGGGGCGAATGGTCGAGGCACGACCGTGATAACCAATCGGTACGTACTTGTAGTTCGGCAGCAAAGGGTTGTCGGGACGGAACAGTTTGCCGACGTTCTGTGCGTGCTCGATGCCGACGTAGAAGTCGGTGTAATCGTTGATTTTCGCCGGCAGGTGCATCTCGCAATTCGCCGCCAGTGGCAGCAGTTTTGCGCCTTGGGCTTCGATCTTGCCATGCAGGGTGCTGCCTTCAGCGAACAGTTCCAGCAGACGTTCGCGCAGCGCCACGCGAGCCTCACGGCCCAATTCGAAAAACGCATTGAGCTGGCCGCCACGGGTGGCTTCTACGGCGGTTTTTGCCAGGCCGTCGAACAGGCCGGCGTCCAGTGCCGCTTCCAGATCAAAAATATGTTCGCCAATGGCCACACCGCTGCGCGGTGCCGAACCTTTTACGCTGAACACGCCCAGCGGCAGGTTTTGCAGTGGGAAATCAGCGTGGCCGTTGGCGGAAGAAACCCAGCTACGAGTGATGGAAGTCTGAGTCATGGGTTATCTCCGGGTCGGGTCGAAAGTGGCGGGCAGCGAGGCCCAGCAGGCGTCGTAATTGGTTTGCAGTTGCGGGCAATCCAGGGCGAAACGGCTCGGGCGCAGCACCTGGCTGGTCTCGAACATGAACGCCATGGTGTTGTCGATTTTCGCCGGCGCCAAGTCAGCGTTGATTGCCTTGGTGCAGGTTTCGCCATCCGGGCCATGAGCACTCATGCAACTGTGCAACGACGCGCCGCCGGGCAAGAAGCCTTCGGCCTTGGCGTCGTACTCGCCCTTGATCAGGCCCATGAATTCGTTCATCAGGTTGCGGTGGAACCACGGTGGCCGGAAGGTTTTCTCGGCCACCATCCAGCGTGGCGGGAAGATCACGAAGTCCAGATTGGCCAGGCCGTGGACACTGGTCGGCGAGGTCAGGACGGTGAAGATCGAGGGATCCGGGTGATCGAAACTGACCGTGCCGATGGTGTTGAAACGGCGCAGGTCGTATTTGTAAGGCACGTTATTGCCGTGCCAGGCGACCACGTTCAGTGGTGAATGATCGAGCTCGCAGCCCCACAACTGGCCGAGGAATTTCTGTACCAGGGTGGTCGGTTGCTTGAGGTTTTCGTAATGCGCGACGGGGGTCAGGAAGTCTCTCGCGTTGGCCAGACCATTGCTGCCGATCGGCCCCAGATCCGGCAGGCGCAGTGGTGCGCCGTGGTTTTCAGCGATGTAGCCGCGAGCGTACGGGTCAAGCAATTCGACGCGGAATTTCAGACCGCGCGGCAGCACGGCGATTTCCAGCGGCTCCAGGTCCAGCAGGCCCAGTTCGGTGGCGATGCGCAGGCGACCCTGCTCGGGCACCAGCAACAGTTCACCGTCGGCATTGAAGAACACGCGTTCCATGGAACGGTTGGCGCGGTAGCTGTAGATGCTGATCCCGGCGGGTTTGTCCGCGCCCGAGTTGGCGGCCATGCTCACCAGCCCGTCGATGAAGTCGGTCGGCTCGGTCGGGATGTCCAACGGGTTCCAGCGCAGGCGATTGGGAGTCACTTCACCCAACGGACCACCGGCCAGTTGCCGCTCCAGTTTGACGAACGCCGGGTGGTTGGCCGACGGCTGAATGCGGTACATCCAGGTGCGTCGCGCTTCGCTGCGGGCCATGGTGAACGCGGTGCCGGAGAACAGTTCAGTGTAGAGGCCGTAAGGGGCTTTTTGCGGGGAGTTCTGGCCGACGGGCAGTGCGCCGGGCAACGCTTCGCTGCTGAATTCGTTGCCGAAGCCTGACTGATAAGCCAGCGCTGGCGCCGTTGAATCGAGGTTCATGGAGCCTCCTGAACAGGGAGTAGGCAATGGCCTGTCGCTCTGCTGCAGAGGTCTCGGCACGCCAGGGTTATTTTTATCGTAATTCGATTACGCATAACGTAATTTGATTGGTATTGACCGTCAAGCTATAAAGACGCCCATTCGTCCCGGGATCACATCGCCTCCATGGAAACGCCGCGCAACAACGATAAGCAGAAAGTCCGCTCGGCCGAGGTCGGTACCGACATCCTCAAGGCCCTGGCCGAGTTGTCGCCCTCGACCTCATTGTCGCGCCTGGCCGAACACGTGCAGATGCCAGCGAGCAAGGTCCATCGTTATTTGCAGGCGCTGATCGCCAGCGGTTTTGCCGAACAAAACGCAGCAACCAACCACTACGGCCTGGGCCGTGAAGCCTTGCGCGTCGGCCTCGCCGCCCTCAACAGTATGGACGTGCTGAAAGTCGCCGCCCTGCCCTTGGCCGAGTTGCGCGATGAACTGAACGAAACCTGCTTTCTGGCGGTATGGGGCAATCAGGGCGCGACCGTGGTGCACATCGAACCGGCGGTGCGTGCGGTGACGGTGGTGACGCAATTGGGTTCGGTGCTGCCGTTGCTCAGCTCGTCCACCGGCCTGGTGTTTGGCGCGTTTCTACCCAAGCGCGAAACCGTGGACTTGCGCGACCAGGAACTGAAAGACACTGCCGACCACGCCTTGGCGAATGATCAGGCGTATGCGCAGTTGTGCGAACAGATCCGCGAACGTGGCCTGCATCATGTGCATGGGTTATTGATGCCGGGGGTGGACGCCTTGTCGGCACCGGTATTCAACGCGGTGGGGAACGTGGCGGCGGTCTTGACCATTGTCGGCCCGACCTCACTGTTTCACGCTGACGAAAACGGCCCGGCGGCGCAGCGATTGCTGGCGGCGACGCGGGCCGTGAGTTGGCGGATGGGGTATGAGACACCGCCGATGTCTGAAGATCGGAACTGATCAGCTCCGATCATTTATGCTCTGGATAACGCCTTGATGTGGGTCCCGACCATCAACCGATCACGCGGGTCGAACTCTCGGGGGTCCAGTGCGGCACAGCCACCGCAGTGACATAACTGATTCCAACCGGAACGCCCGTGACGGCCGAGAGCACGTCGGTCAGATCCCTGATTGTGGACAGCAGACCAAGTGCAGAGGCCGCCGATCCTACCGAAGCGACCTTACCCAGGTACATGAGGATTGCCCCACGCCATGCGGCAGCAAAATGCGCATTGGCGCCTGCAGAATCCCCATGGCTGGATGCAATGATGCCTTGCACGATCGAATGACTGATCTTCAACACACTGACGGCGAATCCCACCGGCGGGACAAAGATCGAGATCACATCCAATGCCACTTCGAGAAGAATCTTGGTCTCCTGCCAAAACGCTTCGACTGGCGTGGTGGTCAGGACATCCAGATCATCAAGTGCTCGATTAATCAGACTTTCGTACTCGGCCTTGAAGTTGTAGACCGGATGGGTTCCGCCCAACCCCGGTACTGGCAGCGAACCTTGCGGATCTCCGGACTTGCTGATGTAGGCGCCGACCCTGTCCTGCCCACGTAAACCGGCCAGACTCCGAAGATGCTCGCCCAAAAGTCGATCGTTCTGGATAGCCTTGGATAAATCACCGACCCAGATAAAGGACTTGCCAGGCGAATTCGGGATATAGGCAAACTTCACATGCCCCTCACCAAAAACGTAACCCCCCGCTATGCGGGCACCTTCAAGCCAGAATTCATAAACCCCTTCGCCAGGTTCACTGCCGGGTGAAACACCGTCTGGCGTCCTTGTGTCTCGATCCAGCCCCTTGATTGACTCGATCAGCCAATCATAATGCGCCGACGGCAACGTGCCATTGAGCTTTTGCGTCAGTGCCGCCCTGAACATCTCGTTTTTCTTGAGCTCCCGATACAGGTTTGCCCGCAGATCAATATCCGGCGTCCATAGAAAGTTTGATTTCAGATAATGGCTGTAATGCTTGCCTGGCATCAAGTCGATTAGCTGATTGAGCGTACTGGAATTCAGCTCAGTCATTGGCTCGCCCGTGTCCTTCCACCAGAACTCAGACACCCGGATACTGTCTCTAAGCGTATTCGATCCAGGCAGCAAGATTTTCTCGAACACATTCGTATCGCTGCGCCACAGATGCCAATTGATAAATAACTGTGTCAGCGTCATTGCGCCTTTATGAAACTTCACCATGACTCGATCAGGATCGATTCGGCGATCGCCCGCCCGGCCCAGATACTCATTCAAACGGTTCATGACCAATTCACGAGAAAACTTTTGAAAGCCCTCAATATGAAATATGTCTTTTGACGCGTTATAGATGGCCTTGAAGTCCGTGGTCAATCGATTGAACAGCCGGCGATCAGACGTAGGGGCGTTTCGGTACCAATGGGGCGTGACGGCCTTTTCTTCCGCGTCTTCCCAGTCAAGGACACTTTGAATACTGCCCTTTAACATTTCACTTTCAACCCAGGCAACAAGATTGACCTGGTCCCACCATGCTCTGCCCTGAATCCTCTCCCTCGGTTCACCACGCGGCCATTCCTTGCCGAACACTTCATGTTCCAGGTTATGCCGATCACTCACATGCACTTGGGTTCGAAGGTAGGTGCGTCCCTCTTCTTCAAGGGCCCACAACCCTATATACCGTTGCAGACTGTCCAGATCGGAGAATTCGTACCAGTCTTTATTCATCGGGGAGCCCGGTGCATAGAGCACGTACGTTTTGAGATTCGAGTCTCCTCCTTTCCTCCGGTAGACAATGAGATCCTTCAAGGGCTTAAAGTTATAGAAAGCGCTTAACGCAATCCCAGACGCTTCAATAGAGGGATCACCAAAGTTGTAACGCTGAACAATATCCTGCGCAGTCGAGGTGACGTGTTTTTGCAAGATGGCGCCGAACAGGGTCAAAGCCGTCTTTCGACCCAACACTTCCCGCATCGCTTCCTTGACGTTCTGCTGGCCATACACTCGCTGCCGTGCGGGGCTGTACGCCAGACGCAGATCCAGCGTTTCAATGGCTCGCATTATGTTTTCAGGCGTCAGTCTGGCGAGGTCATAGTTTTTCTCCAGCGTAATCGTGTAGCGCCCTGCCTGATCATGTGCCCCATACATGAACGCTTGGGTCAGTGTTTTCCGCTCAATGTGTTCTACCCGTTTGCCATTCGCCATCCTGACCGAGTGCTGAATATTCACGAACACCGTGTCAGGATCGATTCGCTCGTCGGTTCCCGGCGAGATAAACGCCTCCACGGCCTGTCGGGCATAAGCTGCAAGAGTCACCACGTCCTTGGTCAACTCATGAAGCTGAATCTGGCTTTCAAGCAAGTTCTTCTCCAGACCGACATATAGCTGCTGATTGGTGACATAGGCCTTCTTAAACCACTCGGGCCGAGCGTTCTCCAGCATCGCCTTGATCAAGAGCACATTTCGCGCATTTTCAGAGCGTACAAATGTATCCATGGACAGAACAGAATCCAGCGGTACCCACGCCGCCTCGGTATGCGCGCCGACGGTCACTAATTTTCGTACTTGATAGATGACATCACGACTTTGCCTCGCCAGCACGCCGTTATTGCAATGCTCAAACAGATCTTCAAGGATTCTCGCGTAGCGAATCGCTGGAACACTCGATACCAGAGCTCGCTCGTCCTCCGGCAGCCCCTGCAAAAGTTCGGTGCGGTTTGACGCATCGGATAACCGCTGTTGCAACGTTTTATGAAGGTCACTTACGGTGCCGAATTTTTCCAATCCACCGAATGGTGAATAAAGAACAACCTCTTGACTGACTGCTGGATTCAGTTCATTTGCAACAGCGCCAGAAAGAGAAATCACAAAGGTGGATGCCAGCGTCGAAAAAACCCCCTGTTGTTTTTCAACCGAGACGGCATAGCAGGTACTTGGCAGCCCCGAACCGATTAAACCATTGATGGTCGCGACGTCGCCTTTGGACACCAGATTCTCGCTAGCCGCCAGGTCCAGTTCGCGCCAGAAAAGTCGCGCCTGAAGAGTGCGCAACTCCTGTTTAGGCGACGGTAAAGGACGATTTTTACTATCAACCAGAGAGGATACGCGCCAATATTCACCTAATACGGAACTGCATTTCTCAGGCAGGTTTTGCATCAGTTCGGCGATCATTTTTCCGACGTTTGCCACATCCAGATATTTCAGCCTGAAGGTTTCTGCGCCGATATTATCCAGCTCATACATCCCATATATATCAGCAGTGTATTGGGGTGGCCTGCCGCGCTTTAAGCACTCAAAAAACACATCTAGCAGGTTGCCGGTGGGTTCCGCAGATGTTGGACTTGCACCCGAACGAAGATTTACAAAACGGCGTGCTATAGAGCCCTCTGAATCCATCTTCTGAAATTCGGTCGTCAGGACAACCTGAAGAACGGCCTTGAACGAAGGAATTTTCCTGAGTGCTTCGAGTAAATTGTTACGTGCTTCACGTACTTGTTCCAGCATTGCATTTGTTGCTTGCTCGTCTTGCATTAGAAATCTCGTTAGTTTGATCACAAAAAACGGCACGTTGCTGCCGATTAACTTGAGACCAAACTAAAACAGATCGCCTTATTATTAAAAACTCAAAAAATCTTTCAACATTTGTACAAGCAACTTAAACACAGAAGCGACACATAAAGAAAAAACGAAATAGATGAAACCGTACCCCTCACAACAAAGCGACGCACTCAGCCACCGCTGAGTTTTACACTGTGACAACCGCCTCCCCCCAACCTTCAATCAATCATTAAAACACCAGACCTTACATATAAGATGAAACATCTCCCAGTGCAATTTTTTCCCAACCTGAAAACAACGTAAAACAGAACCGACTATTCGCACTCTGTGGGCGCCCCCCTTAATAAAAAGTTTTGCGCTCTTCAATCCAATAAACCGACACTCTTGGCTTTCGCAACCGCCTGAGTCCGGCGTTCCACGCCCAACTTCCCGTGAATTCTCCGTGCATGTGTTTTCACCGTATGCAAGGAGATAAACAACTGCTCGGCTATTTGTTGATTCGAATTGCCCAGAGCAATCAGCTTGAGCACCTCCACTTCACGCTGACTGAGCGGATTGACTTCACTCACCTGCAGATTTTTTTCCGAACGATCCCAACCATCATCCAGTACTGGCAGAAGATCAGGCTTTCGCAATTGCAACTCAACAAGCGCTTGGCGAAGCCCATGGTGCTCAGAAAGATTCAACCCTTTGCGCAACCAATCTCGGGCACCGACGCTGTCACCGTTCTGCCACGCGACTTCGGCTGCGCCGAACAGCAATTCGACCTCCAGCGCCAGCATGCCTGCGAGCTGCGATTGTTCGAGTGCCTCGGCGAAATGGCTCAGCGGGTCTTTGGCCTGGTGCAGGTCGACCTTTGCCAACACCAACAGATAATCGATCCGTGCGATCAACATCAGGGTCGCGGGAGGCGCCTGCCGTGCATGCGGGCCACGATAGTGGCGCAGTACTCGACTGAGCGCCTCATGGGCCAGTTCCGGGCGCCCCTGCTGTAGCCATAATTGACTGCTGATCTGCAATAGCACACCGCGGTAAACGGTGTCGGGAATCTGCCGTTGCTGCATCAAGCGCTCGGCATCGCGAAGATAGACAAATGCTTGGGCATAGTCGCGCTGATTGGCCGCCACCTGCGCCAAACCGAGGAAACCGTAAAGCACCCGTTTATCGTGGTTGCGCATACAGATAGACAGCCCCGCTTCGAAACACGCAACAGCCTGCGTATCCAAGCCCTGGCACAAACTCAAGCGCCCACGGTGCAAGGCAATTCGCCCCAGCAGGGGTTCGGCAATCCGCTGCTGTTGAGTGAGCATGTTCTGAACGTTGGCGAGCAAATGGTCAGCTCGCTGAGGAGCACCACGTTGCTCCAGCAATTGCGCATGATCAAGTTCCAGCAGCCCTTCGAAAACCAGCGAGCCTTGCGCACGCGCCAGGCACAACGCATCGCGATTGATGGCTTGCGCCACTTCGAGCTCGCCCCTGAGCAGGGCCTGTTGCGTCAAACCCGACAGACACATCAAGCGCACGGGCCAGAGGTCAGGACCGAGCACGTTCAGCGCATCGAGAAAATGCGCGCTTGAACTGTCCATCCGCCCTTGAAGATGCAGCAGCCAACCCTGCTGCGCCTGCCACCGTGCGATCAGTTGCCGCTGCAGAATCGCCGAGGGCTGCGGGATGAATCGTGACAACTGCTCGATGCAATCGGCGGCTTGCTCAAACCGCCCGGCAAACAACGACGCCGCTGTGATCAACCCGACCAGTTGCGGCGAACCGTACATCAGCGCGTCACCTTGTTGCTCGTACAACCGCAACAACAGCACGACGGTCTGCTCCTCGAATAAATGCTCGAAACTGAAATGCTGCAACAGGCTGACCGCGACCTCGAACTCTTCGGCCAGCAAGGCCTGTTCGAACGCAGCTTTCCAGTCCTGCTCGGCGGCAAACCACTGACAGGCACGGCGATGCCAGGAGCGTCCGGCCGGCCATTGTTCATCGCGCATCAATTGCGTGAGTGGGGAGAAGATCTGCAGCCAGTCGGCGGAGTCCTGCCAGGGCTCGATAAAGCACCCCAGATCCTGCAACGTCTTCAGGCATTGCGCGCCCTCCCCTGCGCCAAACAGGTGATCGCACAGCCGTGCGTTGAAGCGTGGCAAATGCGCGAGTACCCGCCAGGCTTCCGTCAACTCGGGGGTCAGGCCGGAAAACAGTTCGTGTTCGAGGTAATCGAGCAATGTGTCAGGTCGGCTGTGATACGGGTCGTTGCGCGACCAGTCGCATTTTTGCAGCAGCGCAATGCGTACACCGGCGCACCAGCCGCCACTGCGCTGGATAATCTTGCTGGCAGCGGTGCTGGCATCGGCCGGTGTCAGGTGGCGCAACAGCGAGGCAATTTCCGTTTGATTGAAGGCCAGCGTGGCGCGCTCGCATTCGTACAATTCATCATCGAGCAGCAACCGCGGCCAGTTGCATTGCGGGCGACGGCGGGCACCCAGCCACCAGATCAGCGCCGGGCTGCTGACGGCCAGCATGCGATCCAGCAGTTGATCGAGTTCCGGGTTCGGAACGCGGCAATAGTCATCGAGAAACAGCCAGGTCGGCGCCTGCAATCGAGCCAGCGCACCGAGCATCGCCGGCTCTTCTGCCGAAGCCAGCCCCAGCGCTTCTGCCACTCGCTGACGAAAATCCACCGTGCTCATCGCTATGCCAGATAACGGCAACCAGCACACCCGGCATGGCGGCGGCGCCTGTAAAAGGCAGTCGGCGAGCAGCGCAGTCTTGCCACTGCCGGCGGGCGCGCAGAGTAATTTCACCCGGGACGTGGACGCTAACAAGGGACCGGTCAATCGATCACGCGACAGGTGATGAGAGGACAGACGGGGCAGGAATCCAGAACGGTCAAGACACGGGGTCATGGCGGTCATTGCGGCGTGCCTATTTATAATTGTCCGGCAACCCTAGCCCTCTCCAACCCGCTTGTTGAGAAGTATTCAGAACGCTGATTGGCAGCCATAAAAAAGGCGACCCACCGGTCGCCTTCTGCACTGCGAATGTATCAACGCCCTTACCGGACGCCCTCGGCACGCAACGCCGATGGGGTGTAGTCCGCCGCCTTGGCTTCGAAGCCGAATTCAAAGCTGTGCTTCTCTTCGTTCTTCATCCCCAGCGCAATGTATCGACCGGCAATGATGTCGTAGAGCGCTTCCAGTGTGTACGCCTGGGTCTGGTGATCGTAGTAATACTGGGCGTGACCCTCGGCCACTCGCCACAGTTGACCGCGACCGTCGTAGTGATCCACCAGCGCCACTTGCCAGCTGTCTTCGTCGATGTACATGTGGCGTTTGGCGTAAATGTGCCGCTCGTTCGGCTTGACCGTGCCGATCACTTCCCAGACCCGGTGCAGCTCATAGCGGGTCAGGTCCTGGTTGATGTGACCGGCCTTGATGATGTCGTCGTACTTGAGACTTGGCGAGTCGAGTTTGTAGCTGTTGTAGGGGATGTACATTTCCTTCTTGCCGACCAGTTTCCAGTCATAGCGATCCGGCGCGCCGGAGAACATGTCGAAGTTGTCGGATGTGCGCAGGCCGTCAGCGGCAGTGCCCGGCCCGTCGTAGGCGACTTGCGGGGCGCGGCGCACGCGACGTTGGCCGGCGTTGTAGATCCATGCCAGGCGCGGTTCTTTCACCTGATCGAGGGTTTCGTGCACCAGCAGCACGTTCCCCGCCAGACGCGCCGGTGCCGTTACCGACTGCTTGAAAAAGGTCAGCACGTTGGCGGCTTTTTCCGGGTCCAGGTCCTTCATCAATTGCGGAACGGCGATCTCTTCCTCAAAGCGGATCGGCGTGTAGCTGCCGTTGGTCTGCGGCGTCACCTGGGTAATGATGCGGCGCAGGTTACCGCCGTGATAACGGGTGATGTGGTTCCACAACACTTCCACGCCGTTCTTCGGAATCGGGAACGCGTAGTAGCGGTTGCCGGTGAAGTTGGCCAGGCCGTTACCGTCGTTGATGCTGTTCACGTTCAGCGCGCTGCGCTTGGCCGACTCGTAGATTTCCGGTGGCACGGCCACGGTGCGGTGACTCGGGTAGACCGGGATCTTGTACGTTTCCGGGTAGCGCTTGAACATCGCCACCTGGCCTTCCGAGAGTTTGTCCTTGTACTTGTCGACGTTGGCCGGGGTGATCACGAACAGCGGTTTTTCGCTGGCGAACGGGTCAGCCAGGAAGCCTTTGCTGTCCACCGCGCCGGCGTTTTTCGGGATGCCACCGGTCCACGCCGGGATCGAACCGTCGGCGTTACCGGCCTTCTCGGCGCCGAGCGGCGTGAGAGAGGTACCGAGTTTGTTCGCTTCGTCCGGCGACACCGCCGCCATCACGTTGGCCGCCAGCAAGCTCAAGGCCAGGGCACCGCATTGCAGAATCATCTTGCGCATCAAATTCATCCTTCTCAGCCAGATCAGAAGTTCACGCCGAAGCTCAGTGCCAGGAAATCGCGGTCTTCCAGGGTGTTGTAGTCACCACCGAAGAAATCGGTGTAACTCAGGCTCGCGGTATAGGTGTTGCGGTAGTCGGCATCGACACCGACGCTGACGGCCTTGGCGCCTTCGTTGAACAGCCCGTTGGGGCCATAACCCGCGACGTCATGGGACCAGGACAGGTTGGGCTTGAGGTTGATCCCGCCGATCACGTTGGCGTAATCGAGGATCGCCCGGGCACGGTAGCCCCAGGAGGTCGAGGTGACGAAACCGTCGGTATCGCCGCCGAAACCATACTGGCCGTACACCGAGTCGCGGCCGTAACGCAGGTTGCTGCGCGACTCCAGGCCACCGACGTGAACCACCGCCGCTTCGCCGACCAGGGTCAAGCGCTGGGCACCCCACACTTGATCGTAGAATTGCGTGAGGGTGCTCTGGATCTGCGTGATTTCCTTGCGGCGATAGCCTTTGTTGTCAGCGCCCGGGGTGGTGGCGATCGGTGATGCAGCGCCACCGGCAATCGGGTTGAGCAAGGCCAGGGTCAGGTCGTTGGTGCTGACCTGCACGGGTGCATTCGGCCGATAGCTGATCTCGCCGCTCCACGCGGTGCCGGTCGGCAAGGTAGTGGAGAAGCTCGCGCCGTAAAGGCGAATGTCTTCCGGGTATTCGAGGTAGTACTGACCGCGCCCCAGCATCACGCTTTGCGCCAGTCCCGCACCGCTGCCCGGCGCCAGACGGTTGGCCACACTCACCATCCCCGGCAGGCTGGCCAGTGTCGACAGTCCGGCCGTGGTGGTGCCGACCGTCGGCGTGCGGCTGTGGTAGTTCATGAAATACAGGCCGTACTCGGTGTCGTCACCGAGCCAGCGCAATGCTGTGCCCCACTGCCCGGAATCCCGTGCATCACGGTCGCCACCCCGGGGAACGACCACGCCCTCGCGGGTCACCTGGAGTGGCTGACCGAAAGCCGATGCCAAGGGCGCCAAGGGTGCAATCGCCGGACTGCCGACGGTGTAATTGCTGTTGCAACCATCCGCCACCACGTCGTTGCCGAAGAAGGTGCCGCAGTTGTCGACGACGGTCTGGTCCCACTCCAGTTGATAGAAACCTTCCACCGAGAGCTGATCAGTCAGGCCCTGGGAGGCGAACAGCATGTTCACCGGAATCAGCCCTTCCTTGATCTCGGCGCCCGGCCGACGGAACGCTGAGACGTCAATCGGGTTGATGCTGTTGATCGAGTTACCGATGAAGGTACTTTCACCCCAACTCACCACCTGCTTGCCGGCACGCACGGTGCCCGGCAGATCGGCGATGGAATAGTTGTGATAAACGAAGGCATCGAGAATCTGCGCACCGGAGGACTTGGCGCCTTCCTTGCGGCCACTGTCGCTGATCGGCTTGAACTCGCGGTCTTCGTCCTTCAGCTCGAAGTCGTACCAGTACTTGCCACGGACGAAGACGCCGGTGTCACCGTATTTCAATTCGAGGTCGTGCAGGCCCTTGAAGATCTTGGAGAAGGTTTCGCCTTTCTTGAAGTTCAGCCGGCCGTCATCACCGGTCGAAGACTGACCGGTCCCGCCGTTGACGGTGCCCACCAAAGATCTATCGGCATCGCGCATGCCCCAACTCGCGCCGACGGACAGCGAGGAGTCGAACGTACCCTCGATTTCGCCAATGTTGAACGCAACAGCCTGCGCCTGGGCACAGCAGCCCAAGGCAACCGCAGCGGCCAGCGCTTGCGGTGTGAAGATGGCGCGCATTGTTGTTTTTGTCATGCGTCTTCCCCGGTGAGTGACAGAAGGCCCCACCCTACTGCCGCACGTTGGGAGCGATAAGCGCACCAAGGAGGTATTCGTGGTGTACCTCTAAAGGATGAATGGCCGGATGGGACGGGGGTTTGCGCCGGGTATGGATGGGCTGGATGGGGGACTATCAGCAGAATGCATGGCAGCAGCTGCTACAGGGGACGTGGCGCGTCGGACTATTGCTCAGACTGCAACAGTGCATGTCGCGAATCGCTGTTTTTCCTTTCAGCTCAACGGCTTATTCTTGCCGGGCTTTCACGGCAAACCGCCAGAAAGCGCGAATCGATGGCGTGTGTTCAGTCCACGCCATTGGCGACAGAATCCAGATGAATCGACGCTTTTTCGATTGATCGCCCTGTGTTCACTGACGTTGATTTGTAGCTCCTTGATCCAACGTCTTGCTTTGGCCGCTGCGTTTGCAGCGGCCTTTTTTATGGGCGACATTCCTACAAGATATTTCCTATAACAACATAAGAAATATCTATTTACGCAAAAGACAATCCTGCCTTTATTCCTGCCTCATCGAAATTTCTCGCTGCTTTATATGTAAGGTCTGACGCAAGTCTCGGACCCGGATTTTCTACTTCTGTTGTAATTTTTAATGGCACGACGCAATAACCGACAACCATTTTTTAATGGCTGACTGGCAACACGTCATCCATATGCACATTCAAAAGGATATGAATATGCAAAAGCCTCCAAGGCCAGGTTCTCTTGATATTCGCACGCCCATCCATACGATAGGCGTTGCTCCGGACCACATGACACCCGCGCCTCTAACATCAAACATTGTCACAACGGGTCCACACGGGCACGGAATACCTGTTTATTACCAAAATCTCAATACCATTAAAGCCACCTCCCAAGCGCTGGAGCAAGAATATCAAACCAAGTCCAGCCAATTGCCGCAAACCATTGAAAATGAACTGGCCGCCACTCGGCTTGAGGGTCCAACTGATCCACTTCCACCTGCACAATCGATAATTCGCGAACTGGATGTACGAAACAGACTCACTGCTCGAAAAACAGCCGAGTTCCACAATAAAACAGCTATTGCCCATTCTTTTTATGGAGGAGATCCATTTAACAGGCACATCAACGAATTCATGAAGAAGGCTACAACTATCGAAAAGAGGCCTACACCGGACGGCGCTGCCATGCAGGCGTTGTTTCAGTCTCTTCGGGCGGCCCACGATGCAAGATTGTTGGCTCAAGGTCTCGAATTGCTCAGGCAGCAAAACGTCAATGTTCAGAACTTCCTCAGTGCTGTGCAGGCCAATGAGCAAGCCCAGCGAGCAGCTGCAGAGTTGCTACGCGTAAATGAGGAAGCAGCAATCCGGGCTCGAGAACAACAGAGACTTGCAGCATTGGAAAACGCGCAGCAGGTCGCTGCGGAACAGGCTCGTCTTGAAGCGAAAGCTCAGGCTCAGGCTCAAGAACAGGCACGTATTGCAGAATTGAATACAGCCCTGGCCGAGGCTGAGGCTAATGCGAAAGCAGCTGCTCACCATTTCGCAGCCGAACAGGCTCGTCTCCAAGCTGAAATGGAACAGCAAATCGAGCAGATACAAAGGCAGCTAGAGACGGAAAGACAGCGTCTGGAGACTCGCCTCAAAGTCATTGATTCAGCTACTGCCGTGGCTCAACGCCACGTTCAACGGGTGAATCTGATAGTTCAGCAGTTGAAGGAAAGGCAAGCGCAAGAGCGCGAGCGGCAACAGGGTCGTCTGACGGCAGAGGATGAGACTCGACGAAAACTTGAGCAAGCCCGCCTCTCGGGGTCAGAGGAAACGGAGGCCAGGTGGCAAAGCCCTACGTTTGCCAATGTCGGTTCGACCGCAGCATTCGGCCCAGCGTTTACCGGCACGACCGGAACTATCGGCAATAGCCCTGCGACCTCTCTGGCGTTAAAGACCGCGCTTCGCACAGCCGTATCCGCTGTCACCGCAACTCTTGCGACAGCAGCCGCTCCAGTTCTCGTAGGATTCGCCGCCCTTTTCGCTCCATCACGGCTTGGTAACGGTGATCTGTTTTCTGTCAGTGTTCCGCTGTCAGAACTTTCGCCAGTTCCAACTGCCCATCTGTACGAACAAGCAGTCGCCGGGGGAACAATCGACCTGCCGGTTACCCTCGGTTCGAAGTCAATAGGTCATAGGGTTGAGATCGTCGTTGTCACCACAGACGGCGTGACAGTTCCCGCCAGTGTGCCGGTGAATCTGGCCCACTTTGATGCTGGCAAGAATGTTTACGTATCGGGCAGCACTGTCGCCAACGGTCCAGTCATCACTTGGACACCGTTGGTGGAACCCATAAACCCCTCGACTGATCTTCCGCTGTCCGAAACAGATCTGCCGATCTATGAAGGCGCTACTGTCACTCCCAACACCGGACGAGTGAATCCATTTCCAGAGCTGGATCGCTACGGGTTTGGCGGATTCATCACCGTCTTTCCGATCGACTCAGGCCTTCCACCGATCTTCACCCTGCTCAGGGATCGACGGCAGGATCCTGGTATTGCCAGCGGCGCGGGTCAGTCGGTTTCAGGAAATTGGTTGGGTGCGGCCGCGACACTGGAAGGCGCGCCGATACCCAAGCAGCTTGCGGATAAACTTCGTGGGAGGGAGTTTTCGAGTTTCGATGCTTTTCGGAGAGTGTTTTGGAGGAAGGTGGCGAATGACGAGCTTCTGATGGACCAATTCTCCTTCTTCAACAAGATTGATATCAGGAGAGGGCTTTCTCCAAGCGCTCTGCCATCAGAGCAAGTGGGTGGACGGCAAAAGTTTGAAATTCACCACATCAAGCCAATCAGCGAAGGTGGTTCGGTCTACGATCTAGATAATCTTCGAGTACTAACACCAAAACAGCACATCAAAATCCACTCCAAAAAAGGAGATAAATGAGATGACCTTTCAAAAAAAATTCGAAGAATACACAGAATCCGAATATGTAAGCCTAATAAACCGATTAATTGAAGGTGACTACTCATCGGAGAAAGAACACGACGCAATTGTCGACCACATCGTAAGTACTTCAGAGCATCCAAACGGAACAGGCATTTTGTATTATCCCGACACGGGCGTTGAAGACAGCCCTGCCGGCGTACTAAAAGCCATCAAGGAATGGCGAGCCGCCAACGGCAAACCAGGCTTCAAACCCGAAGAATAAACATAAGGGAGCAAGCATTCATGCTTGCTCCCCTTACACTCTTAAATCGAATACCTCTGCAAATTCCCCATCATCTCTTTAAGCGCCTCAATATTGTCCTTCGGATGCGCCGCCCCTTCGAAATCACAAATCTGCTCCCACTGCGCCGCCACATCCTCCGGCGAGAAGCCCACCCGCGGATCAAACCCGGCGCCCAGGCTGCGTTCCCAGCGCACCTTGCCCATCCAGCCGCCGCCGACTTCAAACAACCCGGACGTTTCCTGGCAGTTTTCACTGGCCAGGTACACCACCAACGGGCTCACCAGTTCCGGCTTGAGTTGCTCGAACACTTGCGGCGGAATCAGGCCTTCAGTCATGCGGGTGCCACCCGTCGGTGCGATGGCATTGACCAGGATGTTGTTCTTGCGACCTTCGATGGCGAGTGTGCGGGTCAGGCCGTAGAGGCCAAGCTTGGCCATACCGTAGTTGGACTGACCGAAATTGCCGTAGATGCCCGAGGTCGATGCGGTGAAGATCACCCGGCCGTAGTTCTGCTCGCGCATGTGCGGCCAGGCGGCGCGGGTGACTTTGTAGGCGCCTTCGACGTGGACGCGGTAAACCAGGTCCCAGTCGGCGTCGTCCATTTTGTGGAAGGTCTTGTCGCGCAGGATCCCGGCGTTATTGACCACGACATCAATGCGGCCGAAGGCGTCGAGGGCATGCTGTACGATTTTGTCGCCATCGGTAACGGAGTCGTGGTTGGCTTCGGCGATGCCGCCCGCCTCACGAATTTCCGCCACTACGCGGTCGGCTGCCGAGGCGTTGGCGCCTTCCCCTTGCGCCGAGCCGCCGAGATCATTGACCAGCACTTTGGCGCCCTGTTTGGCGAACAGCAGCGCGTGAGCCCGGCCCAGGCCACCGCCGGCCCCCGTGACGATCACAACTTTATCTTCGAAGCGCACAGACTCATTCATGGGGGGAACTCCAGCAGACCAGGGACAATACGTCCGAGTGTCAGGCACCAGGCTGCTGGTCACAATAAACACAGGTAAAGCTGAATAGTGCTTGATAAGGCTGGGGGATAGTCAGGAACAGGCCGCCCTGCGCGGCGGAGAAATCAGCCGATCCCGAAACGCCTGATAATGCTTGAGCACCTGCGCCGGCGCTTCAGTCTGCGGGTAATGGCCAATATCAGGCAGCAGCACCGTGTCCGGGTTGGGGACCAGTTCCCGATAGCGCTTGACCATGTGCGCACCGGAAATCGGATCGACTTCACCATCGATGACCCGCAGCGGAACCTCGCCACGCTGCATGGCGCTGACCCAACGCTCGCGCTGAACACGCCGCTCAGGAATATAAGCGATGAGCTTATGCATGATTCGCGGGCCGTGATTGCTGTCGATCAGGCCCCAGAAATCGTCCATCTCGCTTTCGGTTGGTCGAGTGTGCGGACCAAATATCTGCCGGAAACTTTTCACCAGTCCGTCGCGGGTAAAAGCTCTCCCGATCATCCAGCCCAAGGGGCTGAGCAACAGTTTTTGCATCAACACCGGGCGATGGGTTTCAGGAAACAGGCCGCCGTTGAGGAAAACACAACTGGCGATATCGACGCGCGTCTCGTAATGCCGGGCCAACAGTTCCTGAGCCACGCTGTCGCCATAATCGTGGGCCAACACATGCACCGGCTGTTCGACGTTCAGGTGCGCGAGCAGCGCCTGTTGCAGATCGGCCTGCTCCAACAGGCTGTATTCATGGTTGACCGGTTTGGCCGAGTCGCCGAAGCCGAGCATGTCGCAGGCAATTACCCGATAGCGCTGCGCCAGCGGTTGCCACAAGTAATGCCAGTCCCAACTGGCGGTCGGGAAACCATGGATGAGCAGCAACGGCTCACCCTGCCCCGCCGTCCAGTAATGGATGGTCTGGCCACGGAATACGAACGTCTGGCCGCGCTTTCGCCAGACACACAGGGGGATCTCGGCAAGTGCCATTAGAATTTATAACCCGGGTCTAGTTGATCGAGTTTGCGCAGCAACGCCGGCCAGGCCAATGCGCCGCCCATCCCTTGAGCACTTTTGGTCACGCCGGCAATCATCGCCTTGGCGCCCGCCAGAATCTGCGGCTCGATAGCAATCAGCTCGGCGCCACCATTCTGCGCCAGCACCTGGATATCGCAGGCGCGCTGAAAGGTGAACATCATCAGGAACGTGTCGGCGATGGTGCTGCCACAGGTCAGCAGGCCGTGGTTGTGCAGCATCAGGAAATTGTTTTCACCCAAGTCGGCTTGCAGGCGCGCCTTCTCTTCATGGTTCAGGGCAACGCCTTCGTAGGCGTGATACGCAAGGCTGGACAGCACAAACAATGACTGCTGACTGATCGGCAGAATGCCCTGCTTCTGTGCCGACACCGCCACACCCGCAGCGGTGTGAGTGTGCAACACGCACACCACATCGTGACGCACTTCATGTACGGCGCTGTGAATGGTGTAACCCGCCGGGTTGATTTCGTAAGGGCTGTCCATCAGCTTGTTGCCGGCCTGATCGACCTTGACCAGACTCGACGCAGTGATCTCGTGAAACATCAGCCCGAACGGGTTGATCAGGAAGTCTTCGGTGCCCGGCACCTTGGCCGAGATATGCGTAAAGATCAGATCGTCCCAACCATGGGAGGCCACCAGACGATAACAGGCCGCCAGGTCGACGCGGGTCTGCCACTCGGCGGCACTGACCTGGTCTTTGACACTCTGGGGGGATTGGACGGGAGCAACTTTCACGGCAAGGACCTCCTGTTCTTATAGTTTTACTGTCGTTACCGCAGTCTAGTCGCCCCCGGATTTCGCGTAGTTGCATTGGCAGCCAGCTTGGTGGCCTAACGAGTCAGTTCAGGAAAAAGACTGGATCCATGTCAAAGGACCGCCGCCAACAAGGGGGCGGCAAACAGGTTCAAAAGCCCTGTCAGCACCATGACCAGCCCCGCGACCGAGCCTTCCTCACCGCCCACTTCATGGGCCCGACTGACACCGGCACCGTGCGCGCCGACGCCAAACAACGCACCGCGCGCAAGGGCGCTGCGCAACGGCAGCCACTTCAGCAGAATGCCGCCGAGCATCGCCCCGAACACGCCAGTGAACATCACGAACACCGCCGTCAGTTCCGGCACGCCACCGAGGTCGTGAGCCAGCGGCATGGCAAACGGCGTGGTGATGGAGCGTGGCACCAGCGACATCGTCACCGAACTGTCCAGCGCCAGCGCCTTGGCCAGACCGAACGAGGTGCCGATGGACGCCGCACTGCCCGCCAGCATTCCGAGCAACAACGCCGACCAATACCGCATCAGCATCTGCCGCTGTTGCCAGATCGGCACGGCGAACGCGACGGTCACCGGCCCCAGCACCCACATCAGCCAATGGGTGTTGCTCGAATACTCCGAGTACGCGGTATGCAGCGGCACAGCGAGGGCCAGCAGCAGCGCCGGAACCAGAATCAGCGGCGACAGCAGATAACGCCCGGTGCGCCGGTAGATCCAGCGACTGAATAAATAGGCCGACAGCGTGAAGGCCAGCCAGAACATCGGCATCAGCTCAAGCTTCATGGGACCTCCGCAACCGCACCACCCCTTCCACGGTAAACGCGGTGACCAGCATCACCATCAGCGTACTCACGCCGATCACCAGCAGAATCCGCCAACCGTCGTCGCGCATCAGGCTGCCGTAATCGAGCAGGCTCATCAGCGCAGGAATAAAAAACAGCAGCATCTCGGCCATCAACAGGCCGGCCCCCATTTGCAACGCCGCCGGTTTGATCCCGCCAACCGCGAAAGCCAGCAGCAACAGCGCTATGCCGATGACGCCACCCGGGATCGGCCAAGCCAACCCCGCGGCAATTTCGCAGCCGAGCAGGTAGATGCCGAGCAGCACGGCCAGTTCAGCGGTCAATCGAGCCAGGCGTTTGAAGATGGATGAATTCATGGTTTCGGTCCTCACAGATGCTCATTTTACGGAGCGGGCTGCTATCCCCGAAACGAATTGTTAGACTCGACTCTATTCCAATCTGGAATCAGGCGCATGGAATTCAAGCAGCTACGCAGCTTCGTCGAAGTGATGCACCAAGGGGGTTTTACCCAAGCCGCCAAGACTCTGCACATCAGCCAATCGGCGGTGAGCAAGCAAGTCGCCCAGCTGGAACAAAGTCTGGGCACACCGCTGCTCGAACGCCTGGGTTCGCAACTGCGCCTGACCGCCGCCGGCAGCGTGGTGCTGCAACGGGCCGAAGGCATGCTGCGGCTGCGCAACGAGTTGCTCAGCGAGCTGGACGATTTGAGCCAACTGGCTCGCGGGGAATTGCGTCTGGGACTGCCACTGTTGGGCAGTGATGCGCTGTTCGCCGGGCTGTTTGCCGAGTACCGGCGGCGCTACCCGAACATCAGCATTCAGTTACTGGAGGGCGGTAGCCTGAACATCGAACAGGCGGTGTTGAGTGGTGAGCTCGAACTCGGTGGCAGTCTGTTGCCGAAGGATCCGCAGTTCGCCTTTCAGCCTTTCTGCGATGAGCCGCTGGATGCGCTGCTGCCCGCCGATCATCCGTTGGCGACCAAGACAGTGATCGGACTGGAGGAATTGGCCGATACGCCGTTTCTGCTGTATCAGCGCAGCTTCGTGCTCAACGACCGGTTGCTGCAGGCTTGTCATCAGCTGGGGTTCACACCCAAGGAAGGTGGGCGCAGCGGCCAGGCGGATTTTCTTGCCGCACTGGTGGCCGCCGGCCAAGGCGTGGTGCTGCTGCCCAGCGTGGTGGCGCGTGGGCTGGTGAGGCCAGGCGTGGTGCGCCTGACCTTGAATGCCCCGGATTCGTTACGCTGGGACATTGCCTTTATCTGGCGGCAGGGGGCGTACTTGTCGAAGGCTGCACAAGCCTGGCTTGCCCTGCTGCGCGAGCGGCCGGTCAGCTCCGCAGCACCCTGATCAACTCGGCCAGCCAAGGCTCGGCATCGGTTTCCGGAGTCACACTTTCGCTGGCGTCCAGACGCAACATCGGCAGCACTTCACGCAGGCCCAGTTCGGCGAACAACTCACGCATCTGCTCGCCGCCGCCGCAGAACGTATCGCCGTAACTTGCATCGCCCAAGCCGATCACCACCCCCGGCAAACCGCGCCAGGCAGCAGGTAAATGGTCACGGATCATCGAATACAGGGGTTGCAGGTTATCCGGCAATTCACCCATGCCGGTGGTCGACGTCACCGCCAGAAATGCTTCCGG
This sequence comes from Pseudomonas sp. SJZ077, assembly GCF_007993905.1. Taxonomy (NCBI): domain Bacteria; kingdom Pseudomonadati; phylum Pseudomonadota; class Gammaproteobacteria; order Pseudomonadales; family Pseudomonadaceae; genus Pseudomonas; species Pseudomonas sp. SJZ077. The sequence continues at coordinate 218,768 of NZ_VIUJ01000003.1, forward strand.
GCCGAAGGCCTGGACATCGGCCAGTGTCGCGCGCGGGTTGTGCCAGGTTTCGAAACCCGCGCCGTTTAAAAGAGAGGCGGCGTGGCGGGCAACTTCTTCTGCCGTGCCGTACACCGAGCCGGAAATGATGGCAACTTTCATCAATCGATCCTGAAGCTGTAAAAGACACAGATATTAACAGCACAGGCTCGTTTGATCTTTTAGAATGCAAATCCCTATCAATACGGAAAGGATTCTCCGATGATCAACGCTCAACTGTTGCAAATGGTAATCAACGCCTCCAACGACGGCATCGTGATTGCCGAAAAGGAAGGTGACCAGGACAACATCCTGATTTACGTAAACCCGGCGTTCGAGCGGCTGACGGGTTACACCAGCGAAGAAATTCTTTACCAGGATTGCCGTTTCCTGCAGGCCGGTGACCGGGATCAAAAAGAAGCCCTCACCGCGATTCGCAAAGCGTTGACCCTTGGCGGCTCCTGCCGGGAAATCCTGAGAAACTACCGAAAGGACGGCACCCCGTTCTGGAATGAACTGTCCCTTTCTACAGTGAAGAACGAAAGCGATGGGCAAACTTATTTTGTAGGCGTGCAGAAAGACGTTACGGTGCAGGTCAAGGCACAGCAGCGAGTTGCGCAACTGGAAGCACAATTGGCTGAGATGCAGGCCGAGCTTGCCGCGCTTAAAGCGACGAACGGTAAAAACAAAACAGCGAATTAATGGTCATTAACTACAATCACCGATGACTTTGTAACTATTCCTTTCGAGCAAGCCATGCAACGCGACGCACTCCTGACACAGGATGAGCTGGATTTCATCCAGACCATGCAACACAACCCCCAGCTCAATGTGCGGGATGCGACGTCGAGTCTGCTCGTCAACGGTGGATCGCAAATCCGTGATTTGCTCACGCGCCTGGCTGCCCATGAGCAAGTCACCATCCAGGCCAATTTCGAAAACCAGCAAATGACCTTTCCGCTGCATCTGGTGGAAGACGAATTTCATGCGCTGCATTTGCGTCTGGGCGTGCCGAGTATTTATGAAGACGGGCCAATGGTACGACCATGGCGCCTGACGCTTGAAGAGCCGGTGGCGCTGGAAAATGCCAAAGGCCAGCCCGGCACGATGTGGGTGCATGAAATATCGTTCAAAGGGGTTTTGCTGGAAGTTCGCAACAAGACCAAACCGCCCAAACACTTCGCGTTGTGGTTCAGTCCGTCAGGCTATGAGCGGATTGCATTGCGCGGCACCTTCGAGCGTGAAACCGAGCAAGGTTTCTACGCTTACGAATTAAGCCAGAGCGACAAGGATGAGACCGAACGTCTGCGTCAGTACATCCTTCAGCAACATCGTCTGACACATCCCGCCCTGCACATCTGATCTCAGGTATCCAGGTTTCCTGCCAGGAACTGTTTCAAACGCTGACGCATCACCATCCCCTCATTTCCCAGACAACCGATCGACGATCCGGCCAGGCTGTCCTGTGCCAGGTCCGACGCATCGCCAGCCAGCAGCAACTGACAATCCAGGCTCAAGGCCAGTCGATTCAGACGTCGAGGCAACTCGGGGGCCGGCGCGTGGTTGGACACCAGCACCAGTGCCGTGGGCTTGATACGCTCGCAAACCAGGGTCAACTCGTCGAAGGGCTGACCGATCGACAGCAGTTGAATAGCCGAGTCGACACTGCTCAGGTACAGCGCCGTGACCAGCACTTCGAGTTCATGAGCCTGATCGGCCAAGGCGCAGACAATCACGCGTCGAGGCTGCATGACGCGCACCAGCAACATGCGCTGCAACACGCGAGAACGCAGGAAACCATCCAGAAACAGCCATTCGCTGGTCTGACCGAACGCGTGATGGCGCTGCAGCATCAGCTTCCAGATCGGCATCAGGATGTCCTGGAACACCACGGTCAGGGGGTAACTGGAAAAAATCTGTCCATAGACTTGCTCCAGCTTAACCTCGTCAAACGCCGTCACCGCCACCTGAACCTCCTGCTGCCACTGGGCGTAGTCGGCTTGAACGAGTTCGTCGGGAATGATTTTCGCCAGGGCTTTGAGCGGCTCGGTCTTGGCCAGTATCTTGCCGACCTTGCTGACCGCGACGCCGCGATCAATCCAGCCGAGAATGCTGCGGACCTTTTCGATATCCGCCATCGAGTACAGCCGATGCCCGCTTTCGGTGCGTGTGGGCTGAATCAGGCCATATCGTCGCTCCCATGCCCGCAACGTAACGGGGTTGATACCCGTCAGGCGCGCTACTTCACGGATGGGAAACAGCTCTTCCTGTTCCAGTGCAGCTCCTCGCTGCAAATCTGGGACACCTTCAGTCAGGACAGGCATGTGGCAATTGAAGTCCGCGCGCAAAATTGGATCCCATTCTAACTCTTCCACCCCATGCTTGTTCAAGACTGATAAACGACGAATGTCGCTGGCGTATCCGTCAGAATCAGGAATAATCCTTGCTTGTCTCAAGACGCAGCCCATCACCCCGGCGCTGCGCCTGGCGAAACTCCTACCCGGAGTGACGCATCTGTTATACGGAGATTCACCATGTCTACCTCACCCGTCACGCTGATGGTTGCGCGCCGCGTCGCCGATGGGCGTTATCAGGACCTGATGGCCTGGTTGCGCGAAGGCGAACAACTGGCCACCGACTTCCCCGGTTATCTCGGCTCAGGTGTGCTCGCTCCGCCGCCCGGCGATAACGAATTCCAGATTATTTTCCGCTTTGCCAACGAGCAAACCATGCACGCCTGGGAGCATTCCGCTTCGCGTACCGCATGGCTGGCGCGCGGCAGCGATCTGTTTGCGCACAAGACGGAACATCGCGTGAGTGGCATTGAAGGCTGGTTCGGCGCGGTCGGCCAGCGCCCACCCCGCTGGAAGCAGGCGGTGGCAATCTGGCTGGCATTCTTTCCGGTTTCCCTGCTGTTCAACTTTGTATTGGGGCCGTTGCTCGACGACATGAGCCTGCTGCCCCGCGTGCTCATCAGCACCTTGTGCCTGACGCCGTTGATGGTCTACTTCTTCATTCCGCTATCGACCCGCCTGCTGGCCAGCTGGTTGAACAGCACGCCAGCACGCCCGTTGCCCGCCAAGCCCACTCCCCAAAACCACTGATCCCCCTTGTGGGAGCCCCGCAATAGGTGAATGCCGCTGCGCGCTGGTATAGTTTTGCTCTTACCGCGACGCGAGCCGTTCATGACCTCTTCCGCAGCTCCGATCCTCATCACCGGTGCCGGCCAGCGTGTCGGCCTGCACTGTGCGCAACGTTTGCTCGAAGACGGCCATCCGGTGATCTTCAGTTACCGCAGCGAACGCCCAGGCGTGCAGACATTGCGCGACCTGGGCGCCACCGCGGTATTTGCCGACTTCTCCACTGAAGCGGGGATCCTCGCGTTCATCACCCAACTGAAAACCCACACCGACAGCCTGCGAGCCATTGTCCACAACGCTTCCGAATGGCTGGCCGAAACCCCGGACACCGACGCCGAGGCCTTTACCCGCATGTTCAGCGTGCACATGCTGGCGCCCTACCTGATCAACCTGCACTGTGCCGACTTGCTCGAACGCTCAAGCCCCGCCGACATCGTGCACATCAGCGATGACGTGACCCGCAAGGGCAGCAGCAAACACATTGGCTACTGCGCCAGCAAAGCCGGGCTCGACAGCCTCACCCTGTCCTTCGCCGCGAAATACGCGCCGACAATCAAGGTCAACGGTATCGCGCCAGCCCTGCTAATGTTCAACCCCGACGACAACGCGGCATACCGCGCCAAGGCCCTGGCCAAGTCCGCGCTGGGCATCGAACCCGGCAGCGAAGTGATCTACCAGAGCCTGCGTTATTTGCTCGACAACCCTTATGTCACTGGCACGACCCTGACCGTCAATGGCGGACGGCACCTCAAATAAGCAGCCCCCGCGAGGATGTTCCATGACGTTATCCCTGCACCAGAACGCCCTGTCCGAGAGCTATCGCGAAATTCTCATCGGTCTCGGCGAAAACCCCGACCGCGAAGGACTGCAAGACACCCCGGTTCGCGCAGCCAAAGCCATGCAGTACCTCTGCCACGGCTACGACCAGAGTGTCGAGGAGATCGTCAACGGCGCACTGTTTGCGTCAGACACCGACGAGATGATCATCGTCGCCGACATCGAACTGTATTCGTTGTGCGAACATCACCTGCTGCCCTTCATTGGCAAGGCCCATGTGGCTTATATTCCGACGGGCAAGGTGCTGGGCCTGTCGAAGATCGCGCGGCTGGTGGACATGTTCGCCCGCCGCCTGCAGATACAGGAAAACCTCACCCGACAGATCGCCGATGCGGTGCAACAGGTGACTGACGCGGCCGGTGTCGCGGTGGTCATCGAAGCCAGGCACATGTGCATGATGATGCGCGGCGTCGAGAAACAGAATTCGACCATGAACACCTCGGTGATGCTCGGCGCCTTCCGCGAGTCGAGCACCACCCGCCAGGAGTTCCTGCAATTGATTGGACGGAGCAAGTAGCAATGCCACAACTTCAACCAGGAATGGCACGCATCCGGGTCAAGGACCTGTGCCTGCGGACCTTCATCGGAATCAACGAGGATGAAATCCTCAACAAGCAGGATGTACTGATCAACCTGACCATCCTGTATGCCGCTCAGGAAGCGGTGCGTGACAACGACATCGATCACGCGCTGAATTACCGGACCATCACCAAGGCGATCATCGCCCACGTGGAAGGCAATCGCTTCGCCCTGCTCGAACGCCTGACCCAGGAGATCCTCGATCTGGTCATGGCCAACGCGTCGGTGTTGTACGCCGAAGTTGAAGTCGACAAACCCCACGCCCTGCGATTCGCCGAGTCGGTGTCGATTACGCTCGCTGCAAGCCGCTAAGCTTCAAGCTTCAAGCTTCAGGCGTTAAGCTACAAGCCATCGCAACCCATCTTGCAGCTTGAAGCTTACCGCTCGAAGCTGCCTCGCAGAGGCCCACATGACCGATCAACAACGCCTGGAACTTGAAGCCGCCGCCTTTCGCCGGCTGGTCGCCCACCTGGACAGCCGCAAGGACGTGCAGAACATCGACCTGATGAACCTCTCGGGCTTCTGCCGCAACTGCCTGTCCAAGTGGTACAAGGCCGCCGCCGACGAACGCCAGATCGAGGTCAGCCTCGATGACGCCCGCGAAGTGGTTTACGGCATGCCTTACGCCGAGTGGAAAGCCCAATACCAGCAAGAAGCCAACGCCGAACAACAAGCGGCGTTCGCCAAAGGAAAACCCAATGAGTGATTTGAACACCCTGCGCGCCAGCCTCAAGAGTGGTGAGCATGTTTTCGCCGACACCCTGGCGTTCATCGCCACGGGTTACGACTACCAGCCTCAGGCTTTCAACAACGGCGGCGTGGAAAACGCCGCCGGGCAGAACGAAGGTTCGTGCAAGACCCTGGGCCTGGCGCTGCTGGAAGGCCTGACCGATGAAGAGGCGCTGTTGGCCTTTGGCGAGCATTACCGCTCGGTCGTGGCCACGCCTGAAGGCAACGACCACGGCAATATCCGCGCGTTGATTGCGCAGGGTCTGGCGGGCGTGAAATTCACCCAACAGCCGCTGACTCGCCGTTAATCAAAGTCCGCGAAACACTTCACGAGCGACACAGAACCTGTGGCGAGGGAGCTTGCTCCCGCTGGACTGCGTAGCGGTCCCTCTTTTTTGGGGCCGTTGCGCGACCCAGCGGGAGCAAGCTCCCTCGCCACAAGTTACGCTTTGCCTGCCCATCTCTTATTCGCACACATCCCGACTTTTAAGATTGACCCGTCCACTTTATTTCGTTTGCCCCCACCCACTGCTCACGGCTTAGATAAAAAGAAGCATCCCTTCTTCAGAGTCGGTCATCCATGAGCAGCGAAACCATCAGCCAGTCGATCAACGTCGTTCATCCCGTCACGCTCAGCCACGGCAAAAACGCCGAGGTCTGGGACACCGATGGCAAACGCTACATCGACTTCGTCGGCGGCATCGGCGTACTGAACCTCGGCCATTGCCATCCGCGCATCGTCGAGGCCATTCGCGAACAAGCCACGCGGCTGACGCACTACGCGTTCAACGCCGCACCGCATGTGCCCTACATCGAACTGATGGATCGCCTGACGGCGTTCATTCCGGTGGACTACGCTGTCAGTGGCATGCTCACCAACAGCGGCGCAGAAGCGGCGGAAAACGCCCTGAAGATCGTCCGCTGCTCGACCGGTCGCACGGCCGTCATTGCCTTCGACGGTGCCTTTCATGGCCGCACGCTCGCCACCCTCAACCTCAACGGCAAAGTCGCACCGTACAAACAGAAAGTCGGCGCGCTGCCGGGGCCTGTGTATCACCTGCCCTTTCCAAGCAAGGACAACGGCGTGACCTGCGCCGAAGCGCTGAAGGCGATGGATCGACTGTTCAGCGTCGAAATCGACGTCAATGACGTGGCCTGTTTTATCGTCGAACCGGTTCAAGGTGAAGCGGGATTTCTGGCGATGGATGTCGAGTTCGCACAGGCGCTGCGCAAGTTCTGCGATGAAAAAAATATTCTGCTGATCGCCGATGAAATCCAGTCCGGCTTTGGCCGCACCGGCGAGCGTTTTGCCTTTTCGCGCCTGGGCATCGAGCCGGACCTGATCCTGCTGGGCAAAAGCATCGCCGGCGGCGTACCACTGGGCGCGGTAGTCGGGCGCAAGTCGCTGCTCGACACCTTGCCCAAAGGTGGACTGGGCGGCACCTATTCGGGCAACCCCATCGCCTGCGCCGCCGCATTGGCAACGCTGGATGAAATGACGGATGCCAACCTGCAAGCCTGGGGGTCGCAACAGGAAGAAGCGATTGTCAGCCGTTACGAGTCCTGGCGCGCAAGCAAACTTTCACCGTATCTGGGTCGTTTGACCGGCGTCGGTGCGATGCGCGGTATCGAGTTGACCCATGCCGACGGCTCCCCCGCCTCGGCGCAGCTCACACAATTGCTGGCGTTGGCGCGTGACGCGGGTCTGCTGTTGATGCCGAGCGGCAAATCACGGCACATCATTCGGCTACTGGCGCCGTTGACCACCGAGTCGGCGGTGCTGGAGGAAGGGCTGGATATCCTCGAGGCGTGCCTGGCAAGACTGTCCTGACAGCGAAGTGCGTTCCGGGACTGACGTAGCGAATTAAGTTCGCTTGTGGTCCCGGAATCGACGTCGCAATACTGACCAAAGACCCTTTTACCTAGCGAGAACATCACCACCGACAAGCTGAGGCAGACATGTATCACGACAATATAATTTATAAGAAAAAGTCTAACGATCCTCACTTCCTGCTCGGCGTAGCCGTGGTGCTGTTCCTCGGCGCCTACCTGATGAACCTGGGCAACAGCGCCCTCAGTCATTTTCTGCATCCGCTGCTGGGCAATGCCCCGGACAGCCTGACGGCACGCAACGTCGCCATCGGGCTGGGCATTGCCGTACTGGGCACCTTGAACTTCCACGTCCTCGGGCGCCTGAAGTTCAAAGTGCAGACTACGGTGGTGTGGATCGAACTACTGATCCTGTTTCTGGCGTTCTTCGACACCTTCGACCTGTCTTACAGCTTCATCCTCGACAAGATCGGTTTCCTGATCATCCAGGGCGCTGCAACCACCTTGTACATCTCTGCAGTGGCCATCGTCCTGGCCTTTGTGCTGGCGCTGGTCGGCGCAGTGGCCAAGCTGTCGAACAACGGCCTGGCCAATGCCCTCGCCTCGTTCTACACCTCGTTCTTTCGCGGCGTGCCGTTGCTGATTCAGATCTACCTGATTTACCTGGGTCTGCCGCAACTGGGCTACGTGGTCGATGCGGTGCCTGCCGGTATCCTCGCGCTGTCCCTGTGTTACGGCGCCTACATGACCGAGATTTTCCGGGCCGGCATCCAGAGCATTCCGGTCGGCCAGTGGGAAGCCTCGCGGGCGCTGAACATCAGCCCGTTCAAGACCCTGAGCCGGGTCATCATGCCGCAGGCCTTGCGGGTGATCATTCCACCCACCGGCAACCAGTTCATCGCCATGCTCAAGGACAGTTCGCTGGTGTCGGTGATCGGTGTCTGGGAACTGATGTACCTGGCCAAGACCCAGGGGCGCGCAGACTTCCGCCACCTGGAAATGCTGATCACCGCCGCGATGATTTACTGGGCCCTGTCGTTCATTCTGGAACGGGTCCAGGCGCGAATCGAAAAACGGGTCAATCGATCCGTGGCAAGGGGTTGATGCGTGATGACTCGTACCGATACCGCCCAACAACGCGACCTGGCCCCTGCTGCGCAGACCAGTCCCTCGATGATTTCAATCACCGGCCTGAACAAGTGGTACGGCAACTTTCACGCCCTGCGCGACGTCGACCTGAACGTCGCCGCTGGCGAAATCCTGGTGGTGTGCGGCCCGTCGGGTTCGGGCAAATCGACAATGATTCGCTGCATCAACCACCTGGAAAATTTCCAGAAGGGCCACATTCAGGTCAACGGCATCACGCTCACCAGTGAAGCGGAAAGTGTCAGCGCCGTGCGCAGCGAAATCGGCATGGTGTTCCAAAGCTTCAACCTGTTCCCGCACTTGAGCGTGATGGACAACCTGACTCTGGCCCCGCAGCTGGTGCAAGGCGTGTCGGCCACCGAGGCGAAAAAACGCGCGCAGGTCTATCTGGAGCGGGTGCGGATTGCCGAGCATGCCCACAAATATCCGTCGCAACTGTCCGGCGGCCAGCAGCAGCGCGTGGCCATTGCCCGGGCGCTGTGCATGAACCCCAAAGTGATGCTGTTCGACGAACCAACCTCGGCGCTGGACCCGGAAATGGTCCACGAGGTGCTGGACGTGATGGGCGAGCTGGCCACCGACGGCATGACGATGATTTGCGTGACCCACGAAATGGGCTTTGCCAGCAAGGTCGCCGACCGAGTGCTGTTCATGGATCAGGGCCAGGTGATCGAACAAGCCACCCCGGCCGAGTTTTTCAAAAACCCGCAGACCGAACGCGCACAGAAATTCCTGTCGCAGATCATCGGGCACTGAGAAGCGCTTTACCCCCGCATAACAATAACGAAAAGTGGAGATGGACATGCTCAGTAAAAAACCCGCAATCACCCTTGCTGCCGCCTTGTCACTGTTGTTCGTCGGCGCCGCGAACGCCGGTGCCGTTCTGGACAAGATCGAAAGCAGCAAGACGTTGACCGTCGCCACCTCGGCGACCTGGCCCCCGCAGGGGTTCATCAACGACAAGAATGAAATCGACGGTTTTGATATCGACGTGTCCAAGGAGATCGCCAAGCGTCTCGGCGTCGAGGCCAAATTCATCACGCCCGACTGGGATGTGATTACCGCCGGCAAGTGGAATGGCCGCTGGGACGTGTCCGTCGGCTCGATGACCGCCACCAAGAGCCGTGCGCGGATTCTCGACTTTCCCGGCACCTACTACTACGTGCCCTACGTGTTTGCGGTGCACAACAAATCCACGGTCACCGACCACAAGGCGTTGAATGGCAAAACCATCGGCGTCGAAGGCGGCACGACGTCCGAGGACTATTTCAGCCAGGCACTGGCCATCGAAACCACTGACGTGCCACCCGTCGTCTACGACGTTAAAACCGAAAAAATGAAGACCTACGCCGGCTCCGTCGGACCGCTGGACGATCTGCGCCTGGGCGACGGTGCTCGACTCGACGCCATCCTCACCCAACGCAGCACGCTGGATGCGGCCGTCAAGAAGGGTTACCCATTACGCGCTGTCGACAACGGCGTGGTGTTCTACGAACCGCTGGCCGTTGCCACCGACAAGGGTGACCCGGAGCTGAAGGCGAAACTGAGTGAAATCATCGGCGCAATGCATAAGGACGGCACGCTGACCAAACTGTCGGACAAGTGGTACGGCGTCGACTACTCGACCATCAAGTAACACTGCCCTCCCCTGAGGGAGCGAGCCTGCTCGCGATGAGGCCATCAAATTCAGCATTAATGTTGAATGTTCGACCGCCATCGCGAGCAGGCTCGCTCCCACAAAGGCCAGCCCTCGCTTGAATGTCCGGCAACTTATCAAGGATCGACCATGTCCTTCCCCAACACCTGGTATTCCCAAACCTCGCTGCCCCGTGCGGCCAGGCCCGAATTGAACACCGACGAAACCTGCGACGTCTGCATCATCGGTGCCGGCATCGCCGGCCTCACCGCCGCCCTCGAACTGATCCGGCGCGGCAAGCGTGTGATCATCCTCGAAGCCCATCAGGTCGCGTGGGGAGCCTCCGGCCGCAATGGCGGCGTGGTCTCGCCGGGCTGGGCCGAAGGGTCTGGAGCGATCCGCAAAAAACTGGGACTGGAAAACGCCAGAACGCTGTTCCAGATGTCGGTTGAAGGGGTAGAGCTTGTCCGCCGCAACATCGCCGAACTGGCCCTCACCGGCTGCAATCCGTCCGCCGGCACAATCCGAGTCAAGCGCTACGACGACAGCGCCAGCGTGAAAAACCACATCGACACAATGCGCCGCGACTTCGCTTACGAACTCAACTTCCTCGACACCGCCCAGGTCCGCGAACGGGCGCATACCCAACGTTATTTCCAGGGTGTGGAGGATCCGAACGCTCTGCATTTCCACCCGTTGAATTATTGCCTGGGCCTGGCCCTTGCCATTGAAGCGGCGGGCAGTCGCATTTTCGAACACTCCAAAATGCTCACCTGGCGTCGCGAAGGGAACGACAAGATTGTCCAGACCGCTCACGGCAGCGTGCGCTGTCAGGACCTGGTGTTCTGCGCCGGCGGTTACGGCGGGCCGGAGCTGCAAAAGCTCAGCCGCGCCTACCTGCCGATTGCCACCTACGTGGTGCTCACCGAACACCTGGGCGATTCGATCAAAAGCGTTCTTGAGTCAGGCGCCGCGTTTTCCGATGACCGTCGCGCCTCGGACTATTACCGCATTGTCGAAGGCGATCGCCTGTTGTGGGGCGGACGTATCACGACCCGTCACGAACAGAATGAAAAAGCCCTGGCGGCCATGCTCAAGGCCGACATGGTGTCGGTGTATCCACAACTGGCGCCGGTCAGGATCGAATTGGCCTGGTCCGGTCTGATGGGGTATTCCACCAACAAAATGCCCAACCTGGGATGGCTGGAACCAGGTGTCTGGGCGTGCACTTCATTTGGCGGTCATGGACTGAATACCGGTTCGATTGGCGGCAGGGTGATTGCTGAAGCGGTGTGCGGGGAAACTGCTCGGCATGAACTGTTCAAGCCGTACTTGCTGGACTGGAACGGTGGACCGTTCGGGCGCGTTGCCGCCAATGCGATCTATCAATCGCTGAAGGTCATGGACTTCGTCCAGGAACGGTTTCGCGGTTGACCAACACAATCCCTGCAGGAGCGAGGCTTGCCCGCGAAGGCGACTTCCACTGACACGACGCCTTCGCGGGCAAGCCTCGCTCCTACAGGGGTCTGGTGAACGCTTTTGCTGTGGGCACAAAAAAACCGGCCGAAGCCGGTTTTTTCATTTCAACGATTTCAGAACTTGGCGTTCTGCAGATCATCGAGGTAACGCTCGGCATCCAGTGCCGCCATGCAACCGGCGCCGGCCGAGGTGATGGCCTGACGGTAAACGTGGTCAGCCACGTCACCGGCAGCGAAGATGCCTTCGACGCTGGTGGCCGTTGCGTTGCCGTCGCGGCCGCCCTGCACAACCATGTAGCCGTCTTTCAACGTCAGCTGGCCTTCGAACAGCGAAGTGTTCGGGGTGTGGCCGATGGCGATGAACACGCCGTCGACTTTCAGCTCGTCGAAGCTGCCGTCGTTGTTCTTCAGGCGGGCACCGGTGACGCCCATGTTGTCGCCCAGGACTTCGTCCAGGTTCGCGTTCAGCTTCAGAATGATCTTGCCTTCGGCAACGCGGGCATTGAGCTTGTCGATCAGGATCTTCTCGGCGCGGAAAGTTTCGCGACGGTGGACCAGGGTCACGGTGCTGGCGATGTTGGCCAGGTACAGCGCTTCTTCAACAGCAGTGTTGCCGCCGCCGACCACAGCCACTGGCTTGTTGCGGTAGAAGAAACCGTCGCAAGTTGCGCAGGCCGATACGCCTTTGCCCATGAACGCTTCTTCCGAAGGCAGGCCGAGGTAACGGGCGCTGGCGCCGGTGGCGATGATCAGGGCGTCGCAGGTGTAAGTCGCGCTGTCGCCGATCAGGGTGTACGGCTTGGCAGCGAAGTCCACGGCATTGATGTGATCAAAAACGATCTCGGTTTCAAAACGCTCGGCGTGCTCTTTCATGCGGTCCATCAGCGCCGGACCGGTCAGGCCGTGGACGTCGCCCGGCCAGTTGTCGACTTCGGTGGTGGTGGTCAGTTGACCGCCGGCCTGCATGCCGGTGATCAGCAGTGGCTTGAGATTGGCACGGGCGGCATAGACCGCGGCACTGTAACCGGCAGGGCCGGAACCGAGAATAATCACTCGCGAATGACGGACTTCAGACATGACCTGCTCCTGTTGACCGGCCCGGAACACCTGGCGCGGAACGCCGGGTTGCCGGCGGGAATAAAAAAGGACCGTTGAAAGCCTTGGGGAAGGCTCGGGTTCGACAGTCCTGTAAAAAGAATGGGTGCAGCGTATCGAGGGGGCGAAGATTAAGGAAATACGGTTTAACAATCCAGCTCATAGGCGGTCTCTATCCGGTCACGATGGATTTATAGGCGCCTTTGTTACAGTTAATGTCGATGTCGCTGCCGCGCTTTCGCCTGTCAGGCAAAGCCGGTAAGGTCGGCGCGTTTACCCTTTGCTCGGAGCACGTTATGCCCGCCCCCGTTCTGTCCGGCCCGCAATACCTGCGCGAAGGTCTCAAATTGGTCTTGAGCCCCAGCCTGCGTTTGTTCGTATTGTTGCCCTTGGTGATCAACCTCGTGCTGTTCGTCGGATTGATCTACCTGGCCAGCCATCAATTCAGCCTGTGGGTCGATACGCTGATGCCGTCCCTGCCCGACTGGCTGAGTTTTCTCAGTTACGTCCTCTGGCCGATTTTTGTCGTGCTGGTGGTTCTGATGGTGTTTTTCACCTTCACCATGCTCGCCAACGTCATCGCCGCGCCGTTCAACGGCTTCCTGGCGGAGAAGGTCGAAGTGGTGGTGCGTGGCACCGATGACTTCCCGGCGTTCAGTTGGGGTGAACTGGTCGCCATGATCCCGCGCACTCTGTCCCGGGAAATGCGCAAACTCGGCTACTTCCTGCCGCGGGCAATCGGATTGTTCATTCTCTCGTTCATCCCCGTGGTCAACATCATCGCCGCGCCGCTGTGGCTGCTGTTCGGGGTGTGGATGATGGCGATCCAGTACATCGACTACCCGGCGGACAACCACAAACTGGGCTGGAACGAAATGCTCGCCTGGCTGCGCGAGAAGCGCTGGCAGAGCATGAGTTTTGGCGGGATCGTGTATCTGGTGTTGCTGATTCCGGTGGTCAACATCCTGATGATGCCGGCGGCCGTGGCCGGTGCGACGCTGTTCTGGGTGCGTGAGCGCGGCGCAGAGAATCTGGTGACCCAACGCTGACACCGTCACAAATCCATCATCGAAACGCCACAATGACGACATGCCCCCAGCCGACACTGGGGTCATGACGACAGCTCTGCATATCACCCTCATCACCGAAACCTTCCCACCGGAAATCAACGGCGTGGCCAATACCCTCGGCCGCTTGTGCGATGGCTTGCGCGCGCGCGGGCATCAGGTCGAACTGGTGCGGCCGCGTCAGGGCTGCGATCTTCTGGCGGCCAGCAGCGATGAGCTGTTGCTGTGTCGCGGCTGGCCATTGCCGGGCTATCCGGGTTTGCAATGGGGTCAGTCGTCGATGCACAAGCTGCTGCGGCGCTGGAAACGTCATCGTCCGGACGTGCTCTACATCGCCACGGAAGGGCCGCTGGGATTGTCGGCGTTGCGAGCGGCGCGGCGTTTGGGGATTTCAGTGGTCAGCGGCTTTCACACCAATTTCCAGCAGTACTCCAATCAATACGGGCTCGGCTTGCTGTCGCGCTTGCTGACTCATTACCTGCGCTGGTTTCACAACCGTTCGACGTTGACTCTGGTGCCCAGCATCAGCCAGCGACTGGAACTGGAACGGCGCCATTTCGAACGTCTGGCGTTGTTGTCCCGAGGGGTCGACAGCCAATTGTTTCATCCGGTCAAACGCCTGCAATCTTTACGCGAACAGTGGGGACTCGCCGAGAAAGACATCGCGGTCATCCACGTCGGACGCCTGGCGCAGGAGAAAAACCTCGGCTTGCTCAAGCGCTGTTTTGACGGCCTGAAGGCCACTTATCCACAGCGCAAACTGAAATTGATCGTGGTCGGCGACGGGCCGCAGCGAGGTTTTTTGGAGAAGGAGCTGCCTGACGCGATTTTCTGCGGCTCACAACGAGGCGAAGCGTTGGCCAGTCACTATGCGTCAGCGGACGTATTTCTGTTTCCGAGCCTGACCGAAACCTTCGGCAATGTGGTGCTTGAAGCGCTGGCCTCGGGATTGGGCGTGGTGGCCTACGATCAGGCGGCTGCGGCTCAACACATTCGTCATGGCTATAACGGCGTGTTGGCGATGCCGGGCGACGAAGAGGCGTTCTGCGATGCTGCGACGTGGTTGCTGGAGGAGCGCGAAACCTTGCGTTGCGTGCGGCTCAATGCGCGCCAGCATGCGAGTCGTCAGGGCTGGGCGGCGATTATCGAGCAGTTCGAGGGGCAGTTGCGAGGGGCTTGTGTGAGGGAGTTGGCGGTGCCTGAGGCACAGACCTTATCCTGACTGGTGGGTGACATTGAATCCGTCTTCGCGAGCAGGCTCGCTCCCACAAAGGTTCTGCGTCATGCACAAAACCTGTGGGAGCGAGCCTGCTCGCGAAGAGGCCCTTCCAGTCGCTGCTTAAACCAGGGTCATCAACGCCTCACGGCTGAACGGCAGGATGTCTTCCTCACGACCATCACGCACTTTCTGCGCCCAGTCCGGGTCGACCAGCAGCGCACGCCCTACCGCCACCAGATCGAACTCGTCGTTGTTCAAGCGCTCCAGCAGTTTTTCCAGGCTGGCCGGCTGCGCGATCTTGTCAGTGTTGACCATGAACTGCAGGAACTCGCCATCCAGGCCAACGCTGCCCACTGTGATGGTCGGCTTGCCTGTGAGCTTGCGGGTCCAGCCGGCCAGGTTCAGCTCGGAACCGTCGAACTCCGGCTCCCAGAACCGACGCGTCGAGCAGTGGAAAATGTCCACGCCGGCGTCGGACAGCGGCTTGAGGAATTCCCCCAGCGCCTCCGGTGTTTGCACCAGGCGCGCGGTGTAATCCTGCTGCTTCCACTGCGAGAAACGGAAGATGATCGGGAAGCCTTCGCCGACGGCTGCACGCACAGCCTGAATCAATTCGATGGCAAAACGCGAACGGTTGGCCAGGCTGCCGCCGTATTCGTCGGTGCGCTGGTTGCTGCCTTCCCAGAAAAACTGGTCCACGAGGTAACCGTGGGCGCCGTGGATTTCCACGCCGTCCATGCCAATGCTTTGGGCGTCTTTAGCGGCTTGGGCGAACGCGGCGATCACGTCCTGGATATCTTGTTTAGTCATGCCGTGAACCACGACCTGACCGTCCTTCAATTTCTCCGACGGACCGTAACCCGGCACGCTGGCATCCGGCTCGGTGCCGATGCGGCGCACGCTGCCCACATGCCATAACTGCGGAACGATCTTGCCGCCCTCGGCGTGGACTGCGTCGACCACTTTCTTCCAGCCGGCCAGCGCGGCCTCACCGTAGAAATGCGGCACGTTCGGGTAGCCGTTGGAGGCCTTGTGCCCGACGGTGGTGCCTTCGGTGACGATCAGGCCGACGCCGGCAGCGGCGCGACGACGGTAGTACTCGATCACTTTGGAATTGGGTACGCCGCCCGGGGAGAAGGAGCGGGTCATCGGTGCCATGACGACGCGGGTCGGCAGTTCGAGGCTGCCGAGGTGGAACGGTTTGAACAGGGCTTTGACGGGCATGGGACGCTCCACGGGGAAAATGACTTTATGACGGCGATAATATGGAGAGTCGCAAGCCTTGAACAGCACTATTGATTTGGGTGATTAAGATCCAAAAGCAAAAGATCGCAGCCTCCGGCAGCTCCTACGGGGAAGGTGAACACCCGTAAGGCTGCCGAAGACTGCGATCTTTTGATGTTTCTTTATTTAGCTCAGCGCTTTTTCAATAGCATGGATGACCGTCGGATCATCCGGCGCTGTGCGCGGCGAGAACCGCGCCAGCACTCGGCCGTCCTTGCCCAGCAGGAATTTTTCGAAGTTCCAGGTGATGTCCCCCGGAAACTCCGCACCCTCGCCCGCGAGCAAACGGTACAGCTGATGACGATCATGACCGTTGACTTCCAGCTTGCTGGACAAAGGAAAGGTCACGCCATAGTTGAGGCTGCAGAATTCCTGGATCTCTTGCTCGGTACCCGGTTCCTGCCCGGCAAACTGGTTGCACGGCAGGCCCAGCACGCTGAAGCCTTTGTCCTTGTATTGCTGGTAGAGGTTTTCCAGCGCCGCGTATTGTGGGGTCAAGCCACATTTGGAAGCGACGTTGACCACAAGCACGACGTGCCCCTTGAGGGGTGCCAGCGGTAGCTCCTGTCCATCCAGGGCTGTCAATTTAAGGTCGTGAAAAGCACTCATGACGAACTCCAGATTCCCGTGTTCTACTCGAAACAGCCACTTGGCGATGTCGCCAGGGACAGCCGCGGACTAAAAAGGCGCCCCTCGGGCGCCTCTCCAGTTCTCTGAGCTTAGCGCAGAAAATCAGTGGTGATGGCCACCTTCGCCATGGACGTGACCATGAGCGACTTCTTCCTGGCTGGCGTCACGGATGGCGATGATCTTGACCTGGAAATTCAGGCGCTGACCGGCCAACGGGTGGTTGCCGTCGACGGTGACATCGTCGCCGTCCAGATCGCGGATGGTAACGATCTGCATCTGGCCGTCCGGCGCGGAAGCGTGGAACTGCATGCCCACTTCCAGTTCGTCGACGCCTTCGAACATGCTGCGGCTCAGGGTGCTGACCAGTTCGGCAGCATATTCGCCGTAGGCATCTTCAGGTTCAACGGCTACGGTCAGCTCGTCGCCGACTGCTTTGCCTTCCAGTGCCTTTTCCAGGCCCGGGATGATGTTACCTGCGCCTTGCAGGTAGACCAGCGGCGCGCCGCCGGCGGAGCTGTCGATGACCTCACCAGCGTCGTTGGTCAGGGTATAGTCGATGGAGACAGCCTTATTGGCGGCGATCAGCATGGGGCGAGACCTTTTGCATAAGAATGAAGAATGGCCAAGTTTAGCGAAGCAATCGCCCGAAAGCGAACACAACCCGGACAGACGGATGACGGCGAAAGGCTCGACGGTCACAGGCTTCCATCAAGATGAGGACGGGCACTGGGTGGCCGAGCTTTCCTGCGGTCACACCCAGCACCTGCGCCACCAGCCGCCGTGGCAATCTCGCGCCTGGGTCCTGGACCCCGCGCAACGTATTGAAAAAATAGGCCAGCCCTTTGATTGCGGTTGGTGCGCACAGGCCTCGGTTAGCGATAACCTTGGCGACTGAATTTCGGTAGATCGTCAGCTATAGATGATCGCCATTGCCATGCACCCTTAGAGAATCCGCATGCAAACTTTTTTTATCGCACCCACCGATTTTGGTGTGGGACTGACCTCCATCAGCCTCGGGCTGGTGCGCACCCTTGAGCGCGCCGGCCTCAAAGTCGGCTTTTTCAAACCGATCGCCCAGCCGCATCCGGGTGACACCGGCCCGGAACGCTCCACCGAACTGGTGGCGCGCACCCACGGTTTGAAACCGCCGCAGCCACTCGGTCTGGCTCACGTCGAGCGCATGCTTGGCGACGGTCAGCTGGATGAGCTGCTCGAAGAAATCATCACCCTTTATCAGCAAGCGGCCGTCGGCAAGGACGTGCTGATCGTCGAAGGCATGGTCCCGACCCGCAGCGCCAGTTACGCCGCGCGGGTGAATCTGCACTTGGCAAAAAGCCTCGACGCCGAAGTGATCCTGGTCTCGGCACCGGAAAACGAAGTGCTGACCGAACTGTCTGGCCGAGTGGAATTGCAGGCGCAATTGTTCGGAGGCCCCAAAGATCCGAAAGTCCTCGGCGTGATCCTCAACAAGGTCAAGACCGACGAAAGCATGGAGGCGTTCGCTTCGCGCTTGAAGGAACATTCGCCGTTGCTGCGCAGCGGTGATTTTCGCCTGCTCGGCTGCATTCCTTTCCAGCCGGAATTGAACGCGCCGCGCACCCGCGACGTCGCCGACCTGATGGGCGCGCAGATTCTCAATGCCGGCGATTATGAAACCCGGCGCATGACCAAAATCATCATCTGCGCCCGCACCATGCGCAACACTGTGGAGCTGCTCAAGCCCGGCGTGCTGGTGGTGACCCCCGGCGATCGCGACGACATCATCCTCGCCGTCAGCCTCGCCGCCATGAATGGCGTGCCGCTGGCCGGCCTGTTGCTGACCAGCGACACCCTGCCCGATCCGCGCATCATGGACCTGTGCCGTGGCGCATTGCAGGCGGGCTTGCCGGTGTTGTCGGTGAGCACCGGCTCCTACGACACCGCCAACCAGTTGAACGGTCTGAACAAGGAAATCCCGATCGACGACCGCGAGCGTGCGGAGATCATCACCGACTTCGTTGCCAGTCATCTGGATGCCAACTGGCTGCACCAGCGTTGCGGCACTCCGCGTGAAATGCGCCTGTCGCCCGCGGTGTTCCGTTATCAACTGATCCAGCGTGCCCAGGCCGCCAACAAGCGCATCGTCCTGCCCGAAGGCAGCGAGCCGCTGACCGTGCAAGCGGCGGCGATCTGTCAGGCGCGCGGCATCGCCCGTTGCGTGCTGCTGGCGAAACCGGAAGACGTCGAAGCCGTGGCCCGCGCCCAGGGCATCGAGCTGCCGCCGGGTCTGGAGATTCTCGACCCGGACCTGATTCGCGAGCGCTACGTCGAACCGATGGTTGCGCTGCGCAAAAGCAAAAGCCTCAACGCACCGATGGCCGAGCAACAACTGGAAGACACCGTGGTGATCGGCACCATGATGCTGGCGCTGGATGAAGTCGACGGTCTTGTCTCCGGGGTCATCCACTCCACCGCCAACACCATCCGCCCGGCCCTGCAGCTGATCAAGACGGCGCCGGGCTGCACGCTGGTGTCGTCGGTGTTCTTCATGCTGTTTCCCGAAGAAGTGCTGGTCTACGGCGACTGCGTGATGAACCCGCACCCGAGCGCCAGCGAACTGGCCGAGATCGCTCTGCAAAGCGCCGACTCGGCAGCCGCATTCGGCATCACCCCGCGCGTGGCGATGATCAGCTACTCCAGCGGTGAATCGGCCAGCGGCGAAGAAGTCGAAAAGGTTCGCGAAGCGACGCTGCTCGCCCACGAACAACAGAATTCGCTGCTGATCGACGGCCCGTTGCAATACGACGCCGCCGCCAACGAAACCGTGGCCCGGCAACTGGCGCCGAACAGCCAGGTCGCCGGGCGCGCCACGGTGTTCGTGTTCCCCGACCTGAACACAGGCAACACCACGCACAAAGCTGTGCAGCGCAGTGCCGATTGCGTCAGCCTCGGGCCGATGCTGCAAGGCCTGCGCAAACCCGTGAACGACCTGCCGCGCGGCGCGCAAGTCGATGACATCGTGTACACCATCGCGCTGACCGCGATTCAAGCTGCCAACCGACCTTTGGATCTTTAAATGCTGGCTTTTCTACCTGCCGCCGTGCGCGGCGTGATTGCATCGTTGTTGCTGGCGTTAAATACCATTCTGCTGTGCTCGTTTCTGTTCTGCGTAGCGATCATCAAGGTGTTGCCCTTTGCCCTCACCCAGCGTTTCTCGCTCTGGTTGATGAGCCACACCCATGAAGCCTGGATCAGCAACAACAAGGCCTGGATGAACCTGGTCTGCCGCACCCGCTGGCACCTCAGTGGCCTGCAAGGGCTGGACTATAAGCACTCGTACCTGATCACCAGCAACCACCAGAGCTGGGTGGACATTATGGTGTTGCAGTACGTGCTCAACCGGCGCATCCAGCCGCTGAAATTCTTCCTCAAACAGGAACTGATCTGGGTGCCGGTGATTGGCCTGGCCTGGTGGGCGCTCGGTTTTCCGTTCATGAAGCGCTATTCCAAGGCCTACCTGGAAAAGCACCCGGAGAAGAAAGGCAAAGACCTGGAAACCACCCGCAAGACCTGCGACAAGTTCCGCCATAACCCGGTGGGGATTTTCAATTTCGTCGAAGGCACCCGGTTCACTGAAGGCAAGCATGCGCAGCAGAAATCACCGTTCAAGTACCTGCTCAAGCCCAAGGCTGGCGGCATTGCGTTTGTGCTGGATGCGATGGGTGAACAGCTTGAGTCGATCGTCAACGTGACCATTCACTACCCGGCCGGGCGTCCCGGTTACTGGGATCTGCTGTGCGGGAATGTGAAGGATGTGGTGGTGCACTTTCAGGAACTGAAGATTCCGCCGCAGTTCATTGGTAAGAACTACGACCAGGATGGGGAGTATCGGTTGCAGTTTCAGGGCTGGATCAATCAGTTGTGGGAAGACAAGGATGCGTTGCTTGGGCAGATGCATCGGGAGTATCCGGCGAAGTAATCAGGCGCCTGTGCCGGCCTCTTCGCGGGCAAGCCTCGCTCCTACGGATTTGGGGTGATCGCAACCTATGACGCGACACAAACCCGTAGGAGCGAGGCTTGCCGCGAAGGCGTCCGAACAGAAACAAAAAAACCCGCCGATGATCACTCATTGGCGGGTTTTTTATTAACGGCTAACGCTTAGATCGCGCCACGCTTACGCAACAGATCCAGCACTTGCTTGACGCTTTCTTCCAGCGACAGCGACTGGGTGTCGACGATGAGGTCGGCGTCCAGCGGCACGTCATACGGGAAGGAATCGCCCGGGATGTTATCCCCCGCCGCCGCGTACAAGCCTTGCGGATCACGCTCGGCGCAGACCGTCGGCGAGGCCTGGACGTAGACCGTCAGCAGACGCTCCTTGCCGATCAGTTCCCGAGCCTGCTCACGACCTTCAGCACTCGGCGCCACGAAGGCCGCCAGGGTCAACAGACCGGCTTCGTTGAACTGACGCGCAACGTGCGCGGCACGACGCCAGTTTTCGGTACGCCCGGCGCGATCCTGTGGCAGACCTTTGTTCAGGTCGTGACGCAGGTTCTGACCATCAAGGACAAACACCGCACGACCCAAGTCGAACAGTTTGCGTTCAACCGCGTAAGCCAAGGTGCTTTTGCCCGCGCCCGACAAGCCGCTGAACAACACGGTGGCCGGTTGCTGACCGAAACGCTGGGCGCGTTCTTCGGTGGCCACGTGCGCCAGTTTGCCGTGGTGCGTGCTGCTGCCATGCGCCAACGGCTGGGCGATGATCATGCCGGCGGCCACGGTGCCGTTGGTCAACCGATCGATGACGATGAACGAACCGGTGGTGCGGTTGCTGGCGTAACCGTCCAGTGCGATGGCTGCGTCGAGGCTGACCTTGACCCGACCGATCTCGTTCAGGTTCAACGAGCTGGCAGGACCTTCTTCCAGGGTGTTCACGTCAACACGATTGACGATGCTGGTGATCGAACCCGGCACGTAACTCGTGGCGCGCTTGATGTCGTATTTCTTGCCCGGCAGCATCGGTTCTTCGGCCATCCACACCAGCATGGCGTCGAAGGCGTCGGTCACTTGCGGCTGGTTGTCGGCGTGCACCAGCAAGTCGCCGCGAGAGATGTCGATCTCGTCTTCCATGGTCAGCGTCACCGCTTGACCAGGACCTGCGTGTTCCAGCTCACCTTCGAAAGTGACGATGGATTTCACGCGGCTGCTCTTACCCGACGGCAGCACAACGACTTCGTCGCCCTTGTGCACGACGCCGCTGGCCAGAGTGCCGGCGAAACCACGGAAGTTCAGGTTCGGACGGTTGACGTACTGCACCGGGAAACGCAGGTCGGTGTAGTTGCGGTCGTTGGCGATCTCGACGGTCTCGAGAATCTCCATCAGCGACTGGCCGGTGTACCACGGCGAGCGCTCGGACTTGTTCACCACGTTGTCGCCTTTCAATGCCGACATCGGCACGAAGGCCATGGTGGTCGGCTTGAACGCGATGCCTTCGGCGAACTTCAGGTAATCGGCCTTGATCGACTCGAACACGGTTTCGTCGAAGCCGTTGAGGTCCATCTTGTTGATGGCGACCACGATGTGCTTGATGCCGAGCAACGAGGCGATGAAGCTGTGGCGGCGGGTCTGGGTCTGCACGCCGTAGCGGGCGTCGACCAGGATGATCGCCAGGTCACAGGTGGACGCACCGGTGGCCATGTTGCGGGTGTACTGCTCATGGCCGGGGGTGTCGGCGATGATGAATTTACGCTTGGCGGTAGAGAAATAGCGGTAGGCGACATCGATGGTGATGCCCTGCTCACGCTCGGCCTGCAGGCCGTCGACCAGCAACGCCAAGTCGATGTCTTCGCCGGTGGTGCCGACTTTTTTCGAGTCGCGGGTGATGGCTTCCAGGTGATCTTCGTAGATCATCTTGGAGTCGTGCAGCAGGCGCCCGATCAGGGTGCTCTTGCCGTCGTCGACGTTGCCACAGGTCAGAAAGCGCAGCATTTCCTTGCGTTCGTGCTGGCCCAGGTAGGCGAGGATGTCCTCGCTGATCAAATCAGATGCGTGACTCATTGCATTCGAGCTCCAAGCTGTAAGCTTCAAGCGGCAAGCTTGTCGGCGTACAGCTACTCAGAAATTTTGTTGATCAAGCCGCATAGCATTCTTGAAAGCTCGCGGGTTTCTTTAATCCAATCGTCAGCCAGAGGATCAGTAATGCAGGCAATATCACGGCCGATGAGGATCTGAGTGCGCAACTCACCACACGAGGCTTTTGCCACCCAAAGAAAATGTACTTTTTCCTTGGCACCACAACGCTCCATCCCTTCAGCAATATTGGAAGGCACCGATAGTGCGGAGCGGGTAATTTGATCCTTGAAGCCAAAATCCCCACATCTCGCAAACTCCCTGTAGATCCTTACCGCCAAACACTTACTTCTCTGCCAGACAATCAGCTTCTCGAAATCCATTGCGAGTCATCCGATAACGGCTCGCAGCAACCGGCCACAAGCACCAAACTACGAAATTACGCATACCGCCCTTAACTTGCAGCTTGCCGCTTGTAACTCGAAGCTTAAAAGTACCCCTGACGTTTCTTTTCTTCCATCGAGCCTGCGCCATCGTGATCGATGACCCGGCCCTGGCGTTCGGAAGTTCGCGTCAGGAGCATTTCCTGAATGATGTCGGTCAGGCTGGTGGCCTCGGACTCGACCGCACCGGTCAGCGGGTAGTCACCCAGCGTGCGGAAACGGACTTTTTTCTTGACGATGCGCGCCTTGTCTTCGTCGCTCAGGTGATTGAGCAGGCGTTCGTCGTCGATCATGATCCAGGTGCCATTCATCTCGATGACGTCGCGTTCAGCGGCGAAATACAGCGGCACGATCGGGATGCCTTCGAGGTAGATGTACTGCCAGATGTCCAGTTCGGTCCAGTTCGACAACGGGAACACACGAATGGATTCGCCCTTGTTGACGTTGCCGTTGTAGACGTTCCACAGTTCCGGGCGCTGGTTTTTCGGGTCCCAGCGGTGCTTGGTGTCACGGAAGGAGTACACGCGCTCTTTGGCACGGGACTTCTCTTCGTCGCGGCGAGCGCCACCGAAAGCGGCGTCGAAGCCGTACTTGTCGAGAGCTTGTTTCAAGCCTTCGGTTTTCATGATGTCGGTGTGCTTGGCACTGCCGTGGGTCAGCGGGTTGATGCCCTGCGCGACGCCATCGGGATTCACGTGTACCAGCAGGTCAAGGCCGAGTTCTTCGACCATGCGGTCGCGGAACGCGTACATCTCCTTGAACTTCCACCGGGTGTCGACGTGCATCACCGGGAACGGCAGTTTGCCCGGGAAGAATGCCTTGCGCGCAAGGTGCAGCATCACGGCGGAGTCTTTACCGACGGAGTACAGCATCACCGGGTTATCGAACTCGGCGGCGACCTCGCGGATGATGTGGATGCTTTCGGCCTCCAGCTGTTTCAGATGCGTCAGTTTGTCGACCATGGCTACTCACGAAAACGATCTTATGGACGGCCAGCGGGCCGTGTTCGAGCGAGGAATCCTAGCACAGCGTCCTCTTCTAATCAGGACGCGAGCTAGATCGAAAGGGTATATGAATATACCCCCTCGTTTGGGCACCAAAGACCCAGTGGGAGCGAGCTTGCTCGCGATTGCGGTGTATCTGTCACATCAATGTCGCATGTGATGCAGCGATCGCCAGCAGACTGCCACATTTGATTTTTGGTGGTAATCAGATCGGATTCGGACAATCGATGAAGATGTGCTCAAGGGCAAACCGCCGGGCCAGGTAATCACCCAGCGCCTGCACGCCATAGCGCTCGGTGGCGTGATGGCCGGCGGCGATGAAGCTGATGTCGTTTTCCCGGGCGCTGTGGAAGGTCTGCTCGGACGCCTCACCGCTGATATACAAGTCGACGCCAGCCAGCACGGCCTGATCGATGTAACCCTGGCCGCCACCGGTGCACCAGCCGACCCGGCGGATCATATCGCTGCCTTCGACCAGCAACGGCTCGCGGCCCATGACTTCCTGCACTCGGCGAGCGAAATCACGGGGCGTCATCGGTTCACTCAACGAGCCAACGAGGCCGACAACCTTGAGATTGTCCGGATCCAGCGGGCCTTCGACCGTGATGTCGAGCTGCCGCGCCAGCTGCACGTTGTTACCGACGTCCGGGTGCAGGTCCAGCGGCAAGTGATAGGACAGCAGGCTGATGTCGTGCTTGAGCAGGGTTTTCAACCTACGCTGCTTCATACCGGTGATGCACGGATTCTCGCCTTTCCAGAAATAGCCGTGATGCACCAGCACCAGATCGGCCTGAGCTTCGACTGCGGCGTCGAGCAACGCCTGGCTTGCCGTGACGCCGCTTACGATGCGCATCACCTGCGGCCGACCTTCGACCTGCAAGCCGTTGGGGCAGTAATCGGCAATCCTGGCACTGTTTAGGTAACGATCGGCTTCTTCGACCAGGGTGCTCAAGGCGACGGCCATAAAAGACTCCTAAATATCCCGTTCAGAGGCGAGCTGCGCCTCGTATAATGCGCGACATTATGGGCGGTCTCATGCCGCCTGCAACCTCTCAGGACGTGCTTAATGCTCAAGGCGCTGCGTTTTTCCGGCTGGCCGCTGTTGGCCGGCGTGCTTATCGCTCTGTTGATCATCCAGCGTTACCCGCAGTGGGTCGGGCTTCCGAGCCTCGACGTCAACCTGCAGCAAGCCCCGCAAACCACCACGACGCAGCAAGGTCCGGTGTCCTATGCCGACGCGGTCACCATCGCCGCGCCGTCGGTGGTGAACCTGTACACCACCAAAGTCATCAACAAACCGAACCATCCCTTGTTTGAAGACCCGCAGTTCCGGCGCTTCTTCGGCGACAACTCGCCCAAACAGAAGCGCATGGAGTCGAGCCTGGGTTCCGGGGTGATCATGAGTCCGGAAGGTTATTTGCTGACCAATAACCATGTCACCAGCGGCGCCGACCAGATCGTGGTCGCGCTCAAGGATGGTCGCGAAACCCTGGCCCGCGTCATCGGCAGCGACCCGGAAACCGACCTCGCGGTGCTGAAGATTGACCTGAAAAACCTGCCGTCGATCACCGTCGGTCGCTCCGACAACATCCGCATCGGTGACGTCGCCCTGGCCATCGGCAACCCGTTCGGCGTCGGTCAGACCGTGACCATGGGCATCATCAGCGCCACTGGCCGTAACCAGTTGGGCCTGAACAACTACGAAGATTTCATCCAGACCGACGCTGCGATCAACCCCGGTAACTCCGGCGGTGCGCTGGTGGATGCCAACGGCAACCTGACCGGCATCAACACGGCGATCTTCTCCAAGTCCGGCGGCTCGCAAGGCATCGGTTTTGCGATCCCGGTCAAACTGGCCATGGAAGTGATGAAGTCGATCATCGAACACGGGCAGGTGATTCGCGGCTGGCTCGGCATCGAAGTGCAACCGTTGAGTCAGGAACTGGCGGAGTCGTTTGGTCTGTCGGGGCGCCCGGGCATTGTGGTCGCAGGGATTTTCCGTGACGGTCCGGCGCAGAAGGCTGGCCTGCAATTGGGTGACGTGATCCTCAGCATCGACGGCGAACCGGCCGGTGATGGTCGGCGCTCGATGAACCAGGTTGCGCGGATCAAACCGACCGACAAGGTCACCATTCAGGTGATGCGCAACGGCAAAGAGCTCAAGCTCACGGCTGAGATCGGCCTGCGTCCGCCGCCGGCGCCGGTTAAAGAGAAAGAAGAAAACTGACCCTGTCCCGAGGATCGCTGGCTAACAGCAGACATTCTCATTAGGCATGTTATATTGTTTCAATATCACTATTGGAACAACATAACATGTCGTCTCGTACAATGGCTTCCGTGGCAGGTCTTGCCCTCGGCCTGCTGGTGGATCCGGTCTTCGCCGAAGAGCCCGGCACCCTCGAACTGGACGCCATCAGCGTCACCTCCGACTACGAATCGCCCACCGGCCCGGTCCAGGGCTACCGTGCCACGCGGTCTGCCAGCGCGACCAAAACCGATACCGCGATCCGCGACATCCCGCAATCCATCAGCGTGATTCCCGTCAGTGTGCTCAATGACCTGGGCAGCACCAGTGTCGAGCGCGCCCTGGATTTTGCTGGCGGTGTGTCGAAGCAGAACAACTTCGGAGGCCTGACGCTTTACGAATACAGCGTGCGCGGCTTTACCACCTCGGAATTCTACAAGGACGGCTTCAGCGCCAACCGGGGTTATCCGAGCACCCCGGACGTCGCTAACATCGAGCGCATCGAAGTGCTCAAAGGACCCGCCGCCAGTCTCTACGGGCGCGGCGATCCGGGCGGCACGGTGAACATCGTCACCAAGAAACCCCAGCCCGAAGCATTCACCACCCTGCAAACCAGCGCCGGCAGTTGGGACCGCTATCGCACCGCCCTCGACGTCAACACGCCGCTGGATGACGAAGCCAACGTGCTGTCGCGAATCAACCTGGCCGTCGAGGACAACCACAGCTTCCGCGATCACGTCGACAGCCAGCGAGTGTTTGTCGCGCCCTCCTTCAGTTGGCAACTGAACCCGGACACCAGCCTCTTGGTGGAGAGCGAATTCGTCCGTCACAGCTCCACGTTCGATCGCGGCATCGTCGCGCCGAACAACAAATGGAGTGGCGTGTCCCGTTCGACGTTCCTTGGCGAACCCAATGACGGCAACATCGACAACCACAACAACCTGCTGCAAGCAGCCCTCGAACACCATCTTAATGACAACTGGAAGCTGCGCCTGGCCAGCCATTACAAGGAAGGCAAACTCTGGGGCTACGCTTCCGAAAGTCGCCCGCTGAATGCCGACGGCCACACTGTGAATCGGCGCTATCGCGAGCGCGACACAAACTGGCACGACAGCATCACCCAACTCGAATTGCGCGGTCTGTTCGACCTCGGCAGTTGGCAGCACGAACTGCTGATTGGCAGCGAGTATGAAAACTTCCGCAAGAACGAACGGGTCACGACCATTGCCGGCGGCCCCTACGCTATCGACATTTATCAACCCGTCTACGGTCAGCCGAAACCCAACGGTAAGCGCTCCGGCACCGACCTTTTTGAACACGTCGAAAGCCGGGCGCTGAACCTCCAGGACCAGATTGTCTTCACCGACAAACTGCGCGGCATGCTCGGTGCACGCTTCGAACATTTCGAGCAAAGCATCGACGATCACAGCCGCGGTGCCACCAGCCGCCAGAGCCACGACGCACTGACCCAACGGGCCGGCCTGCTTTATCAGCTGACACCCGAAGTCGGGCTGTTCGCCAACGCCTCCACCTCGTTCAAGCCGAACAACGGCCTGGACGCTGGCGGCCAATCCTTCGACCCGGAAGAAGGCGTCGGTTACGAAGTCGGGATCAAGAGCGAGCTGTTCGACGACCGCTTGAGCACCACCCTCGCCGCCTTCCATATTGAAAAGGAAAACGTCCTTGCACTAGACCCGGGCACGGACACCAGCCGCGCCATGGGCAAGGCCCGCAGCCAGGGATTCGACCTGCAAGTCACCGGGCAAGTGACCGACGCCGTGCGGGTGATCGGTGCCTTCGCCTACATCGACGCCGAGGTCACCGAGGGCGACAAGGTAATTCCCACCGGCAGCCGAATCCTCGGCGTCGCCAAGCGCAGCGGCAGCCTGCTGGGCGTTTATGAATTTCAGGATGGCCATTTACGAGGCTCCGACGTCGGCGCGGCGTTCACTTACGTCGGCGATCGTTCAGGCGAATCCGGCAGCGATTTCGAGCTGCCGTCCTACCACACCGTCGACCTTCTGGCCCATTACAAGGCCAGCAAAAACGTCACTGTCGGCCTGAACCTGAACAACCTTTTCGACGAGAAATACTACGAGCGCTCCTACAGCAATTACTGGGTCAACCCCGGTGAGCCGCGCAATTTCACCGTCAGCCTCACACTCAATCTGTAAAAGGAAGTTCCCATGCAAAACCTCAAACCCGCACTGCTCAGCCTGCTGCTCGGCCTGTTGTTTACCGGCCAGGTCTCGGCCCATGGTCTCTGGACCGAACAGCGTCGCGGCAACATCGAAGTGATTTACGGCCACGGCGCCGAAGACAACGCCTTCAAGGCACAAAAAATCAGCGGCGCCTGGGCTTATGACGTCAACGACAAAATGATCCCGGTGACCGTCCAGCGCCTGGCCGATCACGCACGTCTGCAACCGCTGAAGCCGCCTGCCGTGATGGCGGTGGCGCTGGACAACGGCATGTGGTCGCAAACGGCGGATAAAAAATGGATCAACGAAGGACGCAGCAAAGTGCCGGGGGCCATCGAGTCGACACAGACGTTCAAATACAGCCTGGCGATTTATCAGCCTGGGGCGAAGTTACCCAAGCTTGATCAGATGAAACTGCTGATTCTGCCGGAGGTTGATCCTCTGACGGTTGGACCGGGCAAGTTGCTGCCCGTGCAGGTGTTATTGGATGGGAAGCCGGCGGCGGGGGTGAAGTTGATTGGCGACTATCGAAGTGCGCCGAATACGTTGAGTACCGAGACAGATAAGGACGGGCGTGCGCAGGTGGTGGTGCGTAATGAAGGGTTGAACGTGATTTCGGCGCAGATGGAGATCGTGCTGAAGGACAATCCGGATGTGGCGACGCGGGGGGTGTTCAGTTCGCTGACGTTTCTGGGCGAACCGCATCACGAGTAACCCTCTGTAGGCGCGCACGGTGCGGCGGTCCGACTTGCCCGTGGAGAACGATGGCGTGGCGTAACAGCTGCATCGCGTCAGGGTTCTTCGCGGCCAGAACTATCTTCCTGCCACACCTGAAGTATTTGATATTCAAGAACAGAAACTTATTCCAAATAAAGCTAATGAACTGTCATTTATGACAGTACCTTTCGAAAGCTCCCGTCGTTAACGTTAATACCGCAGAAGGAATGACACTTTTGTCTTCCACTCTTAATTTGACCGAAGGGAGCTTTATTCATGGCCACACAAAAATCTCAAAAGGACTCAGGTACTTTTAATGCAACAATCAGTGTTGACCCTCACTTTAGTGCGGCCGAAGTTAAACTTCACAAGTTTGCGGGGGAAAAACCTGCTGGATATATCCGCGGGACAAAAAACACGCTTTCAATTTTTATCGGATTTCCGACTGGAATCGTCGACAATCAAAAAGTAACAAAAAAATACCCAGATGATTTCAACGAGAACGATCCTAAGTGGGTTCTCTTTGACGGTACGAACAGCCACCATGTTAAAACCGGTTCGATAACAGTGACGTTCACTGAAGGCATGACAAAGGCCAAAGGTGAATTTGAGTTCATCACAGATGATTCATCGCCGCGGACAGTTACCGGCGAGTTTGACGTACAACAAAGCTGATCCGTTACAGCGACGGCACTGATCAGGCTCCTACTTCCAAGCCCGATCAGTGCCCCCATTACCGACCGACGTCTTACAAATTCCCCAAACCATCAATCAGTGCCTGGTTCTGTTCCGGCGTGCCGATGGAAATCCGCAGGAACTGGGCAATCCTCTCTTGCTTGAAGTGCCGGACGATCACGCCTTGCTCGCGCAATTTCGCCGCCAGCCCGGCCGCGTCGTGCTTTGGATGACGGGCAAAAATGAAGTTCGCCGCCGACGGCAGCACTTCAAAGCCCTTCGCTTCAAGTTGCGCAACCACCCACTCACGATGCTCGATGACCAACCGGCACGTCTTGTCGAAGTACTCGCGATCCTCGAACGCCGCCGCCGCCCCGACATTTGCCAGGCGATCCAGCGGATAGGAGTTGAAGCTGTTCTTGATCCGCTCCAGCGCCTCGATCAAATCCGGATGCCCCACCGCCAGGCCCACCCGCAGGCCGGCCAGCGAGCGGGATTTGGACAAGGTCTGAGTCACCAGCAGGTTCGGATAACGGTCCACCAGGCTGATCGCCGTCTCGCCACCGAAGTCGATGTAGGCCTCATCCACCACAACCACCGAATCCGGGCTGGCCTTGAGGATTTGCTCAACCGCGTCCAGTGCCAGCAGGCAACCGGTCGGTGCGTTCGGGTTCGGGAAGATGATCCCGCCGTTTGGCCGGGCGTAGTCCGCCGGGTTGATCTGGAACTGCTCGTCCAGCGGCACCGCGTCGAACTGGATGCCATACAACCCGCAGTAGACCGGATAGAAGCTGTAGCTGATGTCCGGGAACAGCACTGCTTTGTCGTGTTGCAGCAAGCCGTGGAAGATGTGCGCCAGGACTTCATCGGAACCGTTGCCGAGGAACACCTGGTTGGTCTGCACGCCGTAATACGTAGCCACGGCGCTTTTCAGCAGATCGCTGTTCGGGTCCGGGTACAGACGCAGGTTGTCGTTGAGTTCGGTCTGCATCGCCGCCAGCGCTTTTGGCGATGGGCCGTAAGGATTTTCGTTGGTGTTGAGCTTCACCAGTTTCGCCAGTTTCGGCTGCTCGCCCGGCACGTAAGGCACCAGATCCTTGACGAACGGGCTCCAGAATTTACTCATGTTCAGTTCCCCTTTTGCTCATCAACGATGCGGTATTCGGCGCTGCGGGCGTGGGCAGTCAGCGACTCGCCACGGGCCAGCACGGAAGCGGTCTTGCCCAGTTCGGACGCACCCTGCTCGGAGCAGAAGATGATCGACGAGCGTTTCTGGAAGTCGTACACACCCAGCGGCGAAGAGAACCGCGCGGTGCCGGACGTCGGCAACACGTGGTTCGGGCCTGCGCAGTAATCGCCCAGGGCTTCGGAGGTGTGACGGCCCATGAAGATCGCGCCGGCGTGACGGATCAGCGGCAGCCAGGCTTGCGGATCGGCGACCGACAACTCCAGGTGTTCCGGCGCAATGCGGTTGGCCACTTCGATGGCCTGCTCCATGTCGCGAACCTTGATCAACGCACCACGGCCATTGATCGAGGTTTCGATGATCTGGGCGCGCTCCATGGTCGGCAGCAGTTTGGCGATGCTGGCCGCGACCTTGTCGAGGAACTCTGCGTCCGGGCTGACCAGAATCGCCTGGGCGTCTTCGTCGTGCTCGGCCTGGGAGAACAGGTCCATGGCGATCCAGTCCGGATCGGTATGGCCATCGCACACCACGAGGATTTCCGACGGACCGGCGATCATGTCGATGCCGACCTGGCCGAACACATGGCGCTTGGCGGTGGCGACATAGATATTGCCCGGGCCAACCACCTTGTCGACCTTCGGCACGCTTTCGGTACCGTAAGCCAATGCGGCAACCGCTTGCGCACCGCCGATAGTGAAAACGCGGTCAACACCGGCGATGCACGCCGCCGCCAGCACCAGTTCGTTGATTTCACCGCGCGGCGTCGGCACCACCATGACCACTTCGGTCACGCCGGCGACCTTGGCCGGAATTGCATTCATCAACACGGAGGATGGGTACGACGCCTTGCCGCCCGGGACGTACAGACCGGCGCGATCCAGTGGCGTGACCTTCTGGCCCAGCACCGTGCCATCAGCTTCGGTGTAGGTCCAGGAATCCTGTTTCTGTTTTTCGTGGTAGCTGCGCACGCGGGCCGCGGCTTTTTCCAGCGCTTCACGCTGAGGCACGGTGATGCGGGTCAGGGCCAGTTCCAGGCGTTCGCGCGGCAGGATCAGATCCGCCATGGACGCAACGTCCAGGCCGTCGAACTGCCGGGTGAAGTCCACCAGCGCTGCGTCGCCACGCTCGCGCACGGCTTTGATGATGTCCAGCACTCGCTGATTGACCGAGTCGTCAGACACACTTTCCCAGCTCAGCAGATGATCCAGATGATGCGCGAAATCCGGGTCAGCAGCATTGAGTCGGCGAATTGCAGTCGGTGCGGTCATAGCGAGAGCCTCATAGGAATGGCAAAAACTCAGGCGCCCTAACTTAGCAGTCGTTTCCGCTTGGGCACCTGAGAATTCTGGCTATGAGGCGGATAGACGGGCGCGACTTAACGTCGCGCAGGTGAATCAGCCGCGGTGTCGAGACTCCACTGCCTTGCGCAGGGTGTCGATCAACGCCTGGATACGGGCGTGCTGCATTTTCATCGACGCTTTGTTGACGATCAGCCGGGAGCTGATGTCAGCGATGAAATCCTGGGGTTCCAGGCCATTGGCACGCAAGGTGTTACCGGTGTCGACCACGTCGATAATCTTGTCCGCCAGACCGATCAGCGGCGCCAGCTCCATCGAGCCGTAGAGCTTGATGATGTCGACCTGACGGCCCTGCTCGGCGTAGTAACGCTTGGCAACGTTGACGAACTTGGTCGCCACCCGCAGGCGGCCCTTGGGTTCGACATCACCGACACGGCCGGCGGTCATCAGCTTGCAGAGGGCAATTCGCAAGTCCAGCGGTTCGTACAGACCCTGGCCACCATATTCCATCAGCACATCTTTACCGGCGACGCCCAGGTCCGCGGCACCATGCTCGACGTAGGTCGGCACATCGGTGGCGCGCACGATCAGCAGGCGCACGTCGGCCTGGGTCGTGGGGATAATCAACTTGCGGCTCTTGTCCGGATTCTCGGTCGGCACGATGCCCGCTTCAGCCAGAAGCGGCAGGGTGTCGTCAAGGATGCGGCCCTTGGACAGTGCGATGGTCAACATGGGAAACGTCAGTCCTTATCAGGCTACTGATGCCCGGTCGCAAACGGCGCCGGACACACATCGAGCCAGAAACTGGCTCGACTTGAAACAAATTCAACGGGCGCGTCCCTGCGCCCATGCAGCAGAAACTAGCCTGGTACGCGGCGAATCTTGGCGCCGAGCATCTGCAGTTTCTCTTCGATGCACTCGTAACCACGGTCGATGTGGTAGATGCGGTCGATCAGGGTGTCGCCTTCGGCGATCAGTGCCGAGATTACCAGGCTGGCCGAAGCACGCAGGTCGGTGGCCATCACTGGCGCGCCTTTCAGCTTTTCGGTACCGGTGACGATGGCCGTGTTGCCTTCGACCTGGATCTTGGCGCCCATGCGGTGCAGCTCGTAAACGTGCATGAAGCGGTTTTCGAAGATCGTCTCGATCACGGCGCCCGTGCCTTCGGCAATGGCGTTGAGGGAGATGAACTGCGCCTGCATGTCGGTCGGGAACGCCGGGTACGGAGCGGTCCGCACGTTGACGGCTTTTGGCCGCTTGCCGTGCATGTTCAGCTCGATCCAGTCTTCGCCGCAGGTGATTTCCGCGCCCGATTCCTTGAGTTTCTCAAGAACCGCTTCGAGGATGGTCGGATCAGTGTCCTTGACCTTCACGCGACCGCCGGTGACGGCTGCCGCCACCAGGTAGGTGCCGGTTTCAATACGGTCAGGCATCACTTTGTAGGTGGTCGGGTGCAGACGCTCAACGCCATCGATGGTGATGGTGTCGGTGCCGGCGCCAGTGATCTTGGCACCCATGGCAATCAGGAAGTTCGCCAGGTCGATGACTTCAGGTTCGCGAGCGGCGTTCTGCAACACGCTGCGGCCCTTGGCCAGGGCGGCGGCCATCATGATGTTTTCGGTACCGGTCACGCTGACGGTGTCGAAGAAGAAGTGCGCACCGCGCAAGCCGCCTTCTGGCGCCTTGGCCTTGATGTAGCCGCCTTCGACGTCGATGACCGCGCCCATGGCTTCGAGACCACGGATGTGCAGGTCAACCGGACGCGAACCAATGGCGCAACCGCCAGGCAGGGCGACTTCGGCTTCACCGAAACGGGCAACCATCGGGCCCAGCACCAGGATCGATGCGCGCATGGTTTTCACCAGCTCATACGGTGCGATCAGGGTCTTGATGGTGCGCGGGTCGATTTCGACGCTGAGCTTCTCGTCGATCACCGGCTCAATGCCCATGCGGCCGAACAGCTCGATCATGGTGGTGATGTCGTGCAGGTGCGGCAGGTTGGCAACCGTTACCGGGCCATCGCACAGCAGGGTTGCAGCCAGGATCGGCAGGGCAGAGTTCTTCGCCCCGGAGATGCGGATTTCGCCATCAAGACGAACGCCGCCAGTAATAATCAATTTATCCATAAGAATCTCGACGCCCTTGGGCTCAGGTGCGCTCGGCCCAGGCCGCGCTGCTGAAAAATTTCATAGTGACCGCATGGATGCTGCCATCGGTGATCCATGGGTTCAAATGGGCATAGATCTGCTGCTGACGCTTCACCGGGCTTAACGCCGCCAGTTCATCGCTAATCACGTTCAGCTGGAAATTGCAGCCTTCGCCCTCAACTTCTACCAACGTTCCGGGCAGCTTTCCTTCAAGGAAGCTCTTCACTTCTACGGCCTGCATGCTCAACCTCAATCGGCGCCCTGTGCGCGCGGGTCGGACATCATACAAAAAAGCCCCTCGCCTGCGAACCCCGCGAAGCAGGACTCTGACGGGGGGCTTCTTTATAGATGCTGGTTAGGGATGCGCCAACAGCTCGGTCAATTCGCTGACCTGAGCGATTTCACGCATGTCTTCTGGCATTCCGCGGATGCTCAGCGCCTTGCCGGCCGCCTCTGCATCGCGCATGAAGCACAGCAGCAGGGACAAGCCTACGCTGCTGGACTTCAACACTGCCGAACAATCAACCACCAGTTCGGCGGCCTTGCTGGACTTGATCAACGCCTGCCCCTGCTTGCGCAGACCAGGGCCGGTGCGGTAATCCAGCATGCCGCTCAGTCGCAGCTCGCCGGTTTCGCTCATGCGAATGGCCGACACACTCATTGGGCAGACTTCTCGGAGGCGTCTGCGGTTTTATCCTTGGCCTTGGCGACTTCCCCGGCCCAACCGTTGATGGTCTTGTCCAGGTCATTGCCATTGCGCTGCATCGCATCGGCGAACTGATCGCGGAACAGCTTGCCGATATTGATGCCGTTGATGATCACGTTGCGCAGTTTCCACTCGCCGTTGATCTTCTCGAGTGTGTAAGACACAGGATAGATCGAGCCGTTGGAACCTTTGACCGTCATGGCAACGCTGGTACGGTCTCCGGACTCATCCTTGGCAGGGTCGACGGTGATGCCCTGATTGTTGTACTCGAGCAAGGCGTTGCCATAGAACTGGAACAGACCTCTCTTGAAGTTTTCTTCAAAGGTCTTCATCTGCGCCGGCGTTGCTTTGCGCGAGTATTTGACCGTCATGATGCTTTTGGAAATGCCCTCGGCATCCACGACCGGCCCGACGATGGTGTTCAGCGCCGTGTAAAAGTCTTGTGGGTCCTGCTTGTACTTCTCTTTGTTGGCCGACAGGTCTGCAAGCAACCGAGTCGTGGTGTCCTGCACGATTTCGTGCGCTGAGGGCGCTGCCACGGCGTTAGCCATCAACGGCAGGGCCGCGAGTAATACCAACAGGCCACGTCGCAAGGTAGAGATCATTCAAAAGCTCCTCATTTGGCGTCTTTGCTAACGGTATTGAGCAGGAATTTACCGATCAGGTCCTCGAGCACCAGCGATGACTGGGTGTCGTGGATGGTTCCACCATCCTTGAGCAAGCCTTCTTCGCCGCCCACGCTGATGCCGATGTACTTCTCGCCCAACAGGCCAGCGGTCAGGATAGATGCAGTGGAGTCGGTCGGCAGGTTATCTACGCGCTTTTCCAGCTGCATCGTCACTCGACCGGTGAAACTGTCGCGGTCCAGATCGATCGCCGTGACCTTGCCGATGGTCACACCGGCCATGGTCACTTTAGCTCTGACCGTCAAACCGGCGATATTGTCGAAATATGCATAAAGTTTATAAGTATCGGTGGTGGCACTTGGGGACAGGCCACTGACCCGCAACGCTAGCAACAGCAAAGCCAGGATGCCAGCCAGCAAGAAAAGGCCGACACCGATTTCCAGGGTGCGGTTTTGCATCAGAAATCTCCAAACATCAAGGCGGTCAAAATAAAGTCCAGGCCGAGCACAGCCAAAGAGGCGTACACCACGGTCTTGGTAGTGGCACGACTGATCCCCTCGGAAGTGGGCTCGCAGTCATAGCCTTGGAATACGGCGATCCAGGTCACGACGAAGGCAAAGACGATGCTCTTGATGATGCCGTTGAGCACATCATCGGTGAACGTCACGCTGTTCTGCATGTTGGACCAGTAGGAACCTTCATAGACACCCAGCCAGTCGACAGCCACCCACGAACCGCCCCAGATACCCACCACGCTGAAAATCATCGCCAGCACTGGCAGGGAAATGAAGCCGGCCCACAGACGCGGGGCAATGATGTATTTGAGCGGGTCGACGCCAATCATTTCCAGACTGGACAACTGTTCGGTGGACTTCATGTTGCCGATTTCGGCGGTCAGCGCCGAACCTGCACGCCCGGCGAACAGCAGTGCCGTGACCACGGGGCCGAGTTCGCGCAACAGCGTCAGCGCAACCATCTGCCCCACCGCCTGCTCCGAACCGTAGCTGGACAGGATGTTGAAGCCTTGCAGCGCCAGCACCATGCCGATGAACACCCCGGAGACCACAATGATCACCAGGGACATCACGCCCACCGAATGCAGTTGCTTGATCAGCAGGCCAAAGCCGCCGCCGATACCACCGCGACCGAGCAAGGCATGAAACAGGAAAATCGCCGAACGGCCGAACACCGCCAGCACATCGATGCCGGAATGGCCGAACCGACGCACGCGTTCCAATAGTGAAATCTTGCGCATCAACGCTTCCCCAGAAGATCTGCGCGGTAATCCGTCGCTGGAAAGTGGTATGCGACCGGACCGTCGGGATCGCCGGTCATGAATTGACGAATCCGCGGTTCCTGCGAGTTCATCAGCTCCTCGGGAGTGCCCTGCCCCAACACCTGGCCGTCGCCCACCACATAGATGTAGTCGGCGATGCTGGCGGTCTCGGCCAGATCATGGGAGACCACGATACTGGTGATGCCCAACGCATCGTTGAGCAAGCGGATCAGGCGCACCAACACGCCCATGGCGATAGGGTCCTGGCCGACAAAGGGTTCGTCATACATGAGGATCTGCGGATCGAGGGCAATCGCCCGCGCCAGCGCGACACGGCGCTTCATGCCACCGGACAGTTCGTCGGGCATCAGCTCGATGGCACCACGCAACCCCACGGCCTGCAATTTGAGCAGGACGATGTCACGGATCATTTCTTCCGGCAGCTCGGTATGAACGCGCAGCGGAAAGGCGACGTTCTCGAACACGTCGAGGTCGGTAAACAGCGCGCCGCTCTGGAACAGCACACCCATATGCTTGCGCGCATCGAACAGATCGCTGCGCGACAGCTTTGGCAGGTTCTGGCCATTGACCCAGACTTCGCCCTTGGTGGGCCGCAACTGTGCACCCATCAACCGCAACAGCGTGGTCTTGCCACACCCGGAAGGCCCCATGATGCCGGTGACCTTGCCGCGCGGGATACGGATATCGACGTTATTGAAAATGCTGCGCGCACCGCGCTTGAAGGACAGTCCCTTCAGCTCGACCGCGTAGGCGTTATCGGCACTCATCTAAACTCCTTGCGATGCAGCCTCACACTCGGACGCCTGTCTTTCTGACGAAAGCACATACCTCCGCGGGCAGGCCGAACTGGCGGCGAACTATATCACTGCAAAGGCCAAGCGCCCAAGGCCCACGCCGGCCCATGTTCAGCAACTTGACAGGCAAATAGCCTTGTTCAGAAGGGATTCAGTAACAGGGAATGACAAAGCGTGACGAACTTGCGTGAGGGTTTTGATCATTACCGCTATAATCGCCGCCTTTTCATCAGGCTATACGATTTCTGACATGAGCCAATCCAGCGACCTGATTCAATCTGCACAACGCACCATCCGCCTCGAACTGGAAGCCGTACAAGGCTTGCTGCCCCATATCGACGCAGATTTTGTACGCGCTTGCGAGATGATTCTGGACAGCAAAGGCCGCGTGGTCGTGGTCGGCATGGGCAAATCGGGGCACATCGGCAACAAGATCGCCGCCACCCTGGCCAGCACCGGCACCACGGCCTTTTTCGTGCACCCGGCCGAAGCCAGCCACGGCGACATGGGCATGATCACCCGCGACGACATCATCCTCGCGCTGTCGAACTCCGGTTCCACCAATGAAATCGTCACCCTGCTGCCCCTGATCAAGCGTCTGGGCATCAAATTGATCAGCGTGACCGGCAACCCTGACTCGCCGCTGGCCAAGGCCGCCGAGGTCAACCTCAACGTTCACGTAGAGCACGAAGCCTGCCCGCTGAACCTGGCACCGACCTCGTCGACCACCGCCGCGCTGGTCATGGGCGATGCCCTGGCCGTTGCGCTGCTGGAAGCCCGGGGCTTTACCGCTGAAGACTTCGCCTTTTCCCATCCAGGCGGCGCGCTGGGTCGACGCCTGCTGCTGAAAGTCGAAAACGTCATGCACGCCGGCCAGGAGTTGCCGCAGGTTCAGCGCGGTACGCTGCTCAAGGATGCGCTGATGGAAATGACCCGCAAGGGCCTGGGCATGACCGTGATCCTGGAAGCCGATGGCAAACTGGCCGGGATCTTCACCGACGGTGACTTGCGCCGCACACTGGACCGCAGCATCGACATCCACAGCGCCACCATCGATCAGGTCATGACCGCGCACGGCAAGACTGCTCGCGCCGAGATGCTCGCCGCCGAAGCCCTGAAAATCATGGAAGACCACAAGATCAACGCACTGGTCGTGGTCGACAGCGAAGACCGCCCGGTCGGCGCCTTGAACATGCACGACTTGCTGCGTGCGGGAGTAATGTAATGAGCACGGACCTGCTGCAACGCGGCAAACAGATCAAACTCGCGGTATTCGACGTCGACGGCGTGCTGACCGACGGGCGCCTGTACTTTCTCGAAGACGGCAGCGAATTCAAGACGTTCAACACCCTCGACGGTCAAGGCATCAAGATGTTGATGGCAGCCGGCGTGCAGACCGCTATCATCAGCGGCCGCAAGACCCCGGTGGTCGAACGGCGGGCGAAGAACCTGGGCATTCCACACCTTTACCAGGGTCGTGAAGACAAACTGGTGGTGCTCGACGAACTTCTTGCCCAACTCAACCTAAGCTATGAACAGGTCGCCTACCTGGGCGACGACTTGCCGGACCTGCCGGTGATTCGCCGCGTGGGTCTGGGCATGGCCGTAGCAAACGCTGCCAGCTTCGTGCGTGAACACGCCCATGGCATCACCCTGGCCCGTGGTGGCGAGGGTGCCGCTCGCGAATTCTGTGAATTGATCCTGCGCGCCCAGGGCCGCCTCGATGCGGCCAACGCCGCGTACCTGTGAGCCCATTATGCTGAGCAAAAAGATTCGTAACATCCTGGTATTC
This sequence comes from Pseudomonas sp. SJZ077, assembly GCF_007993905.1. Classification (NCBI taxonomy): domain Bacteria; kingdom Pseudomonadati; phylum Pseudomonadota; class Gammaproteobacteria; order Pseudomonadales; family Pseudomonadaceae; genus Pseudomonas; species Pseudomonas sp. SJZ077. The sequence goes on from NZ_VIUJ01000003.1 coordinate 258,635, forward strand.
GGCTGCATCGCGGCGCTGTTCGCCGCGGTCGGCTACTGGAACATCAGCCCGGAACGCTTCCTCGACAAGCCGGTGGTCACGGTCGATGAAAGCGCAATCGACTATTACGCCCTCAACGCCCACAGCGTTCAGTACCTGCCGGACGGCAAACTGCAATACGAAATGACGTCCGACAAGGTCGAACACCTGAAAGCGAGCGAGGTGACGTTGCTGACCAACCCTGACCTGAACATGTTTCGCGGTACGCAGTTTCCGTGGCACGTCCAGAGTGAGCGCGGCGAAGTCAACCCGGACGGCACTCAGGTCGAGCTGATCGACTCGGTGCGCATCACCCGTTTCGACGAGAAAAACCGCCGAACCCTGATTACCACCACCCGAATGACGGTGTTCCCGCAGCAGCAATATGCGCAGACCGATCAACCCGTTAGAATCGACGGCGCTGGCGGTGTATCGACAGGCAACGGAATGAAAGCGTATTTGAAAGAAAGCAGGATACACCTGCTATCGAACGTAAGAGGACAGTATGAGGCTCGTTAAAACTCTCCCTATTTTGCTCAGTCTGGGCGCAGCACTGGGAAGCGTGAGCGCCTGGGCTCTGCCGAACGATCAAGAGCAGCCTATCCGCATTCAGGCCGACGACGCCCAACTGGACGACAAGAATGGCGTTGCCACCTATAAAGGTGACGTGATCATCACTCAGGGCTCGATGAAGGTCACCGGTAATACCGTGACCATCACCCGTACCCCGGCTGGCGACATCGACGTGGTGACCTCGGTGGGCAACCTCGCCTACTTCGAGCAGATGCAGACGGCCGGCGACACCAAGCCTGTTCAGGGCTGGGGCGTGACCATCCAGTACCACGCCTCGCAAAACCGCGTCGTGCTGATCGACAAGGCAAAAGTCGTCGACAAGGACAACAACGTCACCCAGGGCGAGAAAATCGTCTACGACACCCAGAAAAAGCTTGCGAGCGCCGGGCGTGCTACGGGTAGCAAGGTTACCGAGTCGCGTCCGCGCATCGACATGGTGATCCAGCCCAAGCCGAAAAACGACGCGAAAAAGGCTCCTTAATGGCAACTCTGAAAGCTCAGCATCTGGCCAAGAGCTACAAGAGCCGCCAGGTCGTGCGTGACGTCAGCCTGTCCATCGACAGCGGTCAAATCGTCGGCCTGCTAGGCCCTAACGGCGCCGGCAAGACCACCTGTTTCTACATGATCGTCGGCCTGGTGCAGGCCGATCAGGGTCGCGTGCTGATCGACGACCTGGACGTCAGCCACCAGCCAATGCACGGTCGTGCGAAGGCCGGTATCGGCTATCTTCCGCAAGAAGCGTCGATCTTCCGCAAACTCTCGGTCGCCGATAACATCATGGCCATCCTCGAGACCCGCAAGGAACTCGACAAGGCCGAGCGTCGCAAGGAACTGGAAAGCCTGCTGCAGGAATTCCACATCAGCCACATCCGCGACAACCTAGGCATGAGCCTGTCCGGTGGTGAACGTCGTCGGGTGGAAATCGCCCGGGCACTGGCCACCAACCCGAAATTCATCCTCCTCGACGAACCATTCGCCGGCGTGGACCCGATTTCGGTGGGCGACATCAAGCAGATCATCTACCACCTCAAGGCCAAAGGCATTGGCGTGCTGATCACTGACCACAACGTCCGTGAAACCCTGGATATCTGCGAAACCGCCTACATCGTCAACGATGGTCAACTGATCGCTGAAGGTGACTCCGCCACCATCCTGGCCAACGAACTGGTCAAGGAAGTGTATCTGGGCCATGAATTCCGCCTTTAAGCAGTAAGGTGTCTGGCTGATTGTCCGAGCGCTCGTCTCGATAAAAAATCAATACTTTTTTATTGTTACAGCGCTCTAGGCAAACGCTGCAGTTTCGGGCATATAATTTGCTTATGTTTGGCGCTCCGGCGCCCTGTAGTGGATGGCGCATGTGCGCCGGCGAATAAGGTGTTAAGCCCCTGCCATGAAACCATCGCTAGTCTTGAGAATGGGCCAGCAGCTGACGATGACACCGCAGCTGCAACAGGCCATCCGCCTGCTCCAATTGTCGACCCTGGACCTGCAACAGGAAATCCAGGAGGCCCTGGAGTCCAATCCGATGCTCGAACGCCAGGAAGAAGGCGACGACTTCGATAACGCCGACCCCTTGGCCGACAAAGCCGAACAGCTCCCCAACGCCGACATTTCGGAACCCTCCTACCAGGAAACCGCCCCGACGGTGGATAACCTCGAGGAAGGCGACTGGAACGAGCGCATTCCCAACGAGCTTCCCGTTGATACCGCGTGGGAAGACGTCTACCAGACCAGTGCCAGCAGCTTGCCGAGCAACGATGACGACGAGTGGGATTTCACCACCCGCACATCGGCCGGTGAAAGCCTGCAAAGCCATTTGTTGTGGCAACTGAACCTGGCACCGATGTCCGACACCGATCGTCTGATCGCCGTGACCCTGATCGACTGCATCAACAATCAGGGCTACCTGGACGAAACCCTCGAGGAAATTCTCGAGGCCTTCGATCCGGAACTGGACATCGAACTGGACGAAATCGAAGCCGTCCTGCACCGCATCCAGCAATTCGAACCGGCCGGCATTGGCGCCCGCAACCTGGGCGAATGCCTGCTGCTGCAATTGCGCCAACTGCCAGCCAAGACGCCTTGGCTGGCCGAAGCGAAACGCCTGGTCACCGACTACATCGACCTGCTCGGCAGCCGCGATTACAGCCAGCTCATGCGTCGCATGAAGCTCAAGGAAGATGAACTGCGCCAGGTCATCGAGCTGGTGCAGAGCCTCAACCCGCGACCGGGCTCGCAGATCGAGTCCAGTGAAGCCGAATATGTTGTCCCTGACGTGATCGTGCGCAAGGACAATGAGCGCTGGCTGGTCGAGCTGAACCAGGAATCGGTGCCACGGCTGCGGGTCAACGCCCAATACGCCGGTTTTGTGCGCCGCGCCGACACCAGCGCCGACAACACCTTCATGCGCAATCAGTTGCAAGAGGCCCGCTGGTTCATCAAGAGCCTGCAAAGCCGCAACGAAACCCTGATGAAAGTAGCCACTCAGATCGTCGAGCATCAGCGCGGCTTTCTTGAATACGGCGACGAAGCGATGAAGCCGCTGGTCCTGCATGACATCGCCGAAGCGGTGGGGATGCACGAGTCGACGATTTCACGGGTCACCACGCAAAAATTCATGCATACCCCTCGGGGCATATATGAACTGAAATACTTTTTCTCCAGCCACGTCAGCACCTCCGAAGGCGGTGAATGCTCGTCCACAGCGATCCGCGCGATCATCAAAAAACTGGTTGCCGCGGAAAATCAGAAAAAGCCGTTGAGTGACAGCAAGATCGCTGGTTTACTGGAGGCACAAGGCATTCAGGTGGCTCGCCGCACCGTCGCCAAGTACCGCGAGTCCCTCGGGATCGCGCCTTCGAGCGAACGCAAGCGGTTGATGTAGAGCCACGCCACAGCGTTCCAGTGGCAGGCATTTCTGCCTGCCGCTTTATGCACTGGCAACGAAGGAGAAGCTGTATGCAAGTCAACATCAGTGGACACCAACTGGAAGTGACCGAACCTCTTCGCACCTACATCGGCGAAAAACTCGAACGATTAGAGAGGCATTTCGACAAGATCACCAACGTGCAGGTCACGATGACGGTCGAAAAGCTCAAGCAGAAAATCGAAGCCACGCTGCATATTCCCGGCAATGAAGTGGTCGCAAACGCGGAGCATACCGATATGTACGCGGCGATCGACGCACTGACCGACAAGCTGGATAAACAACTCAAAAAGCATAAGGAAAAGACCCAAAGCCTCCTTCAGGGCGCGACCGGTCGTTAACACTCCCAACCCATGATCCGACTTGAAAGCATCCTGACCCCCGGCCGTTCCCTCGTGAATGTGCCGGGCGGCAGTAAAAAGAAAGCCCTCGAGCAAATTGCCAACCTTATCCACAAAGAAGTGCCGGATCTGGAGATGCAAGATGTCTTCGAGGCTCTGATTGCCCGTGAAAAACTCGGCTCAACCGGTTTTGGCAACGGCATCGCCATTCCCCACTGCCGCCTGAAGGGCTGCACCTTGCCCATCAGCGCCCTGATGCACCTTGATGCACCCATTGATTTCGACGCCATCGACGGCGCCCCGGTCGACCTGCTGTTCGTTCTGCTGGTCCCGGAAGCCGCTACCGATGCGCACCTGGAGTTACTGCGCCAGATCGCCAGCATGCTCGACCGCAAGGAAGTGCGCGAAAAACTGCGCAGCGCCCCGAGCAATGAAGCCTTGTATCAGGTTGTCCTGGACGAGCAAAACGGTCATTAACCATGCGCTTGATCATCGTCAGTGGCCGATCCGGCTCAGGTAAAAGTACCGCACTCGATGTTCTCGAGGACAACGGCTACTACTGCATCGACAACCTGCCCGCCGGATTGCTGCCGGAACTGGCCGAGCGCGCGCTGATTCATACCGAGCTGGCACAACCGCTGGTCGCGGTATCCATCGATGCTCGCAACCTGCCGAGTCACCTGTCGCGGTTTCCGGAATTGCTTGAAGAAGTCCGCAGCCGGCATATCAAGTGTGATGTGCTATACCTGGACGCCGACGAAGAAACGTTGCTCAAACGCTTCTCGGAAACCCGCCGCCGCCACCCACTGAGTACTGCCCACCGTTCGTTGGCGGAGGCGATTCAGGACGAAACCAGTTTGCTGGGGCCGATCGCCGATCTGGCGGACCTCAAGGTGAACACCACCAACCTGAACCTGTATCAGCTGCGCGATACCATCAAGCTGCGTCTGCTGAACCAGCCAGATAGCGGCACTGCGTTCCTGGTGGAATCTTTCGGGTTCAAGCGGGGCATGCCGGTTGATGCAGACCTGGTGTTCGACGTGCGCTGCCTGCCCAACCCTTACTGGAAGCCGGAATTGCGCGACCAATCCGGGCTTGATCAACCGGTGGCCGAATACCTGGCGGCACAACCGGACGTCGAAGAGATGTTCCAGGACATCTCCACCTACCTGCTCAAGTGGTTGCCTCGCTTTGCCGCCAGCAACCGCGCTTATGTCACCATTGCCATTGGCTGCACCGGCGGGCATCACCGCTCCGTCTACCTGACCGAACGTCTGGGCCAGGTCCTGCAACAATCCCTGAAGAACGTCCAGGTTCGCCACCGCGACCTCAGCTAAAGGATTCACATCGCGATGCCTGCTCGGGAAATTGAAATCATCAACAAGCTGGGCCTTCATGCCCGCGCTTCGGCAAAATTCGTTGGCGTTGCGGGTCGGTTCCCGGGTTGCACCATCAGAGTAGGTCGTACGCCAGAATCCGCGGTCGATGGCAAAAGCATCATGGCCATGATGATGCTCGCCGCCGGCAAGGGCACCAAAATCCATCTGAGCACTGAAGGCGAGCAGGAACAGGAAGCGATGGATGCGCTGGTCGAACTGATCAATAACTACTTCGACGAAGGCGGTTGAACATTCGCCTAAGCGAGCGCCGTATCCATCACCATCATCAAACAAAACCCGATCAACAACCCAAGACTCGCCAGCTTGTCGTGACCATTGCGCCGCGACTCGGGAATCACTTCATGGGTGACCACCAGCAACATCGCCCCCGCCGCCAACGCCAACCCTAACGGCAACAGCAATTCGGCCAGGCTCACCAGCCAGGCGCACAACAGTGCAAAGACCGGCTCCACCAGACCTGATGCCGCACCGATCAGGAAAGCTTTGACCCGCGACATCCCCGCCCCTGCCAGTACCAGCGCAATCACCAACCCTTCCGGCACATCCTGCAACGCAATGCCCATGGCCAGGCTGTCAGCATCCGGCATCCCACCACCGGCCGAAACCCCGACTGCCATGCCTTCGGGGATGTTATGGGCAATGATGGCAAATACAAACAACCAGATCCGTGGCGGGATGACCGGGCGCTCCAGGGCTCCAACGAGCATTTCCGGCGAGGCGCCCGACACTTTACGGTCCACCAGAAACAGCCCGAACGCGCCAAGCATGATGCCGAAGCTGATAAGGCCACTGGCCGCCCAGGGTGTCAGCCCCTGGCTTTCAGCAGCCGAGATCCCCGGAACGATCAGCGAAAACGCCGTCGCCGCGAGCATCACTCCGGCACCAAAACCGAGCAACGTATCGCTGACCGCCTGCGGCATGCGGCGAATCACCAGCACCGGAACCGCGCCCAACGCAGTGCCCAGGGCACAAATCGCCCCGCCCTGCAGTGCACGCAGCAGCTTGGGTTCGAGATCGAGCCACGCCAGCCCGTGCGCGACCAACAACGACATGCCCGCCAGCAGCAACAGCGATCCCAACGCGTAACGAAACATTCGTCCGCTGCCAAACGCCAGTGTTTCAGTGCCCATAGTCAGCCTTGGATTGTTTTTATAGAGGACTTAAACCAGCGCAGCCTGATAACGCGTAGCGACTTCAGGCCAATTGATCACGTTGTAGAACGCATTGATGTATTCCGGACGACGGTTCTGATATTGCAGGTAGTAAGCGTGCTCCCACACATCCAGGCCAAGGATCGGCGTATTGCCATTCATCAACGGGCTGTCCTGGTTGCCGCTACTTTCCACTATCAGGGTCTTTTGCGGCGTGACGCTGAGCCAGGCCCAGCCACTGCCAAAGCGGGTCAGCGCAGCTTTGGTGAAGGCATCCTTGAAACTGTCCAGGCCACCCAGTTGCTCATCAATCGCCTTGGCCAACGCACCTTCGGGTTTGCCGCCACCGTGAGGCGCCATCACTTCCCAGAACAGCGAATGGTTGGCGTGGCCGCCGCCCTGATTGATCACCGCCGCGCGGAGCTTTTCCGGCAGCTGCCGGACGCTGGCGACCAGTTTTTCCACCGACCACTCGGCAAATTCGGTGCCTTCGACCGCGGCGTTGAGATTATTGATGTAGGTCTGGTGGTGCTTGGTGTAATGGATCTCCATGGTCTTCGCATCGATATGCGGTTCCAGGGCATCGTAAGCGTAAGGCAGGGCAGGCAAGGTAAAAGCCATTTCAATGGACTCCATGGTGTAGAGGCGCAGGCGATGCGGTATCGGTGTGCAGCAAACGGTGGGTGCGCGGATATTCGCCGTGGTCGCTGATGAAATTCAGCAGCTCGACATAGGTTTTGCTGCTTTGGTGCTTTGCGGCTTCACGCAGTGCCGGGGGCAGGCGCGGGTCCTGCAGGGTTTGCAACAACCGCTGATGGATCGCGCACAAATATTCGGCGCTCTCCTCCGGCTGGTTCAGACGCAAATGCAGATCCGCCAGGTTGTGATGGGAAATCACGCAGGCCGCCACCGCTTCGTCGGCATCCGCCCAGCGCTCGAACAACACCTGGGCCAAGGCAAGTGCCTGCAAGTAAGCCTCGCGGGCATCGACCAATTCGCCCAGCATGAAATGGCGATTGGCCCTTTCGATCGTGCGTTTCCAGTGCTCCATGGTGAGCCTCCAAAGCGGTAGCGGTGATTACACGCCGCCTGCGGTGAGCTTCTCTGGGTTGAGTAATTCTTCCAGTTGGCTGCGCGTCAGGTCGGTGTGCTCCAGGGCGACATCGATCACCGGACGCCCCTGTTGATAGGCCTTCTTGGCGATTTCAGCGGCTTTTTGGTAACCAATGATCGGGTTGAGCGCGGTCACCAGAATCGGGTTGCGCGACAGCGCCTCTTTGATTCGAGATTCGTTGACCTTGAAGCTGGCGATGGCCTTCTCACCCAGCAGATGACTGGAGTTGGCCAGCAATTCGATGCTGCTCAGCAGGTTCTGGGCGATGATCGGCAGCATCACGTTCAGCTCGAAATTGCCCGACTGACCGGCGATGGTGATGACTGTGTCATTGCCGATCACCTGGGCGGCGACCATGGCAGTGGCTTCCGGGATCACCGGGTTGACCTTGCCGGGCATGATCGAAGAGCCCGGCTGCAAGGCTTCAAGTTCGATTTCGCCGAGGCCGGCCAGCGGGCCGGAGTTCATCCAGCGCAGGTCGTTGGCGATTTTCATCAACGAAACCGCTGTCGCTTTAAGCTGGCCGGAGACTGCCACCGCGGTGTCCTGGGAGCCGATCAGCGCAAACAGATCCTTGCCTGGCGTGAACTGAACGTGGGTCAGCTCGCTCAGCTGTTGGCTGAAACGCGCTGCGAATTGCGGATGTGCATTGATCCCGGTGCCGACCGCCGTACCGCCCTGAGCCAGGGATTGCAGGCTCGGCAGCAAGTCCTGCAAGTGACCGATGTTGGCCTTGAGCTGCTGCGCCCAGCCATTCAAGACCTGACTCATGCGCACCGGCATGGCGTCCATCAAGTGCGTGCGACCGGTTTTGACGTGGTGATGAACCTCTTCAGCCTTTCGCTCGATGACCTGCACCAGACCCACCAGCGCCGGCAGCAGCTGCTCATGCAAGGCAAGTGCAGCGCTGACATGGATGGTGGTCGGGATAATGTCGTTGCTGCTTTGACCGCAGTTCACATGATCATTAGGGTTCACCGGCTCGCCGAGCAGGCGGCTGGCCAGGGTGGCAATCACTTCGTTGGCGTTCATGTTGGAACTGGTGCCGGAACCGGTCTGGAAGATGTCCACCGGGAAGTGCTGCATGAAGTCGCCCTGAAGCAGCCCCAGCGACGCATCGACGATGGCTTTGCCCTGGGATTCGCTGATTTGCTTGAGCTCGACATTGGCACGGGCAGCGGCGGCTTTGGCCAGAATCAGCGACCGGATGAACTGCACCGGCATCGGCTTGCCGCTGATCGGGAAGTTATCCACCGCACGTTGGGTCTGTGCGCCATAGAGGGCGTCCACCGGGACTTGAAGCTCGCCCATGCTGTCACGCTCAATACGAGTCTGAGGGTCTGTCATCAGAAAATCCTTGCACCAGTTCGTTTAGGGAAATCGAGGGCTGTAACTCGCAGATCGCCAATTGCCAGGTGTAGCTTTGCCAGCGCTTGAGGCGGCATTTGCACAGAGAGAGGCGTTCGAGTTCGCGCAGCGGGCGCCAGGCTTGGTCGAGGCAGTAAGTCCGCCAGTGCCACGGCAGCGCGACATCGGCGGCGGTGTCGAGCAACAAACGGAAGGACGTCTCGGCGATGGTCCAGGGAGAAGTGGCCGTGCAACACGCCAGATACCGGCCTTCAGCCAGGTAATGTTCGATCAGGCGCGGCTCGTCGGGGTCCATCGCGCAACGGATCTGGCGACTCATCCAGCGCCAGCTTTCGAGGTAAGGCTGCTCGTGCAAGGCAGAACTCATGATCCGGGCTCATTCGGTAATGAGATTTATTATTATTTGATAATGAGAACCAAAACAACCCCGAGAGCACACACCGAAATCCATTGTGGGAGCGAGCCTGCTCGCGAAGGCGACCGAATATTCAATATCTGTGTCGTCTGACACTCCGCTATCGCGAGCAGGCTCGCTCCCACAGGGAACGGTGCATGGCACATAAAAAAAGCGCGCCACCTGATGGGTGGCGCGCTTTTTTGCTTAGCGGTAAGGGTTTAGCTGCCCGCGACGGTCATCCGCTCGATCAACACCGAACCGGTGCGAATATTACTGCGCAATTCCAGGTCATTACCGACGGCAACGATCTGCTTGAACATGTCGCGCATGTTGCCGGCGATGGTCACTTCCTGGACCGCGAACTGGATTTCGCCGTTCTCGACCCAGTAACCCGCCGCGCCCCGGGAGTAATCGCCGGTGACCATGTTCAGGCCCTGGCCCATCAGCTCGGTGACCAGCAAGCCACGCCCCATGCGGCGCAGCAAGGCGGCTTGGTCTTCATCACCATGGGTGACGAACAGGTTGTGCACGCCACCCGCGTTGGCGGTGCTCGGCATGCCCAACTTGCGCCCGGAGTAAGTGCCGAGGATGTAGGACACCAACTCGCCTTTCTCGACGAACGGTTTGGCGTAAGTCGCCAGACCATCACCGTCGAACGCCGAACTGCCCATGGCGCGCATCAAGTGTGGACGCTCATCGATGGTCAGCCATTCCGGGAACAGTTTCTGACCCAGCGTGCCTTCAAGGAACGACGATTTGCGATACAGGCTGCCGCCGGAAATCGCCGAGAGGAAGCTGCCGAACAAGCCACCGGCCAGTTCCGCGGAAAACAGCACCGGCACTTCACAGGTCGGCACCGGACGCGCGCCCAATCGGCTCGCGGCCCGTTGCGCGGCACGCTGGCCGATGCTCACCGGGTCGGCCAACAAGTTACCCTGACGGTTCACGTCGTACCAGTAATCGCGCTGCATCTGGCCGTCAGCCTCGGCGATCATCACGCAGCTCAGGCTGTGCCGGGTCGACGCATAACCGCCAATAAAACCGTGGCTGTTGCCGTAAACGCGACAGCCTTGATGGGTGCTGAGAGTCGTACCGTCGGCGTTCTTGATCCGACTGTCGGCGGCAAATGCCGCGGCTTCGCAGGTCAGCGCCTGCTCGATGGCCTGCTCCGGGGTGATGTCCCATTCATGGAACAGGTCGAAATCCTGCAGATCCCTGGCCATCAGCGCGGCATCTGCCAGGCCGGAAGCTTCGTCTTCGGAGGTGTGCTTGGCGATGGCCAACGCCGCCGCGACGGTTTCACGAATCGCCTCAGGACCACTGGCCGAGGTGCTGGCCGAGCCTTTGCGCTGACCGACGTACAAGGTGATGCCAAAGCCCTGGTCGCGGTTGAATTCGACGGTTTCGACTTCACGCTGGCGCACCGAGGTGGACAGGCCCTGCTCCAGGGACACGGCCACTTCACAGGCACTGGCCCCCTGACGCTTGGCTTCAGCGATGATCTGCTCGACTTGTTCTTGCAGTGCCGGCAACGCTTGTGGGCCGACGCTTTCAACTGCACTCATGCTGTTCTCCACTCAAATTCTGCTTTCGGCTGGGGCCTTCGAGCGACCGGGCCGGACAAGCGGCCCCCGACTGGTTATCATGGCGGCGTTTCTTTGCGGACGGCCACCATGGTTGATTCTTACGACGACTCCCTCGATACGGGAGAAAAAAGCAAATCCCAGGTTAAACGCGAGCTTCATGCTCTGGTTGACCTCGGCGAGCGCCTTACAACGCTCAAGCCTGACTTGCTGGCAAAACTGCCGTTGACCGACGCTATGCGCCGGGCACTGGCTGATGCGCCCAAGCACACCGCGAATATCGCGCGTAAACGGCACCTTATGTTCATCGGCAAACTGATGCGCGATCAGGACACTGACGCCATTCTGGCGCTGCTCGATCAACTCGATGCCTCCACCCGGCAGTACAACGAACGTTTCCATGGCCTGGAACGCTGGCGCGATCGCTTGATCGCGGGCGACGATGCGGTCCTGGAGAAGTTCGTGCTCGACTACCCGGAGGCTGATCGTCAGCAGTTGCGCTCCCTGATCCGTCAGGCCCAGCACGAACTGGCGACCAACAAGCCACCGGCATCGAGCCGTAAAATCTTCAAGTACATCCGTGAGCTGGACGAGACTCAACGCGGCCTGCGTTAAATCTCGAATCGGGTGAGTCGCCAAGCGGCTCACCCGAAGCTCCATCCTTTTACGATCCTGTGCCACCCACAGTGATCGCATCGATTTTCAGCGTTGGCTGGCCGACACCCACCGGCACCGACTGCCCATCCTTGCCACACGTCCCCACACCACTGTCCAGCGCCAGATCGTTACCGACCATCGACACCTTGCTCATGGCTTCCGGGCCGTTGCCGATCAACGTCGCGCCTTTGACCGGGGCAGTGATTTTGCCGTCTTCGATCAGGTACGCCTCGCTGGTGGAGAACACGAACTTGCCGCTGGTGATATCCACCTGCCCGCCGCCGAGGTTGGCGCAATAGATGCCGCGCTTGACCGACTTGATGATTTCTTCCGGGTCGCTTTCGCCGGCCAGCATGTAGGTGTTGGTCATCCGCGGCATCGGCAGATGCGCATAGGACTCACGACGACCGTTGCCGGTGCGGGCCACGCCCATCAGGCGTGCGTTGAGCTTGTCTTGCATGTAACCCTTGAGCACGCCGTTTTCGATCAATGTGGTGCACTCGGTCGGGGTGCCTTCGTCGTCGACGCTCAGGGAGCCACGACGACCGGCCAGCGTGCCGTCATCGACGATGGTGCACAACTTGGACGCAACCATCTCGCCCATGCGCCCGCTGTAGGCCGAACTGCCCTTGCGGTTGAAATCACCTTCCAGACCGTGGCCGACCGCTTCGTGCAGCAGCACGCCGGACCAGCCCGAACCCAACACCACCGGCAACGTACCGGCCGGCGCAGGAATGGCTTCAAGGTTGACCAGCGCCTGACGCAGCGCTTCACGGGCGTAGCCCATGGCACGGTCATCGCTAAGGAAATAGCGGTAATCGGTACGACCGCCACCGCCATGACCACCGCGCTCGCGGCGACCGTTTTGCTCGACGATCACGCTGACGTTGAAGCGCACCAGCGGCCGCACATCGGCCGCCAGGCTACCGTCGGTCGAAGCGACAAGAATGCGCTCCCAGACGCCGGCCATGCTTACGGTGACTTGCTGGATACGCGGGTCGAGGGCGCGAGTCGCGACGTCGATGCGCTTGAGCAGTTCGACTTTTTCCGCGCGGCTCATCACTTCCAGCGGGTTGTCCGGCCCGTACAACTGTGTGACGTCCGCCGAGGTGAACGCCTGCACCGTGCCATTCTGCCCGGCGCGGGAGATCGAACGTGCCGCCCGGGCCGCAGCGCCGAGGGCTTCCAGGGTGATGGCATTGCTGTAGGCGAAACCGGTTTTTTCATTCGATTGCGCACGCACGCCCACGCCTTGGTCGAGGTTGAAGCTGCCCTCCTTGACGATCCCGTCTTCCAGCGCCCAGGACTCGGAAATCTGCCCCTGGAAATACAGATCCGCCGCATCGATGCCCGGACCGGCCAGATCGCCGAGCACACCTTGCAGGCTCTCGATCGTTACGCCACCGGGCGCCAGGAGGTGTTCACTGACGGAGGACAACAACTCGCTCATATGTTTACGCCTTAAATTCGTCGTTCCGGGCAGGTCGCTGTGCGCCCTGCGAGAAAAAGCGCCGGTGACTGGACACCGGCATCCGCGTCCTGATGGACGCCTGTTCGCTGCTATCGCGTTCGGCCAGCAGCACGGCCTCGCCTTGATCCTGTTGTGCCAGCACGCGTCCCCAAGGATCGACGATTGCAGCGTGCCCCCAGGTTTCTCGCGGTCCCGGATGCGTCCCACCCTGGGCGGCCGCGAGCACATAACATTGAGTCTCGATGGCCCGCGCGCGAATCAGCACCTCCCAATGTGCTGCGCCGGTCACCGCGGTAAATGCCGACGGTGCGGTAATCAATTGCGCGCCCGCAGCCCGCAATTCACTGTACAACTCCGGGAAACGCAGGTCGTAACACACTGTCAGGCCGACCCGGCCGACGGGCGTGTCCGCCACCACAACCCCACTGCCATAAGCATAGTCATCGGATTCGCGATAACGCCCGCGATTGTCTGCCACATCCACGTCGAACAGGTGCAGCTTGTCGTAGCGCGCCACCGTTTCGCCCTGCTCATTGACCAGCAACGAACAGGCATGCGCCTTGGACGTCGGATGGCCCAACGGCGGCAACGGCAACGTGCCGGCCACTATCCATAACTTGAGGTCACGGGCGGTCTGTTTCAACCACGGCAGGATCGGACCTTCACCCAACGCCTCGGCGCGGCCGATGTCAGCAATGTCGCGACGGCCCATGGCGGCGAAGTTTTCCGGCAGCACCGCCAGCTGCGCGCCACCCGCCGCAGCCTCTTCGAGCAGATGCCGGGCTCGGGCCAGGTTGGCCAGCACGTCGCTCTGGCTGACCATTTGAATCACCGCAAAAGACATGGCCTTTTCCTTATCGGGAATCAACACAACCCTGTAAGAGCGAGGCTTGCCCGCGAAGGCATCTTGCCTGACACACCGCGGTGCGTCGATTCGCGGGCAAGCCTCGCGCCTACAAAGATCAGGGGCGTGGCATCAGAACCGAGGACCATGCTACTCCATAGATCTGGAGAGTGGCTTTTCAAAAAGGCTTGTCGAAGGTGATTTTCGGCTCTTTCCATGGGCCTTTGACGGTGTATTTGACGCTGGCGAAACGTGCCACGCGGTCACCGATCAGCTTGTCGATCAGGAACAGCGCACCGCCGATGGCCGGTGCGCCGACAATCAACGCGGCAATCGGCAGGTTGTTGGTCACCGGCAAAGTCACCAGCAGTTTTGCGTCAACCTGGTCGGCCACCAGGTTCAGGGTACCGTTCAGTTCAATGTTGCTCGACGGACCAGTCAGCAGGATCGGTTCCTGCGTCACATAAACCCCGTTGGTCGCGGCCAGCAGACCTTTGACCCGGTCATAACTCAAGCCTTTGCCGAACAGGTCGGAGAAGTCCAGGCGCAGACGACGACCGATCGAGTTGAAGTTGAGCAGGCCAAACACCCGCAGGGCCTGGGCGCTGCCTTCGACCTCAACGAACTGGCCTTTATTCAACGAAGCATCGAGGGTGCCGGAGAAACGTTTGGTGGCCAGCCACGCCGGTGAACCCGGCCAGCGACCGTCGACATCCATGTGAAACTCTTCACTGGTGACGCTCGGCGCGAAACCCCAGCCTTTGAGCACGTCAGCGAGATTCTTGCCGCTGATCCGTCCTTTGTACCAACTGCTGGAGCTGCCAGGTATGCCCTCCCAGCCGCCACTGCCCTGCAACAAAATACCTTTGAGGCCCAGGTCCAGAGTATTGAGCGCAATACCTTTGGCAGTCGGGCGGACTTTCAGATACCAGGCGCCGACGAGGTCCTGCCCCTGGAACAGCTGATTGATGGTGATGTCCAGCGCCGGGATCTTGGTCGGGTCCACCGAGGCCAGTGGATCCGGTGAGTTTTCGTCGGCGAGGACCGTCGGGTCGGGTGCCGGCAACCGCACGGTTTGCAGATTGATCGCAATCGGCGCGCCTTTCGCATCAGGGATGCTCGCGCTGCCCTTGACCTGCTGACTGTCGAGTTGCAAGGCCCACGCAGCCGGTTTGCGGTTCAACTGCACCGAGGCCTGATCGAGCGTTGTGCCGACACCGCTGAGCTTGCCAACCTTGAAGTCTGCACTGCTGAGCAACTGCTTGGCACTGCCGCCCGGATCCTGGCCAGCGTACTTGTCCGCCAGATCCTTCCATGGCCCGACATCCAGCTCCGACAGCACGCCGCGCACTCGCAGCCCTTTGGCGCCGGGCAGCACGGCACTGCCGCCGCCCAGGAACAACTCGCCACGACCGTCGGCAAAATTGCCGGGCGGTGCCGCAAACGTGAAGTCTGCCAGCGCACCATAATTGACCCAGTAGCGGCGTTCCGGCCCTTGCAGGGTCATGCGGAACGTGGTGTCGCGACCAGCATCGGCAGTCATGCCAAACGGCGCCGGCAAGTCGATCGCCACGCCTTTGAGGCTGGAATTGACCGAGAGCTGGCTGTCAGGGCCATCCAGGCTCAGTTGCAGTTGATACGGGATCAGGCCGGACACCGGCAATGGCTGGGTGACGCTCAACCAGTCAGTGAGCTTCTTGACCTCGACCTGACCGGAGGCCGTCACACGAGTCTTGAGATTGCCCGCGCTGCCATCGGCAAAAATCTGCGCGGTGACCGGTTTATCGAAGGCACGCGCAGTGATGTTCTGCCCGCTCAAGCCCTTGGCGCTGTCGAAGCGGAAATCACCTTTGAGCTGCGTCAGCTCCAGGGAAGGCTCGGCCAGCTTCAACCGCGCCTTGGCGGTCTTGAAGTCGACAAGAATCTTCGGCTGCTCGCCTTTGACCAGTGGAATATCCAGCTTCAGCTTGCCTTGCAGATCGCCCTCGCCTTCCCATCCGGCAAAGGTTTCAGCCGTGCCGATTGGCGCTTCCTGGAGAATCTTCAGGCCATCACCCAACCCGCCGGAAAACCCGCCGTCGAGGAACAGGTGAACGCTTTGCCCTTCCGGCGCATGGGGAATATTGACGTAAATGTCGCGAACCTGCGTGTCGAGCAATTGGCCCTTACTGGCCAGAACTCGCACGCCACTGTCTTCCACGAACACATCACCGGTGACCTTGCTGACATGCGGCCAACCCGGCTGAAAGGCCAGTTCGGCATCGTGCACCTTGAAGAACAGGCTGATGCTGCGCGCGGTGTCGGCGGCGCCTTGGTTCAGCGAGCCCTGATACTGGAAGAAGCCCTGGTCCACCGCGCCTTTGAGAATCGCCGTGCGCAACCATTCGTCCAGCGCCGGGCTGAGCATGGTCGGCAGGTACTTGGCGGTGTAGCGACCGTCGCCGTCCACCAGGCCGACCCGCAGGTCCATGTAGTCTTCCTGGGTGTGGTCGAAATGCAGGCGGATCAGGAAGTCACCGGCAATCTTGCCCTCCTCCCCCAGTACCTTCAGGTACGGCGCGATCAGGGTGAAGCTTTCCTTGTCGAGCTTCCAGGTCAGCCGGGCGTTGGCCTGAATGTATTGCCACGGCTTGGCGAAAATCGGATCCAGGTGCAGGACAAAATCCTTGCTGTCCATCCGCAGTTCGCCCTGACCGAGGTCACCGCTGATGCTGCCGCTGACATTTCGTGCTGCCGGAGCGCCGTGATACGCGTCGAAGCCGACCTGATCGAGGTTGGCAGCAAAGCTGAACTTGCTGTCATCGGTGGCATTGGGACGCAGATCGATCAGCACGTTGCGCAGCCCACCGGTCACCTTGAGTCGCTCGACCGCGGTGGCAACGCCTTCGGGCAGCGGCCCCAAGGCGTTAATCAGCGGCGTGAGCGGAGTGAGGTCGAGGCGGTCGGCCTGCAAGTGCCAAAGTTCTTCAGCCTTGTCGGTGGCGACGGTTTGTCGAAGTTGCAAGCGCGACTCCCAGCGGGTCTCGCCGAAGTTCATGGCCAGAGAATCAAGGGTCACCAGCATGCCTTCGGTGCTGCGCTGAAAATAACCGTTGAGCGCCAGATTGTTGATCTGGATCGGCTTGCGTTCGCCGAAGGCGCCCTTGAGTTGCGGCGCGTTCAAACGAATGGCACCGCTTTGCAGCGCGCCTTTGCCCCAGTTCACCCAAAGCTCGCCGCCGGCCTTGAGCTCGGAGAAGTTCCATTGCCGGGTCAGACGTTCGGGCAGCCATTTCGACCAATCGCTTTGCGGCAGGCTCAGGTAGGCCTCGGCCTCGCCGTCCTTCCACTGGCTGGCGCGAATCCGCGTGTGCACACTCATGGCCACCGGTTGACCATCTGGCAGATTAAGACGGACATCAAGGCGCTGGCGGGAGACGCCGGTTTTCAGATTCAGGCCAACGTAAGTCAGGGTCAGCGGCGAGTGGTCCACAGGTTGCAACGTCACCTGACTGTCGATTACCGATAGCTGCTGGACCATTTGCAGGCGGTTGAGCAGTTGCTCCGGATCAAGCGGCTGGTCCTGTTGCACGGGCAACCCTTCCAGCGCCCACTGACCGTCCGCGCCTTCCTTGAGGCTGATCTTCAGGCCGTTGAGTTCCAGGTGGGCAATGCGCACTTCGCGAGCCAACAGGCTTTCCCAAAGGTCTGGCACCGCTCGCACCTGATCCAGGTGCAGGGCGTTGGCGCCCTCGCCGACCGTCACATCGTGCGCCAGCAAAATCGGCGCGAAGCCGCTCCAGTTACCTTCCAGCTTGCCGATCTGAAGCGGCATGCCCAAGGCGGCGCTGGCTTTGGTTTCGACGTCGGCGCGGTATTCGGCCACCAGAGGCGTCAGCTCCCGGCCGAGGCTGACGAACAACGCCATCAACACCAGGACCAACGCGCACAGGCCAAGACCCCAGCGGGTCAGTGCGGCCAAAATGCGTGTCAGACGTTCCATGTCAGTTGGCTCCCATGGCAAAAATACTGCAAAAAGCTGAGGCCAGCCGTTCTAGTAAGGGTGAAACACAGCGATTCAGAGCAGCACCACGTCGTATTGTTCCTGGGAATACATGGTTTCCACCTGGAAACGAATGGTGCGTCCGATAAATCCTTCAAGCTCAGCGACATTACCCGACTCTTCATCAAGCAAACGGTCGACGACTTTCTGGTTCGCCAATACACGATAGCCTTCCGCTTGATAGGCACGCGCCTCGCGGAGGATTTCGCGGAAAATTTCATAGCAGACCGTTTCCGGCGTCTTGAGCTTGCCGCGGCCCTGACAGCTGCTGCACGGTTCGCACAACACTTGTTCGAGGCTTTCACGGGTGCGCTTGCGCGTCATCTGCACCAGCCCCAACTCGGTAATGCCGATGATGTTGGTCTTGGCGTGATCGCGTTCCAGCTGCTTCTCGAGGGTCCGTAGCACCTGGCGCTGGTGCTCTTCGTCTTCCATGTCGATGAAGTCGATGATGATGATCCCGCCCAGATTGCGCAGGCGCAGCTGGCGGGCAATGGCGGTCGCGGCTTCGAGGTTGGTCTTGAAGATGGTTTCTTCGAGGTTGCGATGGCCGACGAACGCCCCGGTGTTGACGTCGATGGTGCTCATGGCTTCGGCCGGGTCGACCACCAGATAACCGCCAGACTTGAGCGGCACTTTGCGCTCGAGGGCTTTCTGGATTTCGTCTTCGACGCCGTACAGGTCGAAAATCGGCCGTTCGCCCGGATAATGTTCAAGACGATCGGCGATTTCCGGCATCAGTTCGGCGACGAACTGCGTGGTTTTCTGAAAGGTTTCCCGAGAGTCGATGCGGATCTTCTCGATCTTCGGGCTGACCAGGTCTCGCAGCGTACGCAACGCCAGGCCGAGGTCCTCGTAGATCACACTCGGCGCACCGATGGTTTTGATCTGCTCGTTAATCTGATCCCAGAGACGGCGCAGGTAGCGGATGTCCATGAGGATTTCATCGGCACCGGCCCCTTCGGCGGCGGTACGCAGGATAAAACCGCCCGCCTCCTTGATGCCTTCTTTGGCCACGCAATCGGTGACGACTTGCTTGAGGCGTTCGCGCTCGGCTTCGTCTTCGATCTTCAGCGAAATGCCGACGTGGGCCGTGCGCGGCATGTACACCAGATAACGCGACGGAATCGACAGCTGAGTGGTCAGGCGTGCGCCTTTGGAGCCGATCGGGTCCTTGGTGACCTGGACAACCAGACTCTGGCCTTCGTGAACCAGCGCGCTGATGCTCTCCACCGCCGGGCCTTCGCGCAGGGATATTTCCGAGGCGTGAATGAACGCGGCGCGGTCCAGGCCGATATCGACGAAGGCGGCTTGCATGCCCGGCAATACCCGCACGACCTTGCCTTTATAGATGTTGCCGACGATCCCGCGCTTTTGCGTGCGCTCGACATGGACCTCTTGCAGGACACCGTTTTCGACCACTGCCACGCGCGATTCCATCGGCGTGATGTTGATCAGAATCTCTTCACTCATGGCAGGGTCTCGTCCAGGCATGTTCACGATAATGGCCGCATCTTGTCAGTACGACGCTCAGCGCGCGTTAAGGGTTTGCCAACAGGGTATGCCGAAATGGCCGAGCAGCTCAGCGGTTTCGCACAGCGGCAGTCCAACCACTGCCGAGTAACTGCCATTGAGCCCGGCGACAAACACCGCGCCCAGTCCTTGAATGCCATAGCCACCGGCCTTGTCCCGGGGTTCGCCACTGGCCCAGTAGGCCGCCGCTTCATCGTGAGCGATGTTGCGAAAGCGCACCAGACTGCGTACTACCCGGGACTCACAACGCTCACCGTCGAGCACCGCAATGGCGGTCAACACTTCGTGTTCCTGACCGGCCAACATCATAAGCATGGCGCACGCATCGGCTTCGTCCACCGGTTTGCCGAGAATTTTCCCGTTGAGTACCACGGCGGTGTCGGCGCCCAGCACGCAAAAATCGGCGTCGGACACGACCGCGCCGCGCCCGGCCTCGGCTTTGCCGCGCGCCAGGCGCTCGACATAGGCCGACGGGGATTCTTGAGTTAAAGGGGTTTCATCGATGTCCGCGCTGATGGCGGAGAACGGCACGCCGATCTGCGTGAGCAGTTCACGCCGACGCGGCGAGCCTGAGGCGAGGTAAAGCACTTTCATCTAGACATCTCCCTGTCGAGGTACTGGCAGATGCCTGACCGAATTAATTGATCTTGTAGCGCCGACGCAAACCGCGCAAACCGTAGCTGATCCACGGCCAGAGTAATGCACTGACCAGTGCTGGCAAGACCAGCGCCAGTGTGGGCTGTCGATTGCCGGTCAAAGCGCTGAGCCATAGTTGAACAAGCTGCGCGAGGCCGAAGATGACCAGGATCACCAGGCTCTGTTGCCACATCGGGAACATGCGCAGGCGCTGTTGCAGCGACAGCACCAGGAAGGTGATCAGGGTCAGGATCAACGCGTTCTGGCCCAGCAACGTGCCGTACAGCACGTCTTCGGCCAGGCCCAGGCACCAGGCGGTGACCATGCCGACCTTCTGCGGCAAGTACAACGCCCAGAAAGCCAGCAGCAAGGCCAGCCACAGCGGACGGAGGATTTCCATGAATTGCGGCAGCGGTGAAACGCTGAGCAGCATGCCAATGGCAAACGTCAGCCAGATCATCCAGTCATTTCGGGATGCGGTTGCACCGACCATTATTCTCGTCCCCCTGTGGAAGCCGGCGCGGAGACAGGCGGTTTAGCGGCAGGCTTCACCGCCGCTGGTTGAGTGGCTGGCGGTTTGGTTGCGGCAGGTTGCGATGCGGGGGGCTTGGCGGCCGCAGGTTTTGCCGGGGGTGCCGCCGGTGCTGGTGCTGCCGGTGTTGCGGCGGGCGTAGCAGCAGGCGCGGGCACCACCACGGTCGCCGGCACAGGTTTAGGCACGGTCGCCGGAATGATCGGCCCGCCGCCGTGCTGGTCCAGCGCTTCTTGCGCCTGGGCCGCATCGTTGGCGCGCTCTTCGGCTGTGCGACCGTCGGTGAACACCAGCAGCAGGTAACGGCTGCGGTTCAACGCCGCGGTCGGCACGGCACGCACGATGGCAAACGGCTGGCCGGAATCGTGGATCACTTCCTTGACGGTCGCAACCGGGTAACCCGCAGGGAATCGCTGACCGAGACCGGAACTGACCAGCAGATCGCCTTCCTTGATATCAGCCGTGTCCGCGACGTGACGCAGTTCCAGACGCTCCGGGTTGCCGGTGCCGCTGGCAATCGCCCGCAGACCGTTGCGGTTCACCTGCACCGGAATGCTGTGGGTAGTGTCGGTCAGCAACAGCACACGGGAGGTGTAAGGCATCAATTCGACCACCTGGCCCATCAGGCCGCGGGCATCGAGCACCGGCTGACCGAGGACCACACCGTCACGCTCACCTTTATTGATGATGATGCGATGGGTGAAGGGGTTAGGGTCCATGCCGATCAACTCGGCCACTTCGACCTTCTCGTTGACCAGCGCAGAGGAATTGAGCAACTCGCGCAGCCGAACGTTCTGCTCGGTGAGGGCGGCAAGCTTTTGCATGCGACCCTGCAACAGCAGGTTTTCGGTCTTGAGTTTTTCGTTTTCGGCGACGAGCTCGGTACGGCTGCCGAACTGGCTGGCCACCCCCTGCCATAGCCGCTGCGGCAGGTCCGTGATCCAGTAAGACTGCATCAGTACCAGCGACATTTGGCTACGCACTGGCTTGAGCAGTGTGAAGCGGGCATCGACCACCATCAGCGCGACCGATAGCACGACCAGCACCAACAAGCGCACGCCCAGTGAAGGCCCTTTGGTGAAAAGCGGTTTAATAAGCCGCTCCTCCCAGGCAAATGTTTTGTTTATTCATACGGCAGACCGGCCTGGATACAGACTGACAGAAGGTAAACGCAAACAGGCAGCACTGCAAAGTGCCGCCTGCGCGCTCAACAGCATAGATGCATCGGGCGAGATCACTCGCTCGACAGCAGGTCCATGGTGTGTTTATCCATCATTTCCAATGCACGGCCACCGCCGCGAGCAACGCAGGTCAGCGGGTCTTCGGCAACGATCACCGGCAGACCTGTTTCCTGGGCCAGCAACTTGTCGAGGTCACGCAACAAGGCGCCACCACCGGTCAGTACCAGACCACGCTCGGCGATGTCGGAAGCCAGTTCCGGAGGCGATTGCTCCAGCGCACTTTTCACAGCCTGAACGATGGTGGCCAGGGACTCTTGCAGAGCTTCCAGCACTTCGTTGGAGTTCAGGGTGAAGGCACGTGGAACGCCTTCGGCCAGGTTACGGCCACGAACGTCGACTTCACGCACTTCGCCGCCCGGGTAGGCCGTACCGATTTCCTGCTTGATGCGCTCGGCGGTGGATTCGCCGATCAGGCTGCCGTAGTTGCGACGTACGTAGGTGATAATCGCTTCGTCGAAGCGGTCGCCGCCAACACGAACGGATTCAGCGTACACCACACCGTTCAGGGAGATCAGCGCGATTTCAGTGGTACCGCCACCGATATCGACGACCATCGAACCGCGTGCTTCTTCAACCGGCAGGCCGGCACCGATCGCGGCAGCCATCGGCTCTTCGATCAGGAATACTTCACGTGCACCGGCACCAAGGGCCGATTCACGGATGGCACGACGCTCAACCTGGGTGGATTTGCACGGAACGCAGATCAGCACACGCGGGCTTGGCTGCAGGAAGCTGTTTTCGTGAACCTTGTTGATAAAGTATTGCAGCATCTTTTCGCAGACGCTGAAGTCGGCAATCACGCCGTCCTTCATCGGACGAATGGCAGCAATGTTGCCCGGCGTACGGCCGAGCATACGCTTCGCCTCGGTGCCGACAGCAACGACACTTTTCTGGTTACCGTGTGTCCGAATAGCCACAACCGATGGCTCATTCAGGACGATACCGCGCTCGCGCACGTAAATAAGGGTGTTGGCAGTGCCCAGGTCAATGGAAAGATCGCTGGAAAACATGCCACGCAGTTTCTTGAACATGGGAAAGGGACCCTAGGCAACGCGTGGGTAAAAAAGTGCGGCAAACTCTAACAACGACAGGGATTTTGGGCAAGGCGCCAATATGTTAAATTGGCCGCTTTTCTGTGCACCAACCCCCACAATCGCGGCCTTATGACCGTAGAAATGCGGTAGTGTTCCGACAATCTAACACACGGACGCCGTCCGTTCTGTTTTCCACTGGAGATTCCCATGGCGCTTGAACGCTCCGACGTGGAAAAAATCGCTCATCTGGCCTGCCTTGGCCTCAATGATGCCGATCTTCCACACATTACTTCAGCCCTGAACAGCATTCTCGGGCTGGTCGACGAAATGCAGGCGGTCAATACCGACGGTATCGAGCCGCTCGCCCACCCACTGGAAGCCAGCCAGCGCCTGCGTGCAGACGTCGTGACCGAGACCAATCATCGCGAGGCCTACCAGTCCATCGCACCAGCGGTCGAAAACGGCCTGTACCTGGTTCCGAAAGTCATCGACTAAAGGGAAAGAGCCTGCAATGCATCAATTGACTCTGGCCGAGATCGCCCGCGGACTCGCCGATAAAAAGTTTTCTTCCGAAGAGCTGACCAAAACCCTGCTGGCGCGTATCGCCCAGCTCGATCCGCAGCTCAACAGCTTCATCAGCCTCACCGAAGACCTGGCGCTCCAGCAGGCGAAAGCCGCTGACGCACGCCGCGCCAAAGGTGAGAGCGGCGCCCTGCTCGGCGCGCCGATCGCCCACAAAGACCTGTTCTGCACCCTGGGCATCCGCACCAGCTGTGGCTCCAAGATGCTCGACAACTTCAAAGCCCCGTACGACGCCACGGTCGTTGCCAAACTGGCGGCTGCCGGCGCAGTGACCCTGGGCAAGACCAACATGGACGAATTCGCCATGGGGTCGGCCAACGAGTCGAGCTACTACGGCCCGGTGAAAAACCCGTGGAACCTGGAATACGTTCCGGGCGGTTCGTCCGGTGGTTCGGCTGCAGCGGTTGCCGCGCGCCTGTTGCCGGCGGCCACTGGCACTGACACAGGCGGTTCGATCCGCCAACCCGCCGCACTGACCAACCTCACCGGCCTGAAACCGACGTACGGTCGTGTTTCGCGCTGGGGCATGATTGCCTATGCGTCCAGCCTCGATCAGGGCGGCCCTCTGGCTCGCACCGCCGAAGACTGCGCGATCCTGCTGCAAGGCATGGCCGGTTTCGACCCGCAAGATTCCACCAGCATCGACGAGCCCGTGCCTGATTACAGCGCCAGCCTCAACGGCTCGCTGCAAGGCCTGCGCATCGGCGTGCCTAAGGAATACTTTGGCGCCGGCCTCGACCCGCGCATTGCCGATCTGATCCACAACAGCATCAAGGAGCTGGAAAAGCTCGGTGCCGTGATCAAGGAAATCAGCCTGCCGAACATGCAGCACGCGATTCCTGCGTACTACGTGATCGCCCCGGCGGAAGCGTCTTCCAACCTGTCGCGTTTCGACGGCGTGCGCTTTGGCCATCGCTGCGAGAACCCGAAAGACCTGATCGATCTGTACAAGCGTTCCCGTGGCGAAGGTTTCGGCCCGGAAGTGCAGCGCCGGATCATGGTCGGTGCCTACGCGCTGTCGGCCGGTTACTACGACGCCTACTACTTGAAGGCGCAGAAGATCCGTCGCTTGATCAAGAACGACTTCATGGCAGCCTTTAATGAGGTCGACATCATCCTCGGCCCAACCACGCCGAACCCGGCCTGGAAGCTCGGCGCCAAAAACAGCGACCCGGTGGCTGCGTACCTGGAAGACGTCTACACCATCACCGCCAACCTCGCGGGTCTGCCGGGCTTGTCCATGCCTGCAGGTTTTGTCGATGGCCTGCCGGTCGGCGTGCAATTGCTCGCCCCGTATTTCCAGGAAGGTCGCCTGTTGAACGTTGCCCATCAGTATCAATTGAACACTGACTGGCACACCCGCACCCCAACCGGCTTCTGAGGAGAAACACATGCAATGGGAAGTCGTGATCGGGCTGGAGATTCACACCCAGCTCACCACCCGGTCGAAAATCTTTTCCGGTAGCTCCACCACGTTCGGTTCCGAGCCGAACACCCAGGCCAGCCTCGTTGACCTCGGCATGCCTGGCGTACTGCCGGTGCTGAACCAGGAAGCCGTGCGCATGGCCGTGATGTTCGGCCTGGCGATCGATGCCGAGATCGGCCAGCACAACGTGTTCGCCCGTAAAAACTATTTCTACCCGGATCTGCCGAAGGGCTACCAGATCAGCCAGATGGAATTGCCGATCGTCGGCAAGGGCCACCTGGACATCGCCATGGAAGACGGCACGATCAAACGTGTCGGCGTCACCCGTGCGCACCTGGAAGAAGACGCCGGTAAAAGCCTGCACGAAGAGTTCAACGGCGCCACCGGCATCGACCTGAACCGTGCCGGCACGCCGCTGCTGGAAATCGTCTCCGAGCCGGACATGCGCAGCGCCAAGGAAGCCGTGGCCTACGTCAAGACCATCCACGCGCTGGTGCGTTACCTGGGCATCTGCGACGGAAACATGGCCGAAGGCTCGCTGCGTTGTGACTGCAACGTGTCGATCCGCCCGAAAGGCCAGGTTGAATTCGGCACGCGCTGCGAGATCAAGAACGTCAACTCGTTCCGCTTCATCGAGAAGGCGATCAACAGCGAAGTGCGTCGTCAGATCGAGCTGATCGAAGACGGCGGCAAAGTGATCCAGCAGACCCGCCTGTACGATCCGAACAAGGACGAAACCCGTCCGATGCGCAGCAAAGAGGAAGCCAACGACTACCGTTACTTCCCCGACCCGGACCTGCTGCCAGTGGTCATCGAAGACTCGTTCCTCGACGAAGTACGCGCCACGCTGCCGGAATTGCCACCACAGAAACGCGAGCGCTTCCAGGCGCAGTTCGGCCTGTCGGTGTATGACGCCAGCGTCCTGGCCACCAGCCGCGAGCAAGCCGATTACTTCGAGAAAGTCGTGAGCATCAGCGGCGACGCCAAGCTGGCGGCCAACTGGGTGATGGTTGAACTGGGCAGCCTGCTGAACAAGCAAGGCGTTGAAATCGACCAGTCGCCGGTCTCGGCCGAGCAACTGGGCGGCATGCTGCTGCGCATCAAGGACAACACCATCTCCGGCAAGATCGCCAAGGTGGTGTTTGAAGCGATGGCCAACGGCGAAGGCAGCGCGGACGAGATCATCGACAAGCGCGGCCTCAAGCAAGTGACCGACAGCGGCGCGATCTCGGCGGTGCTGGACGAAATGCTCGCGGCCAACGCCGAGCAGGTCGAGCAATACCGCGCGGCAGACGAAGCCAAACGCGGCAAGATGTTCGGCTTCTTCGTCGGCCAGGCCATGAAAGCCTCCAAAGGCAAGGCCAACCCGCAACAGGTCAACGAACTGCTGAAAAGCAAGCTCGAAGGCTGATGAGCATGGAGCCAGATTTAAAGCCTGGCTCCGATCCCTGTGGGAGCGAGCCTGCTCGCGATGACGGCAGCACATCCAACATTGATGTGTCAGACAGCCCGCCATCGCGAGCTGGCTCGCTCCCACATTTGTATGTGGATACCTTTAAATGAAGCGTCTACTGGGTGCCTGCGCCCTGCTCGCTCTGCTGGCCGGTTGCGCCAGTAACGACATCATCGACCCACACGGCTACGACAAGACCGGTACGGCGTCCTATTACGGTGCCAAACACCAAGGCAAACGCACCGCCAGCGGCGAGCGTTTCAACAAGAATTCCCTGACTGCCGCCCATCGCCAATTGCCGTTCGGCACGCGGGTGAAGGTCACCAATCTGAATAACGACAAGTCCTGCGTGGTCCGAATCAACGACCGCGGGCCGCACACCCGCGGGCGCCTGATTGATCTTTCACACGAGGCCGCCGAACAACTGGGTATGCTCCGTAGCGGCACCGCACGGGTTCGCGTGCAAGCCCTCGACGATTAACAGACGGAGCCCCGACCATTTTCGGACTTGCCGATTTACCCCTGATCAGCCTGATTGAGTTGCTCGGCGGCCTGCTGTTGCTGATCGCCGGTGCCGAACTGATGGTCCGTGGCGCCGTGCGCCTGGCGGCGCGCTTGCAGGTGCGGCCGCTGATCATCGGGCTGACCATCGTCGCCTTGGGCAGCAGCGCACCGCAGATGGCGGTCAGCCTGCAAGCCACCCTGGCGCAAAACGCCGACATCGCCGTCGGCAGTGTGATCGGCAGCAGCATCTTCAACATCCTCGTCACCTTGGGGCTTTCGGCGCTGATCATTCCGCTGCGGGTTTCACGGCAACTGGTGCGCCTGGATATTCCACTGATGATCGGCGCCAGCCTGCTGGTGTTTGTATTGGCGTGGAATGAAGAGCTGACCCGCATGGACGGCATCGTTCTGCTGGCGGCCCTGGCGCTGTATCTGGGCTTGTTGCTGCGCCAGTCGCGGCACTCGACCCGTCCGCCCTCCCACGACGGAACGCCCCAGGCACCGTGGTTCAGCAGCGTACTGATGATCGTCGCCGGACTGGCGATGCTGGTCTACGCCGGCCATTTGTTGCTGGGCGCCGCCGTGGCGGTTGCGACCGATCTGGGTCTGTCGGAGCGGGTCATCGGCCTGACCATCGTCGCCATCAGCACCTCCCTGCCGGAACTGGCCACCTCATTGATCGCGGCCTTGCGCGGTCAGCGGGACATTGCCGTGGGTAACGTGATCGGCAGCAACCTGTTCAACCTCCTGGGCGTACTCGGCCTGACCGCGCTTGTCGCCCCCTCGCCGCTGTCGGTCTCGCCCAATGCCCTGGATTTCGACCTGCCGGTGATGCTCGGTGTGGCGGTGCTGTGCCTGCCGCTGTTCTACACCGGTTACCGGGTGACCCGCGCCGAAGGTCTGCTGTTTTTGGGGTTGTATCTCGCTTACGGTCTGCACGTGGTGTCGTTCACCACCGGCATGCCCCTGGCCGGCAAGCTTGAACACTTGATGCTGTTTTTTGTCCTGCCGGCGCTGGTGGCGTTTCTGCTGTTCACATCGCTGCGCGCCTGGCGTCGCCAACACCACAAGAGGGAAATGCCATGACTGACAACAAAAAGCCTGGTGTAGAAGTCCGCCGCCAGGTGATGGGCGATGCGTTCGTCGACCGCGCACTGGGCAATGCCACTGAGTTCACCCAGCCGCTGCAGGACTTCGTCAATGAACACGCCTGGGGCGCCGTGTGGAACCGCGAAGGCCTGCCGCTGAAAACCCGCAGCCTGATCACCCTCGCCGCGCTGACAGCGTTGAAGTGCCCGCAGGAGTTGAAAGGCCACGTCCGCGGCGCGCTGAACAACGGCTGCACCGTGGAAGAGATTCGCGAGGCGTTGCTGCATTGCGCGGTGTACGCCGGTGTGCCGGCGGCGATTGATGCGTTTCGGGCGGCGCAGGAAGTGATCGACAGCTATCAGAAGCCTGAGTGAGTCTTCAAAAGTTGTGGTGACAGGACTGGCGCCTTCGCGGGCAAGCCTCGCTCCTACAGGGCGAGGCTTGCCAGCCCTGGACACCAGCGAAAATCCCGACGCTAGATCCACTCCCCCCACTGCAACAAAAAGATTCCGACATTGGTGGTGACCGCCGCCATCAACGTGGTGATCACGATGATCGCCGCCGCCAGTTCATGATTGCCGTTGGCCTGGCGGGCCATGACAAAACTGGCCGCGGCGGTCGGGCTGCCGAAGTACAGAAACAGAATCCCCAACTCAGCCCCGCGAAATCCCCAAAGCCATGCCCCCAACGTCGCCAACACTGGCAAGCCGATCATCTTCACCAGACTTGAGCTGAGCGCCATCTTGCCGCTTTTGCGCAATGCTGCCAGTGATAGCGTGCCGCCGATGCAGATCAACGCCAACGGCAACGTGGTTTGCGCCAGGTACTGGCCAGACGTTTCCAGCCACCCCGGCAAGCCGATCTTGAAATAGGCAAAGGGCGCCGCCGCCAACACGCTGATGATCAGCGGGTTGACCATCACGCTTTTGCAGATGCTCCACGGATCGGACTTGATCACCGGGCTGTACACCGCCAGCACAATGGTCGAGAGCGTGTTGTAAAACAGGATCACCAGCGCCGCGAGAATCGCCCCGAGAGAAATCCCGTAATCGCCGTACATGCTGGCCGCCAACGCAAGGCCGATGACTCCGTTGTTGCCGCGAAAAGCGCCTTGGGTATAAATCCCTCGATCTTCACGCGGGCACTTCCAGATCGCCCAGCCCCAGGCGATGGCAAAACACGCCAGGGTGGCCAGCGAGAAGTAGATCAGCAGCGCCGGTTGCAACGCGGCGTGCAGGTCGGCATGCAGGATGCCTAGAAACAGCAGCGCCGGCATGGTGACGTTGAACACCAGGGCCGACGCGGTGTGGATGAAGTTGTCGTTGATCCAGTCGATGCGCTTGAGCAACACCCCTAGAAACAGCATGGCAAACACCGGCGCGGTGATGTTCAGGGTTTCGAGGAAGATAGCCAGCATGCCGGGGGGAACCTTGGGTGGGCGTCGTTAGGGGGCTAATGATAAGCGACTGGGGACCTTTGCGTGTGAGAGAACGACTTCGCTGACATGGTCACGTCCTGCACTGATTTTCTATAAATCCCACTGATTTCGAGCTGATATTTATGTGGACCGTTCGTCGCTACTGT
Organism: Pseudomonas sp. SJZ077; assembly: GCF_007993905.1. Classification (NCBI taxonomy): domain Bacteria; kingdom Pseudomonadati; phylum Pseudomonadota; class Gammaproteobacteria; order Pseudomonadales; family Pseudomonadaceae; genus Pseudomonas; species Pseudomonas sp. SJZ077. The sequence continues at coordinate 288,134 of NZ_VIUJ01000003.1, forward strand.
CAGATCTGACAGTAGCCAATGCTTAGTCATCGGGCACTTAATAATCCCGCAAATAAAACAAATTACAGGAGTAAAAAATATGTCAGTTAAATCAACAGGCGATAAATTTTCAGGCGCTTCAAAAACCGGTACTGTCTCAGAGAACAAGGAGGACTGGGAAAGAGAACCCCTCCAGTCTTTTTTGTTGCAACTACCCGTGCAATTCAGTAACAATTTAATCGTTACTGTCGAAGATCAACCGGACGATAAAACGTCAGGAATAGTAAAAGCTCCCGATGGGGCGGGCTTCGGCGATAAAAGTCTATATTTGCCAAGTGGTTCCAGATTGAAATTTTCATTTGGAAACTATGTGAATAGCCTGAGGTTCCAGATCAAGGCAGCTGGCGGCAATGAAAGTGGTACTGCCTATATTATTGCAATGAAGAAAGAAGAAGTCGTATACGGCGCCCCTATCAGTTCCGAAGACAAAGCGTTCGAAATTGCAGAAATACCCTTTGACGTACTATTGATCGCCGGCTTTTCTGGCAAATTATCCGTGACCGCTGGCAACCTTTATCTGGATAATCTGGCGTGGTCATTGGTTTAGTCTGAGGCATCCATAAAAAGCTAAAAGCACCGCATTAACACTTGATCGACAAGGTATTTAGGGTGCTGATCGAAAGCCATCCTCCATTGCTACTGACGATCAGTAATCGCTGTAGCGATGGAGAGGCGGCGCGCCTTATCTGCCGGTGAATTCTACTTGGGTGATCGCATTCCGAGTCGAATCCAGCATAGTTCACCCAGCGCTATCTCATGTTATCGGCGCCGGGTTGAACAGGGTGATGTCGTTATGCAGTTTGTGCTGCTCGGCCCACGTCTGCTTCTTGCCGCTCGCCACGTCCAGGTAGTAGTGGAACAACTCCCACCCAAGGTCTTCAATCGAAGCGCGTCCGGTCGCAATCCGCCCGGCATCGATGTCGATCAGGTCCGGCCAGCGCTGTGCCAATTCGGTCCGGGTCGATACCTTGACCACCGGCGCCATCGCCAAACCATAAGGCGTGCCGCGCCCGGTGGTGAACACATGCAGGTTCATCCCCGCCGCCAACTGCAACGTCCCGCAGACAAAATCACTGGCCGGGGTCGCGCAGAAGATCAGCCCTTTGCGCTTGAAGCGCTCGCCAGGGCCGAGCACGCCATTGATCGCACTGCTACCGGATTTGACGATCGAGCCCAAGGACTTTTCGACAATGTTCGACAACCCGCCCTTCTTGTTGCCCGGCGTGGTGTTGGCGCTGCGGTCCGCCTCACCCTTGGCCAGGTAACGGTCGTACCAGTCCATTTCCCGCACCAGCTCCTGAGCAACCCCCTCAGTTTCCGCGCGGGAGGTCAGCAGATAAATCGCGTCGCGCACCTCGGTGACTTCGGAAAACATCACCGTCGCGCCAGCGCGCAACAACAAATCAGAGGCATAACCCAGCGCAGGGTTGGCGGTGATGCCGGAAAACGCATCGCTGCCGCCGCACTGCATGCCCAGGATCAGCTCGGACGCCGGCACAGTTTCCCGGCGACGCTGATCGAGCTTCTTCAAACGGGTCTCGGCCAGCGCCATGATCTGCTCGATCATCTCAGTGAAACCGTGACTCGAATCCTGCAAGCGGTACAACCACGGCTCGCTCAAATCCACCGAGCTGTCGCCCTCGTGCATCACCTGCCCGGCCTGCAATTTCTCGCAGCCCAGGCTGATGACCAAGGCTTCGCCACCCAGGTTCGGGTTGCGCGCCAGATTGCGTACGGTGCGGATCGGGATGTACGCGTCAGTGGCAGTGATCGCCACCCCGCAGCCGTAGCTGTGGGTCAGCGCCACCACGTCATCGACGTTCGGGTACTTGGGCAGCAATTCATCCTTGATGCGCTTGACCGCATGGTCGAGCACGCCGGTCACGCACTGGACGGTCGTCGTAATCCCGAGAATATTGCGCGTGCCAACGGTACCGTCGGCGTTGCGATACCCCTCGAAGGTGTAACCGTCCAGCGGTGCCTGGGCCGCCGGTACTTCGGTGGACAGCGGCAGGCTGTCCAGCGGTGGCGCGGTGGGCATGCGCAGTTGATCTTCCTTGACCCAGCTGCCGCGCGGGATCGGCTGCAACGCATAGCCAATGGTCTGGCCGTAACGAATCACCTGGCCGCCTTCGGGAATGTCCTCGAGGGTGACTTTATGGCTCTGCGGCACGAAGTCCACCGTCACCAGGCCATCTGGAAACTCGGTACCGGCCGGTACGCCTTGGTCGTTGACCACGATCACGACGTTGTCCCGCTCGTGCAGGCGGATGTAGCGCGGCGAGTCGGAATGTTCAATCAACTGCATGACGCCGCTCCTCAGGAATGCGCTTGAGACAATTTGTTATTGGTTTCAGGACCGCTGACTGGCGGCTCTTTCAGCACCACACGTTTGATCGGACCGACGATCACCAGGTAGCTGAACACTGCAACCAGTGCGTTGCAACCGACAAACACCAGCGCCCATTTGAACGAACCGGTGGAGCTGATGATGTAGCCGATCACGATCGGGGTGGTGATCGAAGCGATGTTGCCGAAGGTGTTGAACAGGCCACCGCTCAGGCCGGCAATCTGTTTCGGCGAGGTGTCGGACACCACCGCCCAACCCAGCGCACCCACGCCTTTGCCGAAGAAGGCCAGGGCCATGAAGCCGACGACCATCCACTCGACATCAACATAGTTGCACGCCACGATGCTGCTGGAGACCAGCAAACCCGCGATGATCGGTGCCTTGCGAGCGAAGGTCAGGGAATGGCCCTTGCGCAGCAGGTAATCGGAAATCACTCCGCCAAGCACCCCCCCGATAAAGCCGCAGATCGCCGGCAACGAAGCAATGAAACCGGCCTTGAGGATGGTCATGCCGCGTTCTTGCACCAGGTACACCGGGAACCAGGTCAGGAAGAAGTACGTGATGCCGTTGATGCAGTACTGGCCCAGATACACGCCGAGCATCATGCGGTTGGTCAGCAACTGGCGGATGTAGTCCCACTTCGGACCGTCGCCTTTTTTGCCTTTGCCTTTGTCCTGGTCCATGTCGACCATGCCGCCGTTGTCGGCGATGTGCTTGAACTCGGCGTCGTTGATCATCGGGTGCTGGCGCGGGCTGTAGATCACCTTCAGCCAGATCCCCGAGAAGATGATGCCGATCACGCCCATGACGATAAACACGTGCTGCCAGCCGAAGCTGTAGACGATCCAGCCCATCAGCGGTGCGAACAACACGGTGGCGAAGTACTGCGCCGAGTTGAAGATCGCCGAGGCCGTGCCGCGTTCAGCCGTCGGAAACCAGGCCGCGACGATACGGGCGTTACCCGGGAAGGATGGCGCTTCGGCCAGGCCCACCAGGAAGCGCAGCATGAACAGCGCAACCACTGCGGTGGACATGCCGAATTCGCCGACATAGCCCTGCAGAACGGTGAACAGCGACCAGGTGAAAATGCTTAGCGCGTAGATCTTTTTCGAGCCGAAACGGTCCAGCAGCCAGCCACCGGGAATTTGCCCGGCCACGTAAGCCCAACCGAATGCAGAGAAGATGTAACCGAGGGTGACCGCGTCGATGCCGAGGTCTTTTTGCAGGCTGGAGCCCGCAATGGCGATAGTGGCCCGGTCGGCGTAGTTGATCGTGGTCACCAGGAAAAGCATGAGCAAAATCAAATAGCGGACGTGAGTCGGCTTGGTCGCTTGCATGTACATGTACTCCCACTGATTATTTTTATGCGCGGGTGAATCTTTGGTTTTTCTGTGGGAGCAAGCCTGCTCACGATGGTGGTCAACGATGACGCGGGGCATCAGGTTTACCGCCGCGTCCTCAAGACCTTCGCGAGCAGGCTCGCTCCCACAGAGGGTGTTGCGTTACGAACCGATGTAGCTGGTCTTCACGACCGTGTAGAACTCTTGCGCGTAGCGACCTTGCTCGCGGGAACCATAGGATGAACCTTTACGCCCGCCGAATGGAACGTGGTAATCCACGCCCGCCGTCGGCAGGTTGACCATCACCATCCCGGCCTGGGAGTGGCGCTTGAAGTGGTTGGCGTACTTCAGCGACGTGGTGGCGATGCCCGCCGACAGACCGAATTCGGTGTCGTTGGCCATGGCCAGTGCGGCCTCGTAATCGGCGACGCGAACGATGTTCGCCACCGGGCCAAAGATCTCTTCACGGTTGATGCGCATCGCAGCTGTGCTGTCGGCAAACAGCGTTGGCGCGAGGTAGTAGCCTTCGGTGTCGCAAGTCACCAAGCCACCGCCGCTGACCAGACGAGCACCTTCGGACTGGCCAATGTCGATGTACTTCATGTCCTGTTCAAGCTGCGCTTGCGAGACGACCGGACCGATGTCGGTGCCGGTTTTCAACGCGTGACCGACCTTGATCGACTTCATGCGCTCGGCCATGGCTTCGACGAACTTGTCGTGAATCCCGGCGGTGACGATGAAGCGGCTCGACGCCGTGCAACGCTGACCGGTGGAATAGAACGCGCTCTGCACCGACAGCTCGACCGCTTGCTTCAGGTCGGCATCGTCGAGAATGATCTGCGGGTTCTTGCCACCCATTTCCAGCTGAACCTTGGCCTGACGCGAGACGCAGCTGACGGCGATCTGACGACCGACACCGACAGAACCGGTGAAGCTGATGCCGTCGACTTTCGGGCTCTGCACCAGCGCATCGCCAACCACGCGACCGCTGCCCATCACCAGGTTGAAGACGCCGGCCGGGAAGCCTGCGCGGGAGATGATTTCCGCCAGCGCCCAGGCGCAACCCGGCACCAGATCGGCCGGTTTCAGCACGACGCAGTTGCCGTAGGCCAAGGCCGGGGCGATTTTCCACGAAGGGATCGCGATCGGGAAGTTCCACGGGGTGATCAGGCCAACGACGCCCAAGGCTTCGCGAGTGACTTCGACGTTCACACCCGGGCGCACCGACGGCAAGTAGTCGCCGGACAGACGCAGGCACTCACCGGCGAAGAACTTGAAGATGTTACCGGCGCGGGTCACTTCGCCGATGGCTTCAGGCAGGGTCTTGCCCTCTTCCCGGGCCAGCAAGGTGCCAAGCTCTTCGCGGCGGGCGAGGATTTCGGTGCCGACTTTATCCAGTGAATCATGGCGAGCCTGAATGCCCGAAGTCGACCAGGCCGGAAACGCAGCGCGAGCGGCGTCGATGGCGGCGTGGACCTGGGCCAGATCAGCCTTGGCGTAGTCGCCGATAGTGTCGGTCAGTTCGGACGGGTTGATGTTGGCGCAGTAATCACTGCCCGCCACCCATTCACCGTTGATGTAGTTATCGAAACGCTTTGTATCAGCCACAACAATCTCCTCACGCAAAAGGCCGCTGATTGCTCAGCGGCCTTATTAATCGGGTGTGTTACTGCGCACCTTGCTTGTCGATCAGCGCGGCCAGAGCTTCGTACTCTTCTGGCAGCAGATCGGTCAGCGGTGCACGCACAGGACCTGCGTCATAACCGGCAATTTTTGCCCCGGCCTTGACGATGCTCACCGCGTAACCGGCTTTGCGGTTACGGATGTCCAGGTACGGCAGGAAGAAGTCGTCGATGATCTTGCCAACAGTGGCGTGATCTTCGCGGGCAATGGCGTGGTAAAAATCCATCGCCGTTTTCGGGATGAAGTTGAACACCGCCGAGGAGTAGACCGGTACGCCCAATGCCTTGTAAGCAGCGGCATAGACTTCAGCGGTCGGCAAACCGCCCAGGTAGCTGAAGCGATCACCGAGGCGGCGACGGATCGATACCATCAACTCGATATCGCCCAGGCCATCCTTGTAGCCGATCAGGTTCGGGCAGCGCTCGGCCAGGCGTTCCAGCAATGGCGCGGTCAGGCGGCAGACGTTGCGGTTGTAAACCACCACGCCGATGTTCACCGATTTGCACACGGCTTCAACGTGGGCGGCAACGCCGTCCTGGCTGGCTTCGGTCAGGTAGTGCGGCAGCAGCAACAAGCCTTTGGCGCCCAGGCGCTCGGCTTCCTGTGCGTATTCGATGGCCTGGCGAGTGGAACCGCCCACACCAGCCAGAATCGGCACGCTGTTTTCGCAGGTGTCGACGGCGGTCTTGATGATTTCCGAATATTCGCTGGCCGCCAGAGAGAAGAACTCACCGGTGCCGCCTGCGGCGAACAACGCCGTGGCGCCGTATGGGGCCAGCCATTCGAGACGCTTGATATAGCCCGCGCGATGGAAGTCGCCCTGAGCATTGAAATCGGTGACCGGGAAAGACAGCAGGCCAGAAGAGAGGATGGACTTCAGTTCTTGTGGATTCATTATTCGAACACCCTGGGTAGCAACGTTTGTGTGAGAAAAGCGTTCAGCCTGTGGCCGAGTTGTAGGTCATCGTACAACTTAAATAATAACCGTCAACTGCATTTCATCGTCGCGCCTGGAAATTTGTGTCGGAAGAAGATTTTCTTGACGTAGGAAGTTTCTCACCTAAGCTCTGATTGGCTGTATATACATACAGTCATCTTGAATCATACCGACGACATATCAAGGAGCCAGAAATGTCAGGTCTACACGCTCAACCGCAGGAAAAACCAGAACAGATCATCGCGAACCTGGACGATCTTTTTACTGAAGACGGTATCGCCGTCACCGCCAACAGTTCGCTTATGCTGCAGCTCGGCGAACATCACGACGCACCTCAAACAACTAACGCTACGCCTGGCAAAGCCTTGAAAGGCAAGCCACAGCTGAGGTTTGAGGGCGGCGAGCACACGGCCATCGGTGACGGTACGTTGCTGCGTTTTATCAAGGACGCGCCCGCTGTGCCCGCCTCGCAGGTAGCGCTGCATTTACCCAATGGACTGGCGCTGACATATGGTCAGATCGTCGCCCTGGGCGGTGACTTTTATGGCATTCCCGATCAACCAGTCAGCGAAGGCGCCACGCCTGCCGACCGCGTCCAGCGCTTTACCAATGCCTTCAACTCGCTGGCGGTGCTGCCGGCGTCCAATGCCGAAGCCAAGCTGATCCTCGGCGTCATGCAGAAGGAAATCGCCGCCGTTAAACAGGCAATCAAAGACGGCAAACAGCCTCACGAGGCGTATGACGCACTCGGAGATACGTTGTCAGAAGAGTGGAACAGAATCACGGGCGGCGGCAGTTTCGTCTCGGCGCTGTTTCCCTTGGGGCGCTATCTGAAACTGGCCGCCAATAATGCTGACCACTTTGCCGAATGGGCGCTGCTGGCCTATATCTCCGGGCACACGGCAGCCCTGCAACAAGCGGTGAAGGCTCACAGCAGCAACGATGAAAAGCAGCTGGAACTGGCATACGCGATGAACGCGTTTGCCGATCACTACCTGACCGACCTGTATTCTGCCGGCCATTTGCGCGTGCCGCGTAAACAGTTGGCTGCGGTGGTCACGCCCAGTGATCTGGGCTCACTGATTACCCGCTTCATGCACGACGAAGACAGCAAGTTCGGCCTCAATGTGCGCAACGGCACCGGCGATCACTGGCGTGGGTACGGTGACAAACGCTACTTCGACGCCATCGACAGCGCCAATCGTGTCCAGGTGAATCAGGCGGTGCAGGTGTCGGCGGATGAAGTGTTTGCGGCGTATCTCAGCGGCACCGTCACGGTTCCCGATAATTTTGGCGCCTTGAAAAAGACCCCGGATCTGCAATCCGTATTGAATCCTGCGAACAACTTTTCACCGTTGTTCCGGGTTGAAGGCAGCAAAGTGCTGCGGCGCAAGGACGTCAACAACCTGAACGACACCGCCACCGTCGATGACTGGTGGGGCTGGAGTACTTACTTGCTGCTCAAGGATTACAACCCCACTGGCAACGTGGCTTGATAAGGAGATTGATGATGACGATTAAATTGAAACTGGAACTGGCTTCAGGGCAATCGCTGGAGGGTGCGCCGTTGGAGTTGTTGTCCAAGGGTGTGCCCATTGCCCGCGGAGTTGTGGATAAGCAGGGGGGTGTGACCTTCGAGGTTAAATCGGCGAAGACTGAATTGGCGGTACGGGTGGATCGTTCAGTTCTGAAAACCGGCTGAGGCGATTGCCCCATCACGAGCAGGCTCGCACCCATTAGTCTTTGGTATTCCACTGATTAGATCCCAAATGGAAGCGAGCCAGCCTTTGAACGCAAATCTCGGGACAAGTAAACACACGACACAAAACACTGACCGTTCGTCTGAACTGTAAATTCTGACAGTAGCACGACATCAACTGCGGTGACTTAATCACCTCAGGAGTTAACGAACCGGCCCCTTAGAACGCTTATAAAAGAGCGTTTATCAAAATGGTTCGACTTATTGTTGAAGGACTTTATTCATGACAGTACAAAAGAACGACTTGGCGCCCCCAAAAGTTAAAAATGTTAAAGAAGGTGTTTTGAGCGTTAGCCAAATTATTGGATCAGTCTCAATAACAGTGGAACCCATCGCAGATGCGAACAAGGGGGATGAATTAGCATTTATTGTAAAAACCTCTACAGGCAAATCCATCGTGTATTCAGTGACTATAGAAATTCCATCAGATGCATACGGATACGGAGCCGAAAAAAACTTCTTCGAAACAGGTTTGGCAGAAGGCGCCAGTGTTGAAGTGCAATACACTGTGACAAGAGATGGGGAAGTGAGACACTCCCCTAAGGTGGAATTTAGGCTCGTACAATAAGAGACGCGGACAGTTCTGTTAAATAGATTACTGTCCGCTATGGCCACTGAGATCTTCTACAGCGCACGCACCACCTGATTAACCCGGCGCTTTGGAATATTGCGACTTATACAAAACTCAGCTATCGGCGATAAAAAGCATTAACGCTGCGCCTCAGCCTCTTCATGCGCATGGCGCAGCCGCTCGCGGCTATTGGTCAAATGCAAACGCATCGCCGCCCGCGCCGCATCTGAATCCTGGCGCACAATCGCGTCGTAAATCTCTTCGTGCTCACGGCTCAGGCGACTCATGCGCTGTTGATCGTCATGGGCTACGCGTGCGGTCCAGCGCGTAACGACCCCTGGTCGCAACTGTCATTTCTGACAGTAGCCAACATTAAAAGCATCTGATGAACTGATGTCGCGGATAAGTTATCGCAAAATTACTTTTTATAATGGAGATTCGCCATGAGCACTGTCGAACTAACAAAAGTGGAAAAACCTGTAAAATCGCCAGTATCACCAAAACTAGCCGCGCCCACTGCCCCTGAAACAGACGGAACTACCCTCTACCTAAAGAACTTCGGAGAAATTCAGCAATTTAGATTTAAGCTTGCCGTTAAATATAAAGGTCAAGCTAGCGGACAACGATGCAAATACTTTATAAAATTTCACAATGAGAGCGGTTACGAAGAATTATGGCGCGGCGGAATTGATATTAAAGACACCGAGCAGCACATCTCAAAAATCACCACGTATACACTCGAGCCCATCGTTAACAAAAGTACGGCTGAGTTTTGGTATGAGGTAGAAATTGACGGGATCAAAAAAGAATCACACCCCCTTCGTCTCATCGTGGTGCGTTAGCAAAAGCGCTACAAAAAAACTGGGTCCCACCAACCGCAACTCTCAGCGCTGCGCCTCAGCCTCTTCATGCGCGTGGCGCAGCCGCTCCCGACTGTTCGTCAAATGCAAACGCATTGCCGCCCGCGCCGCATCCGAATCCTGGCGCGCAATCGCGTCGTAAATCTCTTCGTGTTCGCGGCTCAGGCGACTCATGTAGTGCTGCTGATCATCATGGGCCAGGCGCGCGGAGTTCAGGCGGGTGCGCGGAATGATGCTGGTGCCCAGGTGGGTCATGATGTCGGTGAAGTAGCGGTTACCAGTCGACAGGGCGATTTGCAGGTGGAACTGGAAGTCGGACGCCACGGCATCACTGGCGTGGGCGGCGCTTTCATTCAAGGCGTCCAGCGCGGCGCGCATCAAGGCCAACTGTTCCGGGCTGCGGCGCTGTGCAGCGAGGCCGGCGGACTCCACTTCGAGGCTGATGCGCAGTTCCAGAATCGCCAATACGTCACGCAGGGTGACCACGGTCGCCGGGTCGATGCGAAAACCGCTCGGGCTCGGGGTGTCGAGCACGAAGGTGCCGATGCCGTGACGGGTTTCCACCTGGCCAGCGGCCTGCAAACGTGAAATTGCTTCGCGAACCACGGTTCGGCTGACGCCATGGGCATCCATGATCGCCGACTCGGTGGGCAATTTGTCGCCACGTTTGAGGTGGCCGTCGCGGATCTGCTCGGACAGCACCGTCACCAATTCCTCTGCGAGGCTGCGGCGCTTGCGAGGGAGGCGTGGTGCGTCGATCGGGTTTTCCATGGTGAACGTCTGTCTCGAAAATTGCGGCTGAAACCGCATCATAGCTCAACGCGGTTGTACGATCACCACCACCCACTTTTGTAAGAGCAACCAGTGGCGAGGGGATTTATCCCCGCTGGATGGCGCAGCCATCCCAAAACCCACAGCCTCGGTGCATCAGGTATGCCGAGTGCAGTGGTTTTGCGACGGCTGCGTCGCCGAGCGGGGATAAATCCCCTCGCCACAAAAGCTCGTTCCCACACGGATTGTGGTGTTATGCGATCACGGTCTGGTCCACCAGATGACCATTTTCAATGCGCACATGCCGTGGGTGGAAACGCTTCAGACTGCTGCGATGCCCGACGCTGACGATGCTCAACCCCGGTATTTCATCGATCAAGGCCTGATACAGCGACGCCTCATCCTCTTCGTCCATCGCCGACGTCGCCTCGTCCATGTACAACCACTGTGGTGCATAGAGCAGCGCACGAGCGAAGGCCAGCCGTTGCTGTTCACCCGGCGACAGCATGCGCTGCCAGTGATTGGCCTCGTCCAGGCGCGCAACAAGGTGCGGCAAGCGGCAAGTTTCCAGCACATGCACATACCGCTCGTGCGGATAAGTCCCGCCGGCCTGTGGATAACTCAGTGCCTCGCGCAACGTGCCAATCGGCAGATACGGCTTTTGTGGCAGGAACAGGTAACGCGCCGTCGGCAGACGAATGCTGCCATGACCCGCCGGCCACAGGTGCCCCATCGCCCGCAGCAAGGTCGACTTGCCGCTGCCGGAACGACCGCTGAGCATGACGCGCTCGCCCTCCTCCACGGTCATGTCGGCGTTGGTCAGCAAGTGACGACCGTCGGCCAGATCGAGGCCCAGGTTGTGCACCTTCAAGGCTGTACCCGAATTCTGCACATCAATCGCCGGCGCTCGCTCTTCGTTGTCGGTCATCGCCTGGCGGAAACTCAGCAGACGATCACAGGTGGCTCGCCAAGCGGCCAAGTCCTGGTAGGCGCTGATGAACCAGCTGAAGTTCTCCTGCACGTTGCCGAACGCGGAGTTGATTTGCATCAGCTCGCCAAGCTCGATCTTGCCGGCGAAGTAACGCGGCGCGGCGACCATAAACGGGAAAATGATTGCGATCTGGCCATAACCGGAGGTGAAGAAGGTCAGGCGCTTGGACACTTTCATGATGTCCCAGAAGTTATGCCAGACCAGCCCGAAGCGCCCGCTCAGACGGCGGTTTTCATTGGGTTCGCCGTTGTACAGAGCGATGCTTTCCGCGTTCTCGCGAACCCGCACCATGGAAAAACGCAGGTCAGCTTCGAAGCGTTGTTGATTGTTGTTGAGGCCAATCAAACGACGGCCAATCAAGTGCGTCAGCCAGCTGCCGACGGCGGCATAAACCAGAGCGCACCAGAACATGTAGCCGGGGATGGTGAAACCGAACACTTCGATGCTGCCCGACACGCCCCACAGAATGATCGAAAACGACACCAGACTGACGACGTTGCGGATCAGGCCCAGCCCCAGGCCCAGCGTATTGGAGGTGAAGCTATTGAGGTCTTCGGAAATCCGCTGGTCAGGGTTATCGGTGTAACCGCCCTGCTCCAGTTGGTAGTAGTTTTTATGACCGAGCCAACGGGCGAAGTGCTGCTCGGTGAGCCAGGCCCGCCAGCGAATCGTCAGCATCTGCGTCAGGTAGAGCCGATACACCGCACCGAGAATCGCCACCGCAGCAATCCCGCAGAAGTACAGAATCAGTTGCCAGAAAGCCGCTTCGTCCTTCTTTTGCAGGGCGTTGTAAAAATCCTTGTACCAACTGTTGACCCACACCGAAATCGCCACGCTGAACAGTGACAGCGCAATCACCGCGATCAGCAACGTCCAGGCCTTGCCCTTCTCTTCGCTGCGCCAATACGGCGTGGTCATCGCCCAGACTTTGCGAAAAAACTGCCCGCGCACAGCATCGTTGACCGCGGAATACTCAGCGTTCTGATTCATGGAAAAGGCTCGATAAAGAAAAGAACACACCCGAACCGATCATAGATGATCGGTTCGGGTTATCGCGAGGGCTGGCGTTAATCGTTCAGCGTCCGTTCAGCGGCGGACCGGACGCTTTTGCAGTTTGCGCTGCAGCGTGCGGCGGTGCATGCCCAAGGCGCGGGCAGTGGCGGAGATGTTGCCTTCGTGTTCGGTCAGTACGCGCTGGATGTGCTCCCATTGCAGGCGGTCCACCGACATCGGGTTTTCTGGCACCAGGGTGTCGAGGTCGGCATGCTCGGAAAGCAGCGCGGCCAGCACGTCGTCAGCGTCAGCCGGCTTGCACAGATAGTTGCAAGCGCCGCGCTTGATGGCCTCGACGGCGGTGGCAATGCTCGAGTAGCCGGTGAGGATCACCACGCGCATTTCCGGGTCAAGTTCGAGCAGTTTGGGCAGCAACACCAGGCCTGAGTCGCCGTCCATTTTCAGGTCCAGCGCGGCGTAATCCGGGATGTCGGCCTGGGCGATGGTCAGCCCTTCTTCGGCGGAACCGGCGGTGCTGACGCGAAAACCACGGCGGGCCATGGCGCGGGCCATCACACGGGTAAAGGTTGCATCGTCGTCTACCAGCAGCAAATGCGGCAGTTCTTCGCCTTCAACTTGGATCTCGTCACTCATGTTCGTCTCCTCGGGCGACACGGGGCAGGCGCAGCTCGGTGAGCGTGCCGCCTTCCTCATGACTGTAGAGTTTCACTGAGCCGCCGGCGCGTGTCACGCTGGCCTTGCTCAAAAACAGGCCGAGGCCGAAACCTTTGCCCTTGGTGGTAAAAAACGGCTTGCCAATCTGTTCGGCAATGGCCAGCGGCACGCCGGCGCCATGGTCGCGAATGCTGATGGTCAGGTCCTCGGCATTCCAGTCCAGCGTCACTTGCAGCCCTTCGGGGCACGCATCGGCGGCGTTGTTGAGCAAATTCAGCAAGGCTTGCGTCAGGTCTGGCGGCGGTGCCATGCGTGGCACCGTGCCCTGGCCCAGCCGTTGGAAACGGTAACTGGCTTCCGGGCGCATCAAGTGCCAGCGGTTCAGCGCTTCGTCGAGCCAGTCGGTGACGTCCTGCATTTCCACCGCCAGGCGTCGATTGGCCTCGGCGGCGCGCACCAGTTGCTGCAAGGTCTCTTTGCAGAGTTTGACCTGATCTTGCAACACGCTTAAATCATCCTGCAACAGCGGGTCGGGATGGTCCTGGCGCATTTCCTTGAGCAACACGCTCATGGTGGCCAACGGCGTGCCCAACTCATGGGCGGCGCCGGCCGCCTGGGTCGCGACGGCCAGCAATTGCTGGTCGCGCAGGCCTTCTTCACGACGGATGGCGCGCAGTTCTTCCTGGCGGCGCAGCTCTTCGGCCATGCGCGCGGCAAAGAATGTGATGACGGCGGCGGCAAGGGCGAAACTCAGCCACATGCCGTAGATCTGCAAGTTTTCCCGGGCGATGGGGAAGGTTTCCAGCGGATAGAACCGCGCCAGCAACAACGTATAAAGCGCCAGCGCGATACCGGACAGAATCACCGAATAGCGCCACGGCAACGTCACGGCGGCGATGGTCAGCGGCACCAGGTAATAGGAAACGAACGGGTTGGTCGAACCGCCCGAGAAATACAGCAGGGCACTGTGGATAAACAGATCACAGGCCAGTTGCAGGGCATATTCCAGCTCGGTGACCGGCCACGAGGTGCGCAGGCGAACCGCCGTGAACGCGCACAGCAGCGTCGAGCAGCCGAGGGTCATCGCCAGTTGCACCCACGGCAACGGCAGCAGATCGAACCAGTAGGCCAGGCCTACGGAACCGGCCTGAGCGGCGAGTACCAAGGTTCGGATGAAGGTCAGCCGCCAAAGGTTTTGGCGAGTGGCGGAAGTGATTTGAACGGGGGCGAGCATGAGCTCTCCTGATGAGCGCTCCAGGCGGATCGCACGGAGTATAACCAAGCACGGGGGCTGGCAGGCAAAAGTGCGGCAAACAGCCACATGGCAGGAAGTCCTGCTGCGTCTATAAGGACGCCTTCGCGGGCAAGCCTCGCTCCTACAGGAATGTGTCGTTCAAAGGATTGGCGTACGACACATTCCTGTAGGAGCGAGGCTTGCCCGCGAATGGCCTCGACACGGTCTCCCCCATTCCATCTGTATGGAAGTTGTAACTGTGCGAACCGGATCAATAAAGTTAGAGTCTGATGGTTTCACGCAGGCTCGGACCTTAACCCCTGCGCACCTCCAAGGAGTTTTCATGCACAGTTTCCGCCGCAGCGCCGCCCTTCTTGCCCTTAGCGTTGGCACCGTCGCCAGCCTCCCGGCCCTGGCCGCCGACGAACTTCATTACAACCAGATCGCCCTGCGTGCCGAAGTCAGCCAGGAAGTGGCCCGCGATCAGATGATCGTGACCCTCTACACCGAAGAACAGAACACCGACCCGGCCAAACTCGCCGCCGACGTCAGCACCACCATGAACAAAGCGCTGGCCCAGGCCAAACAAGTCAAGGAAGTCACCCTGCGCCAGGGCAGCCGCAACAGCTACCCGATCTACGACACCAAGGGCCAGAAAATCACCGGCTGGCGTGAACGCGCCGAGCTGCGCATGGAAAGCTCCGACTTCGCCGCACTGTCGAAGCTGACCGGCGAACTGCTGACCGACCTGAAAATGGGTGGCATGGACTTCGCCATCGCCACGCCAACGCGCAAGGCCAGCGAAGATGCGCTGCTTAAAGAAGCTGTCACCGCCTTCAAGGCCCGCGCGCAGCTGGCAACCGATGCGTTGGGTGGCAAGGGTTACAAAATCGTCAGCCTGAACCTGAACAGCAACGGTTATCCACAGCCGTACATGCGTGGGCCGATGATGATGAAAGCGGCCGGCATGGATGGCGCTCCGGTGACGCCAGAGGTTGAGGCCGGCACCAGCCAGGTGAGCATGACGGCAGATGGTGCGATTGAAGTGTTGATGCCTTGATTCGATAACCCGTACACAGAAACGGCGGTCACTGAAGTGATCGCCGTTTTTTGTTGCCTGGCGGAAAGCCGGCAGGTTTGTCTGATGATTTTGTGGTGATTGATCCACCGTCATCGCGTGCAGGCTCACTCCTACATGGGATCAGAGTCGTACACAAAACCCATGTACACACTCGCCCCCAGTGGGAGCGAGCCTGCTCGCGAAAAACGATAACGCGGTCTACGCCGGATCGACGTTATCCAGCGCCCGATTCACTGCCAACTCCGCCAGCATGATGATCTGCTGAATCGCCAATACCGTATTTCTCTGCGGGCCGATCAGGTTTGCTGCGAAATCACTGGCCATGACACTGGCGGACGCCAATGACTCGCAAGCTTGTGCCAGGAGACTTTCGCTGTCCATGTCCGGGGCGACCATGAACATGGTGCTGGGACGGCGGGGTTTGGGGGCGTATTGATCGGGGGGATCGAGGTAGTAATCGAGGGCGCGTTTTATGGCTTCGCGGTCTTTGAGGAGCGTTTCGGCTTCGGTGGCTTCGGCGGTGGGGGTTGTGGTGTTGAAGGGTGGATCGGGGACAATTTTGCTCATTTGCTTTCCCTGTTCATTTTTGGAGCCATCACTTTTCGTTTCTCACACGGAAAGTGGTGGCAGCTATGTGCAGGGTGAGAAAGCCGGGAACAGAGAACCGGCCGGACCGAAGTCCGCCCGCACACAGCCGCCATAGAGCATTACAGGCAGCGTATAGCTGGCGGCAATTATGGTGATGCTGGCGCTAGATTCATACATATCTGTTCCCGGGTTCTCACACCCGTTCGCTGAGTTCTTCAGCGACAGTCAGAGGTTAGAGACACTGCTTCCTACCCGGCAACCTGAAAAATGCGTGGGAAATCGCTGTGTTTTTTACACATCTTTCAACACACAAAAATGGAACGCGGAGCCTCCCGGGCGGCATTCCCACGCGGAGCATGGGAACGATCAATCGGGAGCAACAGAAAGAGACAGGTCGGCTGTCAGGCCGCCTTCGCGGGCAAGCCTCGCTCCTACAGAGGACTGGGGTCATCTGGAAGTAAGGATCAAAACAGCCAATAGTGCTACCGCAAGCAGCAGACAGGTTGCACCCTTGGTACTACCCACCACTCCCACGTAGCCTCCATCACCTTCCGGATCCAAATCATCCCCACAGATGTCCACTGCCAGACAGTAACGCAACAATCTGCCCCCACAGACACAACAACCCTTTAAACAACAAACACCTACCCACCCAACTACAACTCAATCTCATTCACGCCCACACCTCTCATCCACGCCCCTCAAAGATGGGTATAAATAAGTAACACCTCGCTCCAACCGGGTGCGAAAGTCGTGCCGATTGCCCCGTCGCGGTGCGCCAGATGCACCGAAAAAACCCTGCGCAAACGGTCAAATGCGCATGAATTTATACATATGCGACATTAAGGTACGTTCGTGCCACCGTTTAACGCCTGTGGTCGCTCCGGATCTTGCAATGGGTATGGCCCCTGCATAAGTATCCGCAGGCACGACTCACGAGGTCGTCCTCTAATTCCAAAAATGACAACAAATCATGAGGCCAACATGCTTAAACACGCGGTCATTCCGTTTTTAGTCGGCGCAGGCTTGTTAGCCTCCGCACCTTTCGCCCAAGCGGCGACTAACCTGGTGTTTTGCTCCGAAGGGAGCCCGGCCGGTTTTGATCCTGGTCAGTACACCACCGGAACCGACTTCGACGCCTCTGCAGAAACCATGTTCAACCGCCTGACCCAGTTCGAGCGCGGCGGCACCGCCGTGATTCCTGGTCTGGCAACCAAGTGGGACATCTCCGATGATGGCCTGACTTACACCTTCCACCTGCGTGAAGGCGTGAAGTTCCACACCACCCCGTATTTCAAGCCGACTCGTGAGTTCAACGCCGACGACGTGCTGTTCACCTTCAATCGCATGATTGACAAGAACGACCCGTTCCGCAAAGCGTACCCGACCGAATTCCCGTACTTCACCGACATGGGGATGGATACCAACATCACCAAGATCGATAAAGTCGACGACCACACCGTCAAGTTCACCCTTAAAGAAGTTGATGCCGCGTTCATCCAGAACATGGCCATGAGCTTCGCCTCCGTCCAGTCCGCCGAGTACGCTGCCCAGCTGCTCAAAGAAGGCAAGGCCGCCGACATCAACCAGAAGCCGGTCGGCACCGGTCCGTTCGTGTTCAAGAGCTACCAGAAAGACTCCAACATCCGCTACACCGGGAACAAGGACTACTGGAAGCCTGACGACGTCAAGATCGACAACCTGATCTTCGCCATCACCACCGACCCGTCGGTGCGTATTCAGAAGCTGAAGAAGAACGAGTGCCAGATCACTCTGTTCCCACGTCCGGCCGACCTGAAGGCGCTGCAAGAAGACAAGACCTTGAAGGTGCCTAACCAGGCTGGTTTCAACCTGGGTTACATCGCCTACAACGTGATGGACAAGATCAAGGGCAGCGATCAGCCGAACCCGATGGCGCAATTGAAAGTGCGTCAGGCACTGGACATGGCCGTCAACAAGCAGCAGATCATCGACTCCGTTTATCAGGGTGCTGGTCAACTGGCCGTCAACGCCATGCCGCCAACCCAGTGGTCTTACGACACCACCATCAAGGATGCGCCGTACAACCCTGAGAAAGCCAAAGAGCTGCTCAAGGAAGCCGGCGTCAAGGAAGGCACCGAGATCAACCTGTGGGCGATGCCGGTACAGCGTCCTTACAACCCGAACGCCAAACTGATGGCTGAAATGCTGCAGTCCGACTGGGCCAAGATCGGTATCAAGGCCAAGATCGTGACCTACGAGTGGGGCGAGTACATCAAGCGTTCCAAAGGCGGCGAAAACGGCGCGATGCTGATTGGCTGGAGCGGCGACAACGGTGACCCGGACAACTGGCTGAACGTGCTGTTCGGCTGCGACTCGCTGCAGGGCAACAACTTCTCCAAGTGGTGCGACAAGAAGTTCGACGGCATCGTCAAAGAGGCCAAGCGCACGACCGATCAGGGCAAGCGCACCGAACTGTACAAACAGGCGCAACACGTCCTCAAAGACGCTGTTCCAATGACACCTATCGCTCACTCGACGGTGTTCCAACCCATGCGCGACAACGTGCAGGACTTCAAGATCAGCCCGTTTGGCTTGAACTCCTTCTACGGCGTCAGCGTCAGCAAATAAGGTTTTGCAACGGCGACGTATTTAACGTCGCCGTTGTTTTATCTACCGAGAAAGTAGGAAAACGGCTACATCCAATTCCGTCACGGATGACCATCGTGATGTCGGATGCGTTGCCTTTTCCCACAAGTCTTTCGGACTCTACGCATTTACTGCCGGACCCACGGCTCATACCGTCGGGATCTGACCAGTTCATGCGTGGGCTCTCGGTTTTGCTGCATGGCATGGTTTGAACTCAGTGATGCCTCCACGTCCGCGGACGGGACGGCGGTTCATTGAAGACACTTAGAGAACAAGAAAAGGGAGCGTCATGCGCCATACCTTGGTTTTATCCGCATTGCTGGGCACCGGCCTGTTGGCCGCCACTTCCATCAGCCAGGCCGCCAATAACAGCCTGGTGTTCTGTTCCGAAGGCAGCCCGGCTGGCTTCGACACTGCGCAGTACACGACATCGACCGACAACGATGCCGCCGAGCCGTTGTACAACCGATTGGCAGAGTTTGAAAAAGGCGCCACCAACGTCGTACCCGGCCTGGCCACTCGCTGGGATATTTCCGAGGACGGCCTCAAGTACACCTTTCACCTACGCGAAGGTGTGAAATTTCACACGACCAAGTACTTCACGCCGACCCGAGATTTCAACGCCGATGACGTGCTGTTCACGTTCAATCGCATGCTCGATCCGCAGCAACCTTTCCGTAAGGCTTATCCGACCGAGTTCCCTTATTTCAACGGGATGAGCCTGAACAAAAACATCGCCAAGGTCGAGAAGACCGGGCCGCTGACCGTGGTCATGACGCTCAACAGCGTCGACGCCGCGTTCATCCAGAACATCGCCATGAGCTTCGCCGCTATTCTGTCCGCCGAATACGCCGACAAACTGCTGGCCGAAGGCAAGCCGAGCGACATCAACCAGAAGCCGATCGGCACTGGCCCGTTCGCCTTCAAGAGCTACCAGAAAGACTCCAACATCCGCTACACCGGCAACAAGCAGTACTGGGACCCGAGCCGGGTCAAGCTCGACAACCTGATCTTCTCGATCAACACCGACGCGTCGGTGCGGGTGCAGAAGCTCAAGGCCAATGAGTGCCAGATCACATTGAGCCCGCGCCCCGCCGACGTTCCCGCGTTGAAGAACGACCCGGCACTCAAGCTCATCGAGAAACCCGGCTTCAACCTGGGCTACATCGCCTACAACGTGCGCCACAAGCCTTTCGACCAGCTCGAAGTGCGTCAGGCGCTGGACATGGCGGTGAACAAGCAGGGCATTCTCAACGCCGTTTACCAGGGCGCCGGTCAATTGGCCGTCAACGCCATGCCACCGACTCAATGGTCCTACGACGACACAATCAAGGACGTTGCCTACAACCCGGAAAAAGCCAAGGAACTGCTCAAGGCTGCCGGCGTGAAAGAAGGCACCGAAATCACCTTGTGGGCGATGCCCGTGCAGCGCCCTTACAACCCGAACGCCAAGTTGATGGCCGAAATGCTCCAGGCTGACTGGGCAAAAATCGGCCTCAAAGTGAAGATCGTCAGCTATGAATGGGGCGAGTACATCAAGCGCACCAAGAATGGCGAACACGACGTCAGCCTGATTGGCTGGACCGGCGACAATGGGGACCCGGACAACTGGCTCGGCACGCTTTACAGCTGCGACGCCATTGGTGGCAACAACTACTCCATGTGGTGCGATCCGGCTTACGACAAGTTCATCAAGCAGGCCAAGGTCGTCACCGACCGCGACCAGCGCACCGTGCTCTACAAACAGGCGCAGCACTACCTCAAGCAACAAGTGCCGATCACGCCTATCGCCCATTCGACGGTTAACCAGCCGTTGAGCGCCAAAATCGAAGGATTCAAGGTGAGTCCATTCGGTCGTAACGTGTTCTCGGGCGTCAGTATCGACCAATAACCGATTAGCCAGAACGCTGGGGGCGCATTGCGCCCTCACGCAAACGTATTGCCGTAATTCGCCAATCCGGCATTAAGCAAACGTTTGCGAAGCCTTGTATGTGTTCTAAACCAAATAGCCGGATCACCAAAAAAGACCGGCATTAAAAAAAAGAAAGTAAGGAGCTTCACCCATGAAACTGAGCAGCACCGCGTTATTGGCCCTGGCCATCAGCAGCGTAACCGCCTCGGCTTACGCAGAAACCCAAAGCCAGGCTTTCACCCCGGTTACCGTGAAAGAGAAAAGCGCCCAAAGCGAAGCCACCGGCTTTGTTGAAGGCCAATCGATCACCGGTTCCACGCGTAACTGGTATGCGAATGAGTCGTTCAAGCGGGGCGCGACGCTCAACTATCGTAAAAATGGTGAGACTCGTACGACTGACCGTCGAATCAACTGGGTTCAAGGCACGATCATCAAGTACAACTCGGGCTTCACCGAGGGTACTGTCGGTTTCAGCACCGAAGTGGCGGCGTACAACGCCATTGCTCTGGACCGCGATCGCAAAGACCTCGCATCCGGCAACGGTGGTGCTCCCGAGCCAGGTCGTGGCGGCCGTGGCAACAACCGTACTTTGACTGAAAATGGCGGTGACGCTGTTGATCAGTGGAGCAAACTGGGCCTGGCCAACGTCAAGGCGCGTTTCTCCAATACCACACTGACTGCCGGTCGCCAGAACTTCAGCAGCCCGCAAGTAGATGTCATCGGTAACCGTCCACTGCCTTCGAGCTTCGAGGGTGTCAGTCTGCACAGCGAAGAGTTGGAAAACCTGACTTTCGACATCGCCACCTTTGACCGTAACTCGCCGCGTACCGAACAGAGCCAGCGCAAATTCCGTTCCGAATACGGCGACGGTACCGCTGAAGCCGATCACGTCAACACCGCCGGTATCACCTACACGCCGTTCGCCAGCCTGACCACCAGCCTGTGGGGCACCCAGGCCGAAGACCTGTGGAACCAGTACTACTTCGGCGCCACCCACGTTCTGGGTGACAGCTCGGTACTGAGCCTGACCACCGGCCTGAATTACTACAAAACCGTCGACGAAGGCAAAAAGCTGCTGGGCGAAATCGACAACGACACCTACTCCCTGTCGTTGGGCCTGACTCACCAGGCCCACAGCCTGACCTTCTCGTACCAGGAAGTGAACGGTAACGAGTACTTCGACTACCTGCACGAAACCAACGGCATCTACCTGGCCAACTCCCTGCTGTCGGACTTCAACGGCCCGAACGAAAAATCCTTCCAGATTGCATATGGTCTGAACATGGCTGAATACGGCATTCCAGGCCTGAAGTTCAACATCTACCAGGCTCGTGGCTGGGGCATCGACGGTACTCACTATGCCGGCGGCGGTTACGACGGCGTGCAGTCGATGGACGGCGAAACCCACTATGAATACGGCATTGGTACTTCGTACGCCGTACAGAGCGGCCCGCTCAAGGCCACAGCTATCCGCGCGACCTACACCGCGCACCGCGCCAGTGATAACCAGGCGGATGGCAGCCTCAACGAGTTCCGTCTCGTGACCACCATCCCGTTCAACATTCTGTAATACACCTGCCGAACGGCTGATTCAGTGACGAATCGGCCGTTCGGCTTTTGTCCTTTAACCGATTGCAGAGGGTTCTTGATGAAAATGCTTCCCCTACGTGCGGCCATTGCAGCCGCGTTGCTGAGTGTCGCTGTTGGCGTCTCGGCCAAACCCCTGGTGGTCTGCACCGAAGCCAGTCCGGAAGGCTTCGACATGGTCCAGTACACGACTGCAGTCACAGCCGATGCGGTGGCCGAAACCATCTTCAATCGTCTGGCCGACTTCAAGCCCGGCACCACTGAAGTGATTCCGGCACTGGCCGACTCCTGGGAGATCAGCGAGGACGGTCTGACTTACACGTTCCACCTGCGTAAAGGCGTCAAGTTTCACACCACCGAATACTTCAAGCCGACCCGCGACATGAACGCCGACGACGTAGTCTGGAGTTTCCAGCGTCAGCTGGACCCGAACCACCCATGGCACAAACTGTCGAGCGTGGGCTTCCCGTACTTTGAAAGCATGGGCTTCAAGGAACTGCTGAAAAGCGTCGAGAAAGTTGACGACAACACCGTCAAATTCACCCTGACCCGTCGCGAAGCGCCGTTCCTGGCGGACGTCGCCATGGCCTTCTCCTCGATCTACTCAGCCGAGTACGCCGACCAGTTGCTCAAGGCCAACAAGACCGGCGACCTGAACAACAAACCGGTCGGCACCGGCCCGTTCGTTTTCCAGCGCTACAACAAAGATGCCCAGGTTCGCTTCAAGGCCAACCCGGACTACTTCCGTGGCAAGCCACCGGCTGATGCGCTGATCCTGGCCATCGCCACCGATAACAACGTGCGCCTGCAAAAACTCAAGGCCAACGAGTGCCAGGTCGCGCTGTATCCGAAACCGGATGACATCCCGAGCATCAAGAAAGACACCAACCTGAAGGTTGATGAGATGAACGCGATGACCGTTTCCTACATCGCCATGAACACCTCGCACAAATACATGAGCGATGTGCGTGTGCGTAAGGCCATCGACATCGCGTTCGACAAGGCGGCTTATGTCAACGCGCTGTTCGGCAAAGGAAACGCAACGGTGGCGGTCAACCCTTACCCGGACACCCTGCTGGGTTACAACCACGAGCTGAAAAACCCGCCACGTGATCTGGACAAGGCTCGCGCCCTGCTCAAGGAAGCGGGCGTGCCGGAGGGCACTGTTTTCACGCTGTTCACCCGGAACGGCGGCGGGCCGACCAACCCGAACCCGATGCTCGGCGCGCAGATGATGCAGGCTGACCTGGCCCAGGTCGGGATCAAGGTCGACATTCGCGTCATGGAATGGGGCGAAATGCTCAAACGCGCCAAAAACGGCGAGCACGACATGGTTTCCGCCGGCTGGGCGGGTGACAACGGCGACCCGGACAACTTCCTGACGCCTAATCTGAGTTGCGAAGCCGCCAAGAACGGCGAAAACTACGCGCGCTGGTGCAATGAGAAATTCCAGACCCTGATTGACCAGGCACGGGCTAAAGTGAACCCGGCGGAACGTGCAGCGCTCTACGAGCAAGCCCAGGAGGTTTTCAATCAGGACCAGCCATGGATCAACATGGCGCACACCCGTATGTTTACCGCAATGCGCAACAACGTAGAGGGCTATCACATTAGCCCCCTCACCACTAATAACTTCGCCACCACCCAGGTGAAGTAGATAAGAAACTACCGGCATTCCTGACCCAGGAATGCCGGGCACGCCTAACCGGCTGATGAGGTACCACACAAGATGTTTAGTTTTATTGCCCGCCGATTGGGGTTATTGATCCCCACATTCTTCGGCATCACCTTGCTGACTTTCGCGTTGATTCGCATGATTCCTGGCGACCCCGTGGAAGTGATGATGGGCGAACGTCGGGTCGACCCCGAAATGCACGCTCAGGCAATGGAACGCCTTGGCCTGAACAAACCGCTGTATGCCCAGTACCTGGACTACATCGGCAAGTTGGCCCACGGCGACCTTGGCGAATCCCTGCGTACCCGTGAAAGTGTCTGGACCGAGTTCAGCTCTCTATTCCCCGCGACCCTGGAACTGTCCATGGCCGCGCTGTTGTTCGCCGGCATCCTGGGCCTCCTGGCCGGGGTGATCGCGGCACTCAAGCGAGGATCCCTGTTCGACCATGGGGTGATGGGCATCTCCCTGGCGGGATACTCGATGCCGATCTTCTGGTGGGGCCTGATCCTGATCATGTTCTTCTCGGTATCCCTGGGCTGGACCCCGGTGTCCGGGCGGATCGACCTGCTCTATGACATCGAGCCGCGGACCGGCTTCATGCTGATCGACACGCTGCTGGCCGATGACGTCGGTGCGTTCTTTGATGCCCTGCATCACCTGATCCTGCCGGCCATCGTGCTGGGTACCATCCCGCTGGCCGTTATTGCGCGGATGACCCGTTCGTCGATGCTCGAAGTGCTGCGTGAAGACTACATCCGTACCGCCCGCGCCAAAGGCCTGTCGCCGTCGCGCGTGGTCTTTGTTCACGGCCTGCGCAACGCGCTGATTCCGGTACTGACCGTGGTCGGCCTGCAAGTCGGCACATTGCTGGCCGGTGCGGTTCTGACCGAAACCATCTTCTCCTGGCCCGGCATCGGCAAATGGCTGATCGAAGCCATTGGCGCACGGGACTATCCCGTGGTGCAGAACGGCATCCTGTTAATCGCCTGCCTGGTGATTCTGGTGAACTTCGTCGTGGACGTCCTCTACGGCTTTGCCAACCCACGCATTCGTCACCAGCGCTGAGATCATCATGACCATGACCACTCCAGCTTCAACTCAAAATCAAGCGGTAACAGTCGATCAAAGCCTGCTGTACCCGTCCCCTTACAAAGAATTCTGGCAAGCGTTTTCCAAGAACAAAGGCGCCGTTGCCGGCCTGATGTTCATGCTGCTGGTGATTTTCTGCGCGATTTTCGCGCCGTGGGTTGCTCCGCATAACCCGAGCGAGCAATACCGTGACTTCCTGTTGACCCCGCCGTCCTGGCTGGAGGGCGGGCAGATCCAGTTCCTGCTCGGCACCGATGAACTGGGTCGCGACCTGCTGTCGCGCCTGATCAACGGTTCGCGCCTGTCCCTGCTGATCGGCTTGTCGTCGGTGGTGATGTCGCTGATTCCGGGCATCCTTCTGGGCCTGTTCGCCGGCTTCTTCCCGAAACTGCTCGGCCCGACCATCATGCGTCTGATGGACATCATGCTGGCCCTGCCGTCCCTGCTGCTGGCGGTGGCGATTGTCGCCATCCTCGGCCCTGGCCTGATCAACACCATTATTGCCATCGCCGTGGTTTCGTTGCCGTCCTACGTTCGTCTGACCCGCGCTGCGGTGATGGGCGAATTGAACCGCGACTATGTGACCGCCGCGCGTCTGGCCGGTGCCGGTCTGCCGCGCCTGATGTTCGTCACCGTGCTGCCCAACTGCATGGCGCCGCTGATCGTTCAGGCCACCCTGAGTTTCTCTTCGGCGATTCTCGATGCCGCGGCACTGGGCTTCCTCGGCCTTGGCGTACAACCGCCAACCCCTGAGTGGGGCACCATGCTGGCTTCGGCTCGCGACTACATCGAACGCGCCTGGTGGGTGGTAAGTCTGCCTGGTTTGACCATTTTGCTCAGCGTGCTGGCAATCAACTTGATGGGCGACGGTCTGCGCGATGCGCTGGACCCGAAACTCAAGAACGCCGCCTGAGGAGATTCAAATGTCACTGTTAGAAATCAAGAATCTCAACGTTCGCTTCGGCGACAAGAACGCGGTTCCGGTGGTCGACGGGCTCGACATTACCGTGGACAAGGGCGAAGTCCTGGCCATCGTTGGCGAGTCGGGTTCCGGTAAATCCGTGACCATGATGGCGCTGATGGGCTTGATCGAGCACCCGGGGATCGTCACCGCCGACGCGCTGAATTTCGACGGCAAGAACATGCTCAAGCTCAGCAACCGTCAGCGTCGGCAAATCGTCGGCAAAGACCTGGCCATGGTCTTCCAGGACCCGATGACCGCGCTGAACCCGAGCTACACCGTCGGCTTCCAGATTGAAGAAGTGCTGCGCCTGCACCTGAAAATGTCCGGCAAGCAGGCCCGCGCACGCGCCATCGAACTGCTGGAAAAAGTGGAAATCCCGGGTGCCGCCAGTCGTATGGACGCCTACCCGCATCAGCTTTCCGGCGGTATGAGCCAGCGTGTTGCAATCGCCATGGCGATTGCCGGCGAACCGAAACTGCTGATCGCCGACGAACCGACCACGGCATTGGACGTAACGATCCAGGCGCAGATCATGGACCTGCTGCTGGCGTTGCAGAAAGAGCAGAACATGGGCCTGGTGCTGATCACGCACGACCTCGCGGTCGTGGCCGAAACCGCTCAGCGTGTGTGCGTGATGTACGCCGGCCAGGCGGTTGAAGTGGGTCAGGTTCCTCAGTTGTTCGACATTCCGGCACACCCTTACAGCGAAGCGCTGCTCAAGGCGATTCCGGAGCACAGCCTGGGTGCCACGCGCCTGGCCACGTTGCCGGGCATTGTTCCCGGTCGCTATGACCGTCCGCAGGGTTGCCTGCTGTCGCCACGCTGCCCGTATGTGCAAGACAGCTGCCGCGCCCAGCGTCCAGCCCTGGACCCGAAAAGCAACAGCCTCGCCCGCTGCTTCTACCCGCTGAATCAGGAGGTGGCGTAATGGCCGTCGTACTTACCGCCCGCGACCTGACCCGTCACTACGAAGTGTCCCGTGGCCTGTTCAAGGGCCATGCGACCGTGCGCGCCCTGAACGGTGTGTCGTTCGAACTGGAAGCCGGCAAGACCCTCGCCGTTGTAGGTGAGTCGGGCTGCGGCAAATCCACCCTGGCCCGCGCCCTGACGCTGATCGAAGAGCCCTCCTCCGGCTCCTTGAAAATCGCCGGGCAGGAAGTCGCCGGCGCCGACAAGGCTCAGCGCAAACAACTGCGCAAAGACGTGCAGATGGTGTTCCAGAGCCCTTACGCCTCGTTGAACCCTCGGCAGAAAGTCGGTGATCAACTCGCCGAGCCGCTGCTGATCAACACCAGCCTGAGCGCCTCGGAACGTCGCGAGAAAGTACAGGCGATGATGAAGCAGGTAGGCTTGCGTCCTGAGCACTATCAGCGTTATCCGCACATGTTCTCCGGCGGTCAGCGCCAGCGGATCGCCCTCGCTCGCGCGATGATGCTGCAACCGAAAGTGCTGGTCGCGGACGAACCGACCTCGGCGCTGGACGTATCGATTCAGGCGCAGGTGCTCAACCTGTTCATGGATTTGCAGCAAGAGTTCAACACCGCCTACGTGTTCATCTCCCACAACCTGGCAGTGGTGCAACACGTCGCCGATGACGTGATGGTGATGTACCTCGGCCGCCCGGTGGAAATGGGTCCGAAGAACGACATCTACGAGCGTCCTCTGCACCCGTACACCCAGGCGTTGCTGTCGGCCACCCCGACCATTCACCCGGACCCGAACAAGCCGAAGATCAAGATCGTCGGCGAACTGCCCAACCCGCTGAACCCGCCGTCCGGCTGCGCATTCCACAAGCGCTGCCCTTACGCGACCGAGCGCTGCAGCACCGAAGAGCCGGCCCTGCGCCTGCTCGACAGCCGTCAGGTGGCTTGCCACTACGCCGAGCAGTTCCTCGACGGCGCGGCATAAAAAAATGTGAGAGCGAGCCTGCTCGCGAAGGCGTTAACCCGGTCAACATCAATGTCGACTGACACGCCGCTTTCGCGAGCAGGCTCGCTCCCACAGCAATAGGTGAGCTGTTCAATAACCCCTTCTGCCCCGGCTGCGCATCAGCCGGGACAGAAGGGGTTTTCATTTGCCTGCGGTTTATGTCTGGCTGTCGCCTTCATCATCGCTGTCCGGTTCATCAGTGGTCGAATCATCGTCGTCCGCACTGCCGCCCTGCCCTTTGTCGCCTGGCTCCGACTCGGACGCGGCGATCATCAGCCCAGTGTGCGTCACCTGCCCACTCGAAGCCTGCTCACCATGGTCCGGGCATTCCGCCCAGGCCGCTGACATGCCAACCAACAGCAGTACCCAAACTTTCAGCAACAACACAATGCGTTGAAAAATGCTCATGGCTGATTCCATCCTTATCGCAGGTGAAACGTGGTGGCCCGACGGCACTGGTAGACATCCGGTCCCGATGGGGCGGGTTGGGTTCTCCAGATAGGACTCTAACGATGCGCGGGAAATGCCGTGGGTGGGGAGAACGGATTTGAATAATGCCTATAACCAGATCAGCTAAATTACGCGAGCTATCTGCGAGTTGCCTGGCAAACCAGTGGCATGGACAAGATCGCCAAGGCCGCACACCCAAGCCAGACACTATGCCCACCAAAGTGGCCATAAAGGTGGCCTCCAAGCGTCGGAGAAAGCAGCACACTCGCGCTCCAGCACATTGAGAAAAGACCAAAGTAGTGCCCGCTTTTACCCGCTTGTGCGCGCTTCATGACCATCACGTTCAAAGTGGGCATGAAGAGAATTTCGCCAAGCGTCCAGATAGCGGTCGAGAGGCAGAGATAAAACACACCGGCGCCCAAGGGCAACATGCCAAGCCCGCAGGCCAGCAAAATGCTGCCTGCCAGCAGCCGCCAGCGTGCGTTCCATTGCTCGCTCCAATGAGATATCGGGATTTGCAGTACCACCACCAGCACTGCGTTGAGCGCAAATTGCCAACCAATGACTTCAGCACCCAACCGATAGTAATCAAGTAAATAGTTGCCCAACATGCTGTAGACCGGCTCAAAGGCAAGACCGAGCAAGACTGAGGCCCCCAACAGCCAGAGGAAAGGCTTGTCGCGATACGGTACGCAAGAACCTGAAGCCCCCTCAGAGTCCTCATCCTGCCTCAGAATATCTCGCTGATGTGTCGCCCGAACAAACCAGACCAAGGCCAGCAGAGACATGGCGGCACTGAGAAAAAATACCCAACGAAAATCCGTCTGCGCCAGGACGCCACCCACCACTCCGGCAACTGCCATGCCCAAATTGCTGGCAACACGGTTCAATGACTGCGAGCGAGTCCGCTGTGCAACCTCGCAATACTCCATGATCAACCGCTGATGAAGGGTGCGAATCGCACCATCAAGTACCCCGCTGAACAGAAGCAGACCTGCCAACAAAAGCACATCTGTAACCAGTCCCAACAAGACCAAAATCCACGCTGAAACAAAAAACAGCGCGGCAGTGAGTCGAGCCGTCGGGAAATGCTCACTCAGCAGTCCTCCCCCCATCGACCCTATCAACAAGCCGGCTCCGTACCCGGACAACAACCATCCAACGGTTTCAATCGGCAACGCCAACGCCTGACGCAGGTACAACGCCATGAACAGCTTCACCATGGCGCTCAAACGGCTGATAAAAATCAACGCAGCAAGCACCCAGGCCATTGGGCAGAAATAGCCACTGAGCCGAATCGGGTAAATGTACCGATCAGTCATCCCATTGATCCAGGTTGCGCCTTACTTCGCTTTGGATGCCCTTTGAAGCGAAAGGAATATCCGAGCGAACCTCATGCTCTGCATCAAAAAAATATTGCGCTTGTAACCGCCCCTCGGCATCCAGACCCAGTAAAGGGTTATTGATCAGAAAGTGTCTGGTGGACACACAAAGCGCCCTTGTTCGAATCAACAACCGCCATTGACCGAATGCGTTTTCAGGAACAACTGCCGTCGTCCCAAAGCGTTTCTTGTACTGGAATGTTCCTTTGCTCAGAAATGGCTCGCAGCCCTGGAAGTCGACACAGTCAATCGCTGGATGGTCGGATGCCCACTCAAGGATCGCGTGGTAGACATAATTCTGCGCTCCATTGGCCCGGTAGACGGCGGCTCCCTCCTTCACTCCGATCAACCGCGCATTCAAGGTGCGTGTCGATTCATTAATCTGGGAAATACTGCCCGCCACCCACTCACCCTTTAAATGAACTCGAAACAACACGCCTTGTTTAAATAAGTCGAGATAAGCCGCTTGCTCCGGCACGCTTCGCGCAAAACACCCGTAACGGGCGCTCATTGTCGGGACGTGCATCGACCGATAGAACGCAAAGAAGTCTTTATCTTCAAACGACACATCGAAATCAAAACCTTGTCCGGCCAATTGAGTGCGACGCTTGTTTTCTCGATGGGAGAATTGGCTCAGTACCTGCTGCCATCCAGCTGAAACATCAACTTGCTGGTGAATCCTGCTCACGCCGACAATATCGCCAGGCTGCCGGTATTGCTGAATGACCTCCAAGGGAGCCATCAACAAGTACAAGTCGGTTCGATCCTGCTTTATGAAACCCTCAAGCTGGTGCCACTCCAGAGTTCCTTCCTGCTCTATATACGACTTTTCAAAAAAACACTGCGCCACAAACGGTGCGATATAAACCAAACCTTCCGCCACTCCTGCATAAACCAGGCATGCCGATTCTCCAGCTCTGGAGTCGCCCCGATAAACGCGAAAATGGCAGAGCGCTTTGCTGATCATGTGAGGATCAAAGCTCATGGATTACAAGGACTGCGAAGGATCTCCATCATCTCTTCAGCACTATCAATAAAAGACAAACCCTCTGTGGGAATGCCTTCAAAATCCCCCCCGCAATAGGTGCCCGACGCGTGGATGGTGCAACCGTCCATACCCTCAAGTAGTTGTCGATCAATTGCATTCAGGCAACCTGTCATGGCCATCACCAATGACCACTCTTTCAGATCACGAGGATCGGCTGGCAAGCTGACGGGCGTATTCGCGAGAAATTGAGCGCATTCACTGTAGCGCTGCATGCACTCATGAAGCGAAACGACTATTCCCGAGCCGCCATTGGCCCTGACCCGCGCAGTCATTTCCACTGCGGTAGGTGGCAGGTGTGTATAAAAAGTGTGTTCGAGTACTTCGTCTGGACTCCATGTTGTGGCAGGAAAGTGCGCAGACTCCGACTGCACCCATAAACCGTCGGCCCCCTGCTTATAGCGTGGAGCAGAAGCACCCTCAAAATTTCCGTCGAGCAAGTGCAGAACCATGTCGCTGGTTGCGAGGTGTTGAACCAACAAAAATGACGGAGTGGAAACCTGTGTCCCGTGACGCTTCATCACATCCACACCTGAGCAATATCCCAGAAGGCCATAAGCACTCGACACAGCATGCACATGCACGGTCTTGCGGTCAGTGTCCCAGGCGTCACCATACTCAAAATCAAAAAAAGCCCGGGCTTGATCAGAAAACCGGTAGTTCTCGAGTCGGAGGGAATGCCACAACTTCGAATCACCCAATGGACGACGATTGAAGAGATCCTTGAACTGTTGTCCAACAACCTTTACTGCTTCCGGCGACTCAGTATCCAGCACGAACACAGGATTCAAAGCACGCAATCGAGGATCGTCGTAAAGTTCGGATCTACGCAACTTTTCAGTCGTCAGGGCAGGCGTCAGCGTGACAATGCGTAACTGCTCTGGGTGGACCAGCTTGTTTTTAAGTGCCCGTAGAACCGCATCACGTAGAGCGATGGCTTTGTTTCCAGATGAGGGGGAAAACAACACAATACTGTCGCCGGTATCCTGAATATGGCGAATGGCGCGCGCAACGATCAGCGTCGAGGCAAAGGTCTTTGTGGTTTGAGTACTTGCGTTTTGCCTCAGGTCGAACAAACGCAACGGCATACCTCGGTAACGGCCCACCTCAAAAAATTGCGCAGTGGCGACAGAAAGAAAGGCCTGCATTCGCGGCTCCATTTCGGGCAGCTTCATGGAAGGCTCAAAAGCGTCGTCACGGATGCTGACTTCGAAACAGGGAGCACTGCTGACGATCAGATCGTAGTAACGTTCGATGACAGAAATGGGAGTCAGAGGTCGTTGGGTTGTCAGTGCAGCCGCATCGGTTTTCATTACGTCCATTTGTCTTGTGCTCCTGCTCGTGGAAAGTCGCTACTTGCGAAATGTCCACCGAAAGCTAGACGTCAACGACTTCCATGTCTCGCGTAAAAGACTAGAGAAGTAAAAAGCAGAGCCCAGCTACAGAACTCCGTAAAAACGCCTACAGAAATGCCTGACATACGCGTACTGACTCATCGCTTGATGACGTTCGCCCGCCTTGCGGAATTTCACGTCCTGCCAGCACTCGCGAAAGACGTCAACGATAATGCGGGCCGCCTGATAAACCGTGACGTCCTGACCACCATCGCGAGCTGGCTCGCCCCCACAGGGAATTGTGTCGGGCATGAAAAAGCCCCGGTGCTTTCACGACCGGGGCTTTTTATTTTGCGACTCAGCGCTTAGTGATGCTCACGCGTCGCACGGAATTTCACGTCCGGCCAGCGCTCTTCCATCAACGCCAGGTTGACCCGGGTCGGCGCCAGGTACGTCAGGTGACCACCGCCATCGACCGCCAGGTTTTCCACGGCCTTGACCCGGAACTCCTCGAATTTCTTCTTATCGTCGCAATCGATCCAGCGAGCGGAATAGACGGTGATCGGCTCGTAAGAGCACTCGACCTTGTATTCCTCTTTCAAGCGGCTGGCCACCACATCGAACTGCAGCACACCGACGGCGCCGAGGATGATGTCGTTGCTGCGCTCAGGGAAGAACACCTGGGTGGCGCCCTCTTCCGCCAATTGCTGCAAGCCTTGACGCAGTTGCTTGGATTTCAGCGGATCACGCAGGCGCACGCGACGGAACAGTTCCGGGGCGAAGTGCGGGATACCGGTAAAGCTCAGGGCTTCGCCTTCGGTGAAGGTGTCGCCGATCTGGATGGTGCCGTGGTTGTGCAGGCCGATGATATCGCCGGCAAACGCTTCTTCCAGTTGCTCGCGCTCGGAGGAGAAGAAGGTCAGCGCGTCGCCGATCCGCACGTCCTTGCCGGTGCGCACGTGGCGCATCTTCATGCCTTTTTCGTACTTGCCGGAGCAGATACGCATGAAGGCGATACGGTCGCGGTGTTTAGGGTCCATGTTCGCCTGGATCTTGAACACGAAGCCGGTGAATTTCTCTTCGACTGGCTCGACGGTACGCTCGTTGGCAACACGGGCCAACGGTTTCGGCGCCCAGTTGACCACGGCATCGAGCACGTGATCGACACCGAAGTTGCCCAGGGCAGTACCGAAGAACACCGGCGTCAGCTGGCCGTCGAGGAATTCCTGTTGATTGAATTCGTGACAGGCGCCCTGCACCAGTTCCAGCTGATCGACAAAGCGATCGTATTCATCGCCCAAGTGCGCGCGAGCTTCGTCGGAATCGAGCTTCTCGATAATTTTGACATCGGTGCGCTCGTGGCCGTGGCCCGCGGTGTACACGATGATGTAATCTTCGGCGAGGTGATAAACGCCCTTGAAGTCACGGTAGCAACCGATCGGCCAGGTGATCGGCGCTGCCTTGATCTTCAGGACCGCTTCGATTTCGTCGAGCAGTTCGATCGGGTCGCGGATGTCACGGTCGAGTTTGTTGATGAAGCTGACGATCGGCGTGTCACGCAGACGGCAGACGTCCATCAGCGCGATGGTCCGAGGCTCTACACCCTTACCGCCGTCGAGGACCATCAAGGCCGAGTCCACCGCCGTCAGGGTGCGGTAGGTATCTTCGGAGAAGTCTTCGTGGCCCGGGGTGTCGAGCAGGTTGATCATGTGGTCGCGATATGGGAACTGCATGACCGACGTGGTAATCGAGATACCACGCTGCTTTTCCATTTCCATCCAGTCGGAGGTGGCATGGCGGTCGGATTTACGGGATTTCACCGTGCCAGCAATCGCAATCGCCTTGCCCATCAGCAAGAGCTTCTCGGTGATGGTGGTTTTACCGGCATCGGGGTGGGAAATAATGGCGAAAGTGCGGCGTTTCGCGACTTCGGCGGCCTGTTTGGTCATGGGAAATCGCCTGGCAGGTGATTCAAAAAAGGGCGGCGAGTATAGCGCAAACCGACCGTCACGGACCACCGTTCGCCCTCTCGCCCATGGCGATCGACAGGTCCAACGGGAGATCCAGGGTGGCTAATTGCTGCTAACTATGGAACCTTTTAAAAGGTGCAGACGTCCACTCCCCTGTTACAGCTCTCGTAGCAGGGTTTGAAAAACCTGCAAGTTAGCCTGACGAGGCTGCGCTTATGGCTCGATCTCATGCGGTTGCATCAGCATGAAGAGCTGCTTCTCGCGAACGTTGTTTTTCCCGGCAGCCAGGAATGGCATGCCACACGGGACTGCGTTCGCCGACAAAGAAAAAAGGAGTCCGCCTGTGGCTATTCGCTATGGCAAGGGGCTGATAGGAGGTGCGGTTGTCGTCGCTCTCCTGGCCCTGCTGGTCCATTGGATTGGCATCAACACGATCGAACATTACCGCGACGATTTGTTGTTTTACCTGCAAGCTCACTTGATCCTTGTCCTTGTCTCCATGCTGGCCGCCCTCGTTGTGGGCATCCCCGCCGGTATCTTCCTTAGCCGCCCGAGCATGGTGGGCCGCGCTGAACGCTTAATGCAGATCTTCAACATCGGCAACACCGTGCCGCCTCTTGCCGTACTGGCCATCGCCCTGGGGATCCTCGGCATCGGCAGCGGCCCCGCGATCTTCGCGCTGTTCCTCGCCTCGCTGTTGCCGATTGTGCGCAACACCTATGAAGGCCTGAAAAACGTTCAGGGTTCCCTCAAGGAAGCGGCCGTCGGGATCGGCATGACACCGACGCAAGTGCTGTGGCGGGTCGAACTGCCGAACGCCGTGCCGATCATCATCGGCGGCGTGCGTGTGGCCTTGGCGATCAACGTCGGGACGGCACCGCTGGCGTTCCTGATCGGCGCCAACAGCCTGGGCAGCCTGATTTTCCCTGGCATCGCCCTGAACAATCAGCCGCAACTGCTGCTCGGCGCGGCCTGCACCGCCCTGCTGGCCTTGCTGCTCGACGGCCTGGTGACACTCGCCAGCCGCCTCTGGCTCGAACGCGGCTTGCGCCCGTCTTAAGCCTCGGCAAAGGAAATCTCATGAAAAAAATATGCTTGTTTCTAGGCTGCGCCCTGCTGTTCGCAGGAATCGCCCAAGCCGCAGAAAAACCGGTCATCCGCATCGGCGCCCGGGTGTTCACCGAACAAACCCTGCTGGCGGAAATCACCTCCCAATACCTGCGCACCAAGGGTTACGACACTCAGGTGACCGGCGGTCTGGGCAGCAACCTGGCCCGAAGCGCCCAAGAAAGTGGTCAGCTGGATTTGATGTGGGAATACACCGGCGTCTCGCTGGTGGCTTACAACCACATCACCGAGAAGCTCGACAGTGCGCAGTCCTACGCCAAGGTGAAGGAACTCGACGCGAAAAAAGGCCTGATCTGGCTGACTCCGTCGAAATTCAGCAACACCTACGCCCTGGCCCTGCCGGAAACCACCGCGAAGGCTTACCCGCAGATCAACACCATCAGCGAGCTGAACACGGTGCTGCAGGCTGAGGCCAAGACCAATCATCTGGTGGCGCTGGATACCGAGTTCGCCAACCGTTCCGACGGTCTGGACGGCATGGTCGATCTCTACGGCATGAACCTGTCCCGCAAGAACATTCGGCAGATGGATGCCGGTTTGGTCTACACCGCCCTGCGCAATGGCCAGGTGTTTGCCGGTCTGGTCTACACCACCGACGGTCGCTTGAACGCCTTCAAGCTCAAACTGCTCGAAGACGACAAGCACTACTTCCCGGACTACACCGCCGCGCCAGTTGTGCGTCAGGACTACCTCGACGCCCATCCAAAACTGGCGGAAGAAATAAAGCCGCTGGCTGAACTGTTCGACGACGCCACCATGCGCCAGCTCAACGCGCGGGTCGATGTCGATCACGAAAGCCCTTCATCCGTTGCCGCAGACTTTCTGCGCCAGCATCCCTTGAACTGAGGAGGAAAAGACATGGAATTTCTGAACGCCTTTTCCCATCTCGACTGGCCGCTGGTGCTGCACCTGACCTGGCAGCACATCACCCTGGTCGGCATCGCCGTGACATTGGCGATCCTCGTGGGCGTGCCGTTGGGCGTGCTGATGACGCGCTTCCCGACCCTCGCCGGCCCGCTGCAAGCCAGCGCCACGGTGCTGCTGACCGTGCCGTCGATTGCGCTGTTTGGCCTGTTGCTGCCGTTCTACTCGAAATTCGGCCAGGGCCTCGGTCCGATGCCGGCAATCACGGCGGTGTTTTTGTACTCGCTGCTGCCGATCATGCGTAACACCTACCTGGCGCTGACCGGCGTCGAACCGGGCATTCGCGAAGCCGCTCGCGGCATCGGCATGACCTTCGGCCAGCGCCTGCGCATGGTCGAACTGCCCATCGCCGTGCCGGTGATCCTCGCCGGTGTGCGCACCGCCGTGGTCATGAACATTGGTGTCATGACCATCGCCGCGACCATCGGTGCCGGTGGCCTCGGTGTACTTATTCTCGCTTCAATCAGCCGCAGCGATATGTCGATGCTGATCGTCGGCGCCGTGCTGGTCAGTCTCCTGGCCATCTTCGCCGACCTGCTTCTGCAATGGCTGCAACGCACGCTGACTCCAAAAGGACTGCTCAAATGATCGAACTTCAAAACCTCAGCAAGACCTTCCAAAGCAACGGCAAAGATGTGAAAGCCGTGGACTCGGTAAGCCTGACCGTCAATGAAGGCGAAATCTGCGTATTCCTCGGGCCATCGGGCTGCGGCAAAAGCACCACGCTGAAAATGATCAACCGCTTGATCAAGCCGACCTCGGGCAAGATCCTGATCAACGGCGAAGACACCACCGACCTCGACGCCGTGACCTTGCGCCGTAACATCGGTTATGTGATCCAGCAGATCGGCTTGTTCCCGAACATGACCATCGAGGAAAACATCACCATCGTTCCGCGCCTGTTGGGCTGGGACAAACAGAAATGCCACGACCGCGCCCGCGAGTTGATGAGCATGATCAAGCTGGAACCCAAGCAGTACCTGAATCGCTACCCGCGTGAGTTGTCCGGCGGTCAGCAGCAGCGGATCGGTGTGATTCGGGCACTGGCGGCCGACGCGCCGTTGTTGCTGATGGACGAACCCTTCGGCGCGGTCGACCCGATCAATCGCGAGATGATCCAGAACGAGTTCTTCGAGATGCAACGGGCGCTGAACAAGACCGTGATCATGGTCAGCCACGACATCGACGAAGCGATCAAGCTGGGCGACAAGATTGCAATCTTCCGCGCTGGCAAGCTGCTGCAGATCGATCACCCGGACACGCTGCTGGCGCACCCGGCGGATGACTTTGTCAGCAACTTCGTTGGCCAGGACAGCACCCTCAAGCGTCTGTTGTTGGTGAAAGCCGAGGACGCGGCGGATAACGCACCGTCGGTGAGTCCGGAAACCCCAGTGGCCGAGGCCCTGGAGTTGATGGACGAACTGGACCGTCGCTATGTGGTGGTCACCGATGGTGAGAACAAGGCGCTGGGTTATGTACGACGTCGCGACCTGCACCGTCAGACAGGGACTTGCGCGCAGTACTTGCGTGAGTTCAACGCCACGGCGGCGTTTGACGAGCATTTGCGCATCCTGCTGTCGCGCATGTACGAGTTCAACCGCTCGTGGTTGCCGGTGATGGATGCGGAGCGGGTGTTCCTGGGGGAAGTGACTCAGGAATCGATTGCCGAGTACCTCAGTTCCGGCAAGTCCCGTGGGGGCAAGACCAGTATCGTTTCGCCGGCCGAGACTGCGCTGGCCTGACCCTAATCTGTCGCCGCCTGTTTGATAACCAGGCGGCGATATGGACGCCGCTTTCAACGTCTTAGTGAGGGTTGCATTTATTGTCACCCTGCAGCTCCATTATTACCTCATGAGCGACGTACGGGCGACGCGGTTCAAGGCTCCAGGTCGCCTTGTTCGCGGCGATGTCAGGGGAATCAAGATGACAGGCGAGTTGACGGCGCATGGTGCTGCCGATGTGATCGAAATTCCATTCCTTACTGGAATTGTTAGCCGCCAGATTGGCTAATTCCGCAAATACCACATTTGTTTTCCCCACTCCGGCTTTCCTTCCGCACTCGGTTGGTGTCACCGTCAGTGATGAGATGGTTCCCAGCACTGGCTCTTTGTAGTCGTCAATCCACACAGCCTTCTCGATGTATTTGTCACAGGACCGATTGTCGACCGGCGGTGCAACGACCTGATCGCCCGGGTAATAGGCAAATTTGGCATCCTCGACGATCGTGCGCGGCATTTGTACTTTTATGACTGGTTTCCAGCCGCCTTTACCAGATGGAATCTCCTCGTTCCATCTACGCTGGTCATCCTGAGCGAGCGCGCGACCCGCGAAGCTTTTGCCATTCGTCTCAACGAAGTCGATGCCACCGATATACGTAAATGCTGCGATAGGCAGTGCCTTAAATACCTGATTTGCAACTGTCGCCGGGTTTGTATCATCTGGGTCGGGAGAATCAAAATGGGTCCTGCTGAGGTTCCAGTCTCTTTTCCAAAAATTATCGTCAGGCCAAACGCGCAGTCGCAACTCCGTCTGAGTGGTTTGAGCTCTGATTTTTTCTTCAGGATCATGGGCTATCAATTTCCGCCCTTCAATAAAGGCATTAAAAGCATCCGCCTTATTGAACGTTCCAAAATAATCTGCGGTCGTATCGAACCCACATTGAAATCGATGAGCCTTGATAGGATCCGGATCCTTGGTCTGACGATCAAAATAAGCCATCCAGCCCGAGGCGCTACTGATCTTAAGCTTTTGACAATAATCCTCTTGAACACCAACGGTATTGTTGATGTCGCCATCCTGAAAATAATCACCACAACCGTTATTGTTTCGATTATAAGTCCAGGCATCAATAGGAAACGCACAAAGCACTGTGACTTTGAATTGGTCATTTTCATTTATAAAATCATTAGGTATCAAAGCAAAACCATTAAACTTAAGCAAACCCAGACCATCGTATTCCGCGTCCTTGCGCAGATAGGAAGCAGACACGCCTCCATTGGAAACAACACCGTTGCCACCCGCCTCAGCGTTATGCGAGTTCGGACCAGCATTCCATGGACGGAATACTTTTTTGCTGTCCGTCCCCCGAAGAATCAATCCGGAACAGTCAGATGCAAGCCTTCCGCTGCCACAATCCCTGGCGGTGAGACGATACCAATACTCCATCAGCGTTGCCGTATCTGTGCCGGGACTTGCTTGCAAGAGAGGAGAGCCAGCGGCAACTCCTACCATCAAAGTGACGCGCGCCGCTTTTAACAATACATTATTAAACACATTAGTCTCCCATTGCGTTATTTAGGAAAACGCATGACACGTGCGAAATCCGACACACTAAAACGCGCAGGGAAGTACTCACCCTAATAATGGCAATGCATCTATGACCGTACGAGCGAATTCCATTCGACCAAAATTTTCAACTCGCTTTCGATCTGGAGTATCGGATAGATGAGGAGAGCGATCTACTGACACAAACAACAGGTTACAGCAGGTTTTAATATCATTTTTGAAACACCCGGAAAGTTTAAATAACCTTTTCGACTATAGAGAGATATTCAAACGATCATTACTTATGCGGTGCTCAATTTGTTTCCGTGGAGGGGATCCGCATGAAGATAACTCAACAATTAGAGAGTTACCGGTGTTTGGGCAAGTACCTAAGGGTCGGCCAACCCTGCTGTCGCCGGATCTAGTGCCTTCGCGAGCAGAATCGTGATGGCGCACCACAAATCCCGCTGCCCCCCTCAAATTTCCCTACCAAGGGAACATCACACTGTCATGCAGGTCGGTTACATCAGTAGCTATCCAGGGCCGCACGACGGAAGCGTGCAAAAACGCGACATTTTTTGTTGATCTCAAGCCCCTCACGCCCTAAAGTTCGCGCCGAACGTCCATGCTGGAAACGATCCATCCGGCTCAAGTACTGACGACGAGACAGCAAGGCCAAGGGAAAGCACCGCCTCCCGTGGCCTTTTTGCTTTCGGCGACATGCCTTGGGAAGTAGGCGAACCAAAGTGGGGATACGGAGGACGTTCAGGAGGGTGTGTCATCAATGAAATCACGAGTGATTTCATTGATGACACACCCTCGCACCCATTGTTAATTACAGTTTGCCAGTAGGAGTTCCCAGCATGTCGATCAACGTCGAAGACTATTTCGCGCGCGATACCTTCAACAAAATGAAGGCGTTTGCCGACAAACAAGAAACCCCGTTCGTGGTGATCGACACCGCGATGATCAGCCAGGCCTATGACGACCTGCGCGCCGGTTTCGAATTCGCCAAGGTCTACTACGCGGTCAAGGCCAACCCGGCCGTCGAAATCATCGACCTGCTCAAAGAGAAAGGCTCGAACTTCGACATCGCGTCGATCTACGAGCTCGACAAAGTGATGAACCAGGGCGTTGGCCCGGATCGCATCAGCTACGGCAACACCATCAAGAAATCCAAGGACATCCGCTACTTCTACGACAAGGGCGTGCGTCTGTATGCCACCGACTCCGAAGCAGACCTGCGCAACATTGCCAAGGCTGCGCCGGGTTCGAAAGTCTACGTGCGCATCCTCACCGAAGGCTCGACCACGGCTGACTGGCCTTTGTCGCGCAAATTCGGCTGCCAGACCGACATGGCCATGGACCTGCTGATCCTCGCCCGCGACCTGGGCCTGGTGCCTTACGGCATCTCGTTCCACGTCGGTTCACAACAGCGCGACATCAGCGTCTGGGACGCGGCGATCGCCAAGGTCAAAGTGATCTTCGAACGCCTGAAAGAAGAAGACGGCATCCACCTCAAGCTGATCAACATGGGCGGCGGCTTCCCGGCCAACTACATCACTCGCACCAACAGCCTGGAAACCTACGCCGAAGAAATCATCCGTTTCCTCAAGGAAGACTTCGGTGATGACCTGCCGGAAATCATCCTGGAGCCAGGCCGTTCGTTGATCGCCAACGCCGGCATCCTGGTCAGTGAAGTGGTGCTGGTGGCGCGTAAATCCCGTACCGCCGTCGAGCGTTGGGTTTATACGGATGTGGGCAAGTTCTCCGGCCTGATCGAAACCATGGACGAAGCGATCAAGTTCCCGATCTGGACCGAGAAGAAAGGCGAGATGGAAGAAGTGGTCATCGCCGGCCCAACCTGCGACAGCGCCGACATCATGTATGAGAACTACAAGTACGGTCTGCCGCTGAACCTGGCCATCGGTGATCGTCTGTACTGGCTGTCGACCGGTGCCTACACCACCAGTTACAGCGCGGTTGAATTCAATGGCTTCCCGCCGTTGAAATCGTTTTACCTGTAAGCGCTAAAGCGACAATCAAAAAGCCCATGACGTGTCATGGGCTTTTTTGTGTCTGAAATCCTCTCCCCCGGCACTCTACAGCGCTTGCAGGGGGACGAGCTCCCGCTCAAGGTCGGCGCAGCGCTGAGCGTAATCGGTAGCCAATTCGCGAACTTGCCCGTTCTGCGCAGTCAACAACGTCTGACTCGCCACCCGCAGGAAATTTATATTTCCGCCGTCCCGCGCCTTGCGTAACCAACCCAGCGCTTCTTCGATATGCCCCTCGTCGGCCAGCACAGCGGCATGACTGAACTGCCCACGAAAATCACCACCGACCGCCGAGCGTCGATACCACTCACGCGCAGCTTGCGGATCCGCCGGACAGCCCCGTCCTTCTTCCAGATAACGACCGAACAGGTTCATCGACTTCGCATGGCCCAGTTCTGCGGCGCGACGATAAAAACTCAGCGCTTGCACCTGATCCTCCATCACACCTCGCCCGGTCGCCAGCAGATTGGCGTAGTTGTACATCGCCCAATCCAGCCCGGCGTCGGCGGCGATTCGATAATGCTGCGCGGCAACCGAAGCGTCTGCCGCACACCCCCAGCCATGTTCATGACAACGACCGAGCATGTTGCGCGCCATCAGATGCCCGCGCCGGGCGGCAATCCCGAACCAGCGCACGGCCAGCGGCTGGTCCTGCCCGATGCCATTCCCGTCCAGCAGAATCTGCCCGAGCAAGGCTTGAGCATCGAGAATGTTTTCACGGGCAGCGATCAGAATCGCCTGGGCTGCACGAGCGGGGCTTTCTTCCAGCATGGCTTTGAGCGAATCACCGTCGAGGACTTCCTCGCGGCGCAATTGGAAACTCATACGTCGACCCAACGACGCAACAGGTTGTGATATGTGCCCGTGAGGCGGATCAACGACGGGTGATCGGGCATGTCCTGAGTCAATTGCTGGATCGCCCCGTCCATCTCGAACAGCAATGCGCGCTGACTGTCTTCGCGCACCAGGCTTTGGGTCCAGAAGAACGACGCATAGCGGGTGCCGCGGGTGACGGCGTTGACCTTGTGCAGACTGGTGCCGGGATACAAAACCATGTCGCCGGCCGGCAATTTCACGCGCTGGGTGCCGAAGGTGTCCTGGATTTCCAGTTCGCCGCCGTCATAGTCCTCCGGTTCGCTGAAAAACAGCGTCGCCGACAGGTCGGTGCGGACCCGCTCGATACCGCCCTTGGGCTGACGCACGGCGTTGTCGATATGGAAGTCGAAACTGCCGCCCGCCGTGTAACAGTTCAGCAACGGAGGAAACACTTTGTGCGGTAAAGCCGCGGACATGAACAGCGGATTTTTCCACAGCCGCTCAAGCATCGCCGCCCCCACTTCCTTGGCCAGCGGATGACCTTCAGGCAACTGCAGGTTGTGCTTGGCTTTGGCCGACTGGTAGCCGGCGGTGATTTTGCCATCGGCCCAATCCGCCTGCTCCAGAGCCTCGCGAATGCGCTGCACTTCTTCTTTCGCGAACACGCCGGGAATGTGCAGCAGCATGGGAGGACACCTGGAGGTAAAGAGGCGGCAATGGTATTGATTCTTATTGACTGTGTAAAACCCCGCGACGAACGAATCATCAAAAACCGTAAGGTCAAATTGTAAAGAATGTAAATTCCTCGCGAATAGTAACGTTTCGCAATTGATACAAATACGCGTCTACCCTATATTCCGCGGCCTCAAATCCTTGGGGAGGGGAATTCACATGTCACGCCAACACTCACATTTACCGGTCAGTTCACCGCGTTTGCTCGCGTCTGCAATTGGCGTGGCGATCACGGCCGGTTCTGCCGGCCACATGGTTTTCGCAGCCGAAAAGGCCGACGAAAAAGCGCCGGGCAATGCGATTTCCCTGGGGGCGACCTCCATCACTGGCGAAGCCCAGGATGCGACTTCCTACAACGTTGAAAAAGCCTCCTCGCCCAAGTACACCGCACCGCTGGTGGACACACCGCGCTCGGTCACCGTCATCCCGCAGCAAGTGCTCAAGGACACCGGCGCCCTCAATATGCAGGATGCGCTGCGCACCGTTCCGGGCATCACCTTTGGTGCCGGTGAAGGTGGAAACCCACAAGGCGACCGTCCGTTCATTCGTGGTTTCGACGCTCAGGGCGACACCTATCTGGACGGCGTGCGTGACACCGGTTCGCAGAGCCGCGAGATCTTCGCCGTA
Organism: Pseudomonas sp. SJZ077; assembly: GCF_007993905.1. Classification (NCBI taxonomy): domain Bacteria; kingdom Pseudomonadati; phylum Pseudomonadota; class Gammaproteobacteria; order Pseudomonadales; family Pseudomonadaceae; genus Pseudomonas; species Pseudomonas sp. SJZ077. The sequence goes on from NZ_VIUJ01000003.1 coordinate 331,516, forward strand.
GAGTCCATCGAAGTCAGCAAAGGTCCGAACTCGGCCATTGGCGGCCGTGGCGCGGCGGGCGGCAGCATTAACCTGGTGAGCAAAAAGGCCCACTTGGGCGACTCGTTCGACGGTGGTTTTACCTGGGGTTCGGACCAGACCCAGCGTTACACCCTGGACGGCAACTACCAGTTCACCGACACCGCCGCTGGCCGTCTGAACCTGATGAGCCACGAAAGCAATGTCGCCGGCCGTGACAGCGTCGATTACGACCGCTGGGGCATCGCGCCGTCGCTGGCATTCGGCCTGGGCACCGACACCCGGGTCAACCTCGATTACTACCATCTGGAAAGCAACGACACGCCAGACTCGGGCATTCCGTACACCATCCCTGTCGCAGGTTCCGCCGCCCGCACCAAGTCGAATCCGGACAAGCCGTTCGCCGGCGGCGATCACAGCAACTTCTACGGGCTGGATCGCGATTTCCGCAAGGGCCGCACCGACACGGCAACCTTTGCCATCGAGCACGACCTGAGCGATGCGCTGACCGTCAAGAACACCCTGCGCCACGGCAGCAGCATGCAGGATTACATCCTGACCCAGCCGGACGACAGCAAGGGCAACGTGAACAACGGCAGCGTCTGGCGCCGGGCCAACACCCGCGTGAGCAACACCGAGACCACCACGAACCAGACCGATCTGTTTGGTGACGTCTACATTGCGGGCTTCAAGAACAGCTTCGCCACCGGCATCGAGCTGAGCCGCGAGGAAAGCCAGAAATCCTCGTACAACGTCAACGTCGACACCACCCCGAGAACCGCGGCGTCGACCACCAACTGCTCGCCGGCACTGATCGGCGCGCCAAGCGGCTACAACTGCACCTCGCTGGCCAACCCGAACCCGAATGACCCATGGAACGGTGCGATCTCGCGGAACTACGCCGGCACTGATACCGAGTCCGATACCTACGCGTTGTATGTGTTCGACACCCTAGAGTTGTCCGAGCAATGGCTGGTGAACATGGGCCTGCGTTACGACCATTTCGACACCAAATACAAAACCTACAACGCATCCAGCGTGACCACGTCCAAAGGGGATGACGTCAGCGAGTTCGTGACCGGCCAGTTCGGCGTGGTTTACAAACCGGCCGAAAACGGCAGCATCTACGCGTCCTACGCCACCTCCGCCACGCCACCGGGCAACACGCTGGGCGAAGGTCAGGAAGGCAACCCGTTGGGCGGCACGCCGGATCGCAACGGCAATCTGCTGAGCAGCGACATGGAGCCGGAAACCACCAAGAACTACGAAATCGGCACCAAGTGGGACTTGCTGAACGATCGCCTGTCGTTGACCGCCGATATCTTCCGCACCGAGAAAGACAACGCCCGCGTCCAGGTCGACACCACGTCCTATGAAAACGCCGGTAAAACCCGCGTGCAGGGCATCGAATTGTCGGCCAGCGGCAAGATCACCGAAAAATGGCAAGTCTTCGCCGGTTACGCCTACATGGACAGCGAGCAAGTCGACGGCGGCCCGCTGGGTAAAGCCAACGATGGCAACGAACTGCCGAACACCCCGAAAAACAGTGCCAGCCTGTGGACGACCTATCAGGTCACGCCGAAGCTGACCATCGGTGGTGGTGCGTTCTATGTCGACGACGTCTTCGGCAGCGTGGCCAACACCACCATGGTCGAGTCCTATGTTCGTTACGACGCAATGGCTGCCTACAAGTTGAGCAAAAACGTCGATCTGCAACTGAACGTGCAGAACCTGACCGACGAAACCTACTACGACAAAGCCTTCTCGACCCACTTCGCCAACCAGGCGGCTGGCCGCACGGCATTGCTGAGCACCAACTTCCACTTCTGATCAATGTAGGAGCGAGCCTGCTCGCGAATGGATGGTTGCCGCACCTCATCTGTGGCGACGGCTACAGCCTTCGCGAGCAGGCTCGCTTGTATGGTAGGACTTGAAGGGAGGAGGAGGGACAAGGCTCGATTCTGACTGTTGACGCAGTACAGACTGTGGGAGATTTCGCCTC